>CAMOQF010000026.1 GCA_946622645.1 uncultured Blautia sp.
CATTCCGGTGGTACGGGGCCGCAAGACCGACAAGGAGAAATTTGCCGGCGCGGAGGCCACCTACACCATCGAGGCGCTCATGCACGACGGAAAAGCGCTGCAGTCCGGTACGAGCCACAATTTTGGCGACGGTTTTGCGAAAGCTTTCGGCATCCAGTATACTGACAAGGACAATACGCTGAAATATGTTCACCAGACATCCTGGGGTATGACGACCCGCATGATCGGAGCCCTGATCATGGTACACGGTGACGACAGCGGTCTGGTGCTTCCTCCGAAGGTCGCTCCGGTACAGGCTGTGGTGATCCCCATCCAGCAGCGCAAAGAGGGCGTTCTGGAGAAGGCGGAGGAGCTTTATCAGGCCCTCCTGGCTGCGGGCATCCGCGTCAAGGTGGACGACACCGACAAGAGCCCGGGATTCAAATTCGCCGAACAGGAGATGCGCGGCATCCCGGTCCGCATCGAATGCGGTCCCAAGGATATCGAAAACCAGCAGGCCGTCATCTGCCGCCGCGACACCAGAGAAAAATATACGGTATCCTTCGCGGAGCTTGCCGCAAAGACGGCGGAGATCCTCGACTGCATGCAGCGTGAGATGTTCGAGAGAGCCAAAGCGCACAGGGATGCCCATACCTATGTGGCAACTGACTATGAAGAGTTTAAAAAGATCATCAACGAGAAGCCCGGTTTTGTAAAAGCGATGTGGTGCGAAGATCAGGCCTGCGAGGACAAGATCAAAGAAGACGTACAGGCGACCTCACGCTGCATGCCTTTCGCCCAGGAGACGCTGAGCGACAAATGCGTCTGCTGCGGAAGACCGGCCAGAAAGATGGTCTATTGGGGCAGAGCATATTGAACATTGAGAAGACAAACCTGAAACTGCAGATTCCGCCCCAGGCGGAAAAGATCATACGCATCCTGGAGGACGCCGGATATGAGGCGTACGTGGTGGGAGGCTGTGTCAGGGACTGCGTTCTTGGCAGGACCCCTAATGACTGGGACATCACCACCAGCGCCCCGCCGGAACGTGTGAAGGAGCTCTTCCACCGGACGGTCGATACCGGGATCCAGCATGGGACGGTCACGGTCCTGATGGGGCATGAACCCTATGAAGTGACTACCTACCGGGTGGACGGCCTGTATGAAGACTGCCGTCATCCGAAAAAGGTCACCTTTACCGGAGAACTGCGGGAGGATCTCTGCCGCCGCGACTTTACCATCAACGCGATGGCCTACCACCCTGTGAGAGGCCTGGTGGATCTGTTCGGCGGTGTGGACGATATCGCATCCGGCGTGATCCGGTGTGTGGGAGACCCGGAAGAACGTTTTTCGGAGGACGCCCTGCGGATGCTTCGGGCGCTCCGTTTCTCGGCTCAGCTGGGTTTTTCCGTGGAAGAGGGCACCAGAGAAGCCATCCGTCATAAAGCGGAGACGCTGCAGCATATCAGCGCGGAAAGGATCCAGACGGAGCTTGTCAAGATCCTTGTCTCGCCCCACCCGGATATCCTGCGGGACGCTTATTCCCTTGGCGTTACCAAGGTGTTCCTTCCGGAATTTGACGTCTGTATGGAGACGGAACAGAACACCCCCCATCACTGCTACACGGTGGGGGAACATATCCTGCACGCGCTCCTGCTGATCCCGGAGGACAGGATCCTTCGTCTTTCCATCCTGCTGCATGATATCGGAAAACCGGCGGTCAAAACGACGGATCCGGACGGCCGGGATCATTTTAAGATGCACCCCGTGGTAGGAGAAAAGATGGCGGAAACGATCCTGCGCCGTCTGAAGTTCGACAACGATACCATCCATACGGTCTGCCGGCTGGTCCTGTATCACGATGTACGGCCGAAAGGGACCATGACGTCCGTCCGCAAAGCCGTAAACCGGATCGGGGAGGATCTGTTCCCCTCTTTCCTGCTGATCCAGAATGCGGATATCCGTGCGCAGAGCATGTATCTGAGAAAAGAAAAGCTGGGCGGCCTGGGCGAGGTATCGGCCTGCTACCAGGAGATCGTGCGTCTTAATCAGTGCCTTTCACTCAAGGATCTGGCTGTCACGGGCAGGGATCTGATCGGGGAAGGCATACGTCCGGGGAAGGAGATGGGGCAGCTCCTTGCGGCTCTTCTGGAGCATGTGCTGGAAGCCCCGGAGGACAATGTCAGGGAAGTCTTGCTGGATCTGGTAAGATGTCCGGAAAAACTGGAAAAACCCCGGTAATAGACTTGACAAGCGATCTGTTTTACGGTATAAAGGATAAAGTGCAGCTTTAGCGGATGTGCGGGCTGCAGACAGATGTACAAATTTTTAGGAGGAATCATCATGAACAGAACCGAACTGGTTGATGCAATTGCAAAAGAATCCAAACTTTCCAAGAAGGATATTGAAACCGTCCTTAAATCTTTTATCGATGTTGTTACCGGCGAGCTTAAGGCTGGCGGAAAAGTACAGCTTGTTGGTTTTGGTACCTTTGAAGTAGCCGAGAGACCTGCAAGAGAAGGCAGAAATCCTCAGACCGGCGCTACCATGAAGATCAAAGCTTCCAAGTCCCCGAAATTCAAAGCCGGAAAAGCTCTGAAGGACCAGGTAAACGCATAAGTAAGGATTTTTAACGAAGAGCCGGCGGCAGCGCCGGCTCTTTTCTGTTATGAGTAAGGAGAAGACGATGAGACTGGACAAATATCTGAAGGTTTCGCGGCTGATCAAAAGAAGGACTGTGGCCAACGAGGCATGCGACGCCGGCCGCGTCCTTGTGAACGACAAGCCTGCCAAAGCTTCGGCAAACGTAAAGACGGGCGATATCATCGAGATCCGTTTCGGCACCCGCACGGTCCGTGTGGAAGTTCTGGACGTCCAGGAGACAGTCCGCAAGGAGGACGCAGAATCCCTGTTCCGGTATCTGTAAAGCTGCGGAGCCTTATGTTTTATGATTTTTTGAAAACTGACGGTTGCACTTTACAAAGATTGGGTGTAGAATTCTTATGTAAACTGGCTGACTCTTTTGCAGTGCCGTCAGCCAAAAATCCTGCGGGAAATCCGTCGGAGTAAGGGGCAGGGGAGTTTTGAAAAAGCTGAAACATAAAAAGAAAAAACGGACGGCCAATTATAACCGTCTGGGTCTTTTAGCCATTACAGCCGTGGTCCTTCTGTTTCTCGGAGGCCTTTATCTCGGCAGCATGCGTCTGGAGCAGCGCCTGCAGATGTATGAAGCCAAGAAGGAAAAGCTGACCCAGGAGATCGCGGAGGAAAAAGAGCGGACTGCCGAGATCGACAGTTTAAAGACCTATATGAAGACAGACGCGTACGCGGAAGAGGTGGCCCGGGAGAAACTGGGCCTTGTCAAGCCCGACGAGATCGTGTTTGAAGAAGAAAAAACCATGAATGATTGATGATCATAAGCGGATTGCAGCATGCCCCGGCACGAGCAATCCGTTTTATATTAAACTGCCATGAAAAAAAGTGACGAGATCTTCGCAAAATTCAAACAGTATATCCGGGAAAAGGAGATGATCCCGCAGGGAACCGCAGTGATCGCCGCTCTTTCCGGCGGAAGCGATTCGGTCTGCATGCTGGATCTGCTGAACCGGCTTCGTACCGGCCATCCTTTCCGGCTTTTTGCCGTGCATGTAGATCATCAGATCCGGGGAGATGAAGCGCTCCGGGACCGTTCCTTCTCGGAGGAACTCTGCAGAAAGATGGAGATCCCCTGCCGGGTCATTGTCCGTGATGTACCGCGTCTGGCAAAGGAGATGAAAACCGGTCTCGAGGAAGCCGGCTCCAGGGCCAGAAAAGAAGCTTTTAAAGAAGCGGCCGCTTATTTCGCAGGGGACGGAACTGACGTCCGGATCGCGACGGCCCACCATCAGGGAGATCTGGCGGAGACAGTCCTCCACCATATCGCAAGAGGAACAGGGCTTCCGGGCCTTTCTTCTCTGCGGCCGGTCTCGGGCAGCCTGATCAGGCCCATCCTGTGCCTGGAAGAGGAGGAGATCCTTCTCTATCTCCGGGACAGAAACCTGCCTTACGTGACGGACAGCACCAATGCGCAGGATCTGTATACGCGCAACCGTATCCGGCACGTCTGCCTGCCGGTGCTGCGTGAGAATATCAACAGCCAGGCGGACGCCCATCTGGCCGCGCTCTCGGAAGAGGCGGCTGAGACGACGGATTATATGAACGGACTTGCAGAGAAGATCCTGGAGCAGTGTACAAGACTCCCGGAAGGCCTGCTCCTGAACGAACCCTTTCTGAAAGCGCCGGAAGCTGTCCGGACCTATGTGCTCCTGCAGGCTCTGGAGGAGACGGGAGGCCGGCGGGACGTGACGGCCGTACATATCAAGGCGATGAAGGAGACCGCCAGAGGCGGACAGGGAAGAAGAGTTTCCCTTCCGGGCGGCCGGACGGCGGTCCGACGGTCCGACGGTCTGCTGCTGCAGTCAAAAGACAGCATGGCAGGATCCCGGGGCCAGGAACCCGAAGCAGTCGGGATCATTCCCGGACAGCCTGCTTTCTTCCGGGAATTTACGCTTTATTCACGCCTGTTTGACTATAAGTGCGAGAAGATTGTCGAAAAAAAGTATACGAAATGGTTGGATTATGATAAAATAGATGGTACTCTTAAAATCCGGACCCGCAGAACGGGAGACCGGATGACGGTCCTTTCCGAAGGGGGATCCAAAAAGCTGACCCGTCTGATGATGGAGGAAGGGATCCCGGCAGACCAGAGAGATCTGCTCCCTGTCATAACGGACGACAGCGAGGTGCTGTGGATCGTCGGAGAAAGGATCTCGGAAAAAGCGAAGATCACCGGAGATACCAGACGGGTGCTGGAGCTTGTATGGTATCCCGAAAAAACATTCCATACATAGAAGGAGGACGCTTCATGGGCGAAAAGATTCATGTATTGATCAGCGAGGAAGAAGTAGATAAAAGGATCCAGGAGATCGCAGCCAGGATCAGCCGGGATTACGAAGGAAGATCGATCCATATGATCTGCGTACTGAAGGGCGGCGTCTTTTTCATGTGCGAACTGGCAAAAAGGATCACGAGGCCTGTCTCACTTGACTTTATGTCTGTGTCCAGCTATGGAAACGACACCAAATCGAGCGGCGTGGTGCGGATCGTAAAAGACCTGGACGAACCGCTGGAAGGCAAGGACGTCCTGGTGGTGGAGGATATCGTGGATTCCGGACGGACCCTCAGCTATCTTCTGCAGATCGTGCATGACCGTCATCCGGCCAGCGTAAAACTGTGCACCCTTCTGGACAAACCGGACCGCAGGGTCGTCGAAGTACCGGTGGACTATACCTGCTTTGAGATCCCCGACAAGTTTGTTGTGGGATACGGCCTGGACTACGCGCAGAAATACCGCAATCTTCCTTACATCGGCGTGGCAGAACTGACAGAAGACTGAACTGAAAGGAGCAGCATTTGGAAAACAACAGGCAGAACAGCAGATTCGGCTTCACCCTGATCCTTCTCGTGGCGCTGGTGATCGGATATCTGTTTATGAGCCGGCAGACGGCTAACCAGACCAATTATTCCCTGGGGCAGATGCAGGCCGCCCTTCAGAAAGGCCTCGTCACGGAAGCCGTGATCCGCCCCAACAAGGAGATCCCCACAGGGACCATTCTCCTGTATATCAAAGACGAAGGGCAAAGGCGCTTTTACGCGACGGACGTCACCGAGGTGGAAACCATCCTTCGTGACAACGGCGTTGATCCCGAGGTCGAGGACGTACCGGGCGACAACACCTTCATCGCGACATTTCTGCCCATCATTCTTTACGGAGGCATGTTCATCTTTCTGTTTATGATGATGAACCGGCAGATGGGCGGCGGCGGAAGCAATTCCAAGATGATGAATTTCGGCAAGAGCCGTGCGCATCTGTCAGGGGAGAATGACAAAAAGATCACTTTCCAGGACGTGGCGGGCCTTCTGGAGGAAAAAGAGGACCTGGTCGAGGTGGTGGACTTTTTAAAGTCGCCGCAGAAATACACCAAGGTCGGCGCGCGTATACCCAAGGGTGTGCTCCTGGTAGGCCCTCCGGGCACCGGCAAGACGCTGCTTGCGAAAGCTGTAGCAGGCGAGGCGGGCGTTCCCTTCTTCTCCATCTCCGGCTCGGACTTTGTGGAGATGTTCGTGGGCGTCGGCGCTTCGCGCGTGCGCGACCTGTTTGACGAAGGCAAAAAGCATGCGCCCTGCATCATCTTTATAGACGAGATCGACGCCGTGGCGCGCCAGAGAGGCACGGGCCTCGGCGGCGGCCATGACGAAAGAGAACAGACACTGAACCAGCTGCTGGTGGAGATGGACGGTTTCGGCGTCAACGAAGGCATCATCGTGATGGCCGCCACCAACCGTGTGGACATCCTGGATCCCGCCATCCTGCGCCCGGGCCGTTTTGACCGTAAGGTGGCCGTGGGCCGCCCGGACATCCAGGGAAGAGAAGAGATCCTGAAGGTCCATTCCAGAGGGAAACCTCTGGGAGACGACGTAGACTTGAAGCAGATCGCCCAGACCACGGCCGGCTTTACCGGAGCAGATCTGGAGAACCTGATGAACGAGGCGGCCATCGTGGCAGCCAAGGAAGACCGCGCCTATGTGACACAGCAGGATATCAAGAACTCCTTCATCAAAGTCGGCATCGGAGCGGAAAAACGGAGCAAGGTGATCTCCGACAAAGAAAAAAAGATCACCGCTTACCACGAGGCAGGACACGCCATCCTGTTCCATGTCCTTCCGGATATGGAATCCGTTTACACCATCTCCATCATCCCGACGGGAATGGGGGCCGCGGGCTATACCATGCCCCTTCCCGACAAAGACGAGATCTTTGACACAAAGGGGAAGATGCTTCAGGAGATCACAACACTGCTGGGCGGCCGTGTCGCCGAGGAGATCATCTTCGGGGACATCACCACCGGCGCTTCCAACGATATCAAACGGGCGACCGGCGTTGCGCGCTCCATGGTCATGAAATTCGGCATGTCCGAAAAGCTGGGGCTCGTATCCTACGGCGGGGATGACGACGCCGTCTTTATCGGCCGCGATCTGGCGCACACCAAAGACTACAGCGAAGAGGTCGCAAGAGAGATAGACGAAGAGATCCGGAGGATTATAGAACAGTGTCACGGACAGGCCAGGGAGATCATCCTGCAGCATGAACATGTTCTCCACGCCTGCGCGTCTCTCCTCCTTGAGAAGGAAAAGGTTCACAGAGATGAATTCGAAGCCCTCTTTCAGGAGGAAAACGCCGACACTCTGACAGAGCAGGAGATAAAATGATCTATTCCAGCGAAACCAACAGAAAAATGCGCTACATGCTGAACATGCGGGCGGTCCTGAATAAAAAAGCCCTGTTCAGCGATGGAACAGAAGATTTTCGAAGGCCTTCCGAGCCGAAGGCAGGAGACCGGGTCAGGATCCGGTTCCGCACCCAGAGGAACAATGTGGACGGGGTGGATCTGATCTGGAACAACGACCGGATCGAGATGCAGGTAGCCTCTACCGCCCGGAGCTTCGACTATTACGAGGCCGAGGTGGTCATGGGAAGCGAGGCCGTGCTGTACCATTTTGAGGTCCATTACGGCACGGTCGTGTGTTTTTACAACCATCTGGGCGTGAAGGAAGAACATGTGCCGGAGATGGATTTTCTGGTATATCCGGGCTACCACACGCCGGACTGGGCCAAGGGAGCCGTGATGTATCAGATCTTTGTCGACCGGTTTTCGAACGGCGACCCGACCAACGACGTAGAGACCGGGGAATACTCCTACATTAACGACGTGAGCGTCCACGTGACGGACTGGAACAAACCGCCGGCCGCCATGGGCGTGCGCGAGTTTTACGGCGGAGACCTGCAGGGCCTGATCAACCGGCTGGATTATCTGCAGAACCTGGGGGTGGAGGTGCTGTATTTAAACCCCATCTTTGTCTCTCCCAGCAATCACAAGTATGACTGTCAGGATTACGATTATGTGGATCCGCATTACGGAAGGATCGTCTCGGACTGCGAAGGAAAGATGGAAAGCTGGGACCGTGACAACAGTCACGCCCACAAGTATATCCGCAGGGTGACGGATCCGGCAAACCTGGAGGCCTCCAACGCGCTCTTCATCCAGCTGACGGAGGAGCTTCACCGCCGGGGCATGAAGATCATCCTGGACGGCGTCTTCAACCACTGCGGTTCATTCAACAAATGGATGGACAGGGAACGGATCTACGAAAAACAGGAAGGCTATGAAAAAGGCGCCTATATTTCCGAGGACAGTCCCTATCGCAGCTTCTTCCGGTTCTCGGAGGATGCCTGGCCTTACAACGGAACCTACGAAGGCTGGTGGGGTCATGACACCCTGCCGAAGCTGAACTATGAGGATTCGCCCGCCCTGCTGGAGGAGATCCTCCGCATCGCAAAGAAGTGGGTCTCACCGCCTTTGAACGCGGACGGATGGCGGGTGGATGTGGCCGCGGACGTCGGCTTTTCTGAGGAGTTCAACCACGAGTTCTGGAAGCGGTTCCGAAAGGCTGTCAAGGAAGCCAACCCGGACGCCATCGTTCTGGCGGAGCACTACGGAAGTCCGGAGAGATGGCTCCGCGGAGACGAATGGGATACGGTCATGAACTACGACGCCTTTATGGAGCCCGTCACCTGGTTCCTGACCGGAATGGAAAAACACAGCGATGAGTTCCGGAGCGACATGCTGGGGAACAGCGATGCGTTCATCCAGGCCATGCGCCACAATATGCGCGCTCTGCCGATGTCCTCCCTGTACACGGCGATGAACGAACTCTCCAACCATGACCATTCCAGATTCCTCACAAGGACCAACCACAAAGCCGGCAGAGCCTATGCACTCGGCACGGACGCCGCGTCCGAGGACATCTGTCCGGCCGTCATGCGGGAGGCAGTCGCGCTGCAGATGACCTGGCCGGGTTCTCCGACCGTCTATTACGGGGATGAAGCCGGCGTGTGCGGGTTTACGGACCCGGACAACCGCCGCACCTATCCCTGGGGGCGTGAAGACTATCAGATGCTGGATTTTCACCGCGAGATGATCGCGATCCATAACCGGTATCCGGTGCTGAAGGCCGGTTCGCTTGTCTTCCTGTGGAACGACTTTCAGGGCTTAAGCTACGGCCGCTTCTCTTTCGAGGAAGTCGTCATCGCGATCCTGAACAACCAGGAAACGGAACGCGAGCTCGAGATCGAAGCCTGGCGGACCGGCATCAGCCGTCACGAGGATACCCTGCTGACGAGGATCATGCTTTCCGGCAAGGATTCTTTTACGACTGAACTGGCATACTATACCGCAAAGGCCGGCATGCTGAAATTTACCATGCCAGCCCTGGGAATTATGCTTTTATATCACAGAAAAAGGTAGACGCGGGCGGCAGAATCTGCTATCATACATCTAGCGGAGTCTTTGTCAGAGACAAAAGCCCCAATGCAAAAAACAGGAGGAAAAAATCATGGCATTAGTAAGCGCAACAGAGATGCTCCAAAAGGCAAAAGCCGGCCACTATGCAGTAGGCCAGTTCAACATCAACAACCTTGAATGGACCAAAGCGATCCTTCTTACCGCGCAGGAGAACGCTTCTCCCGTCATCCTCGGCGTTTCCGAGGGAGCCGGCAAGTACATGGGCGGCTACAAGACGGTCGTAGGCATGGTCAACGGCATGCTTGAAGAGCTGAACATCACCGTTCCGGTCGCTCTGCATCTGGATCACGGTTCCTATGAAGGCTGCCTCAAGTGCGTGGCAGCAGGATTCTCATCCATCATGTTCGACGGATCTCATTATCCGATCGAAGAAAACGTCGCAAAGACCAAAGAACTGGTCAAGATCGTAGCTGAGCACGGCATGTCCCTTGAGGCAGAGGTCGGCGCTATCGGCGGCGAAGAAGACGGCGTGATCGGCATGGGCGAATGCGCAGATCCCGAAGAATGCAAGATGATCGCTGATCTGGGAATCGACTTCCTGGCAGCAGGCATCGGCAACATCCATGGAAAATATCCGGAAAACTGGGCCGGCTTAAGCTTCGAGACCCTCGATGCCATCCAGAAACTGACAGGCGATATGCCCCTGGTCCTTCACGGCGGCACAGGCATCCCGGCTGACCAGATCAAGAAGGCCATCACTCTCGGCGTTTCCAAGATCAACGTAAATACCGAATGCCAGATCTCCTTCACCGAAGCTACCCGTAAGTACTTCGAAGAGGGCAAGGATCTTGTCGGCAAGGGATTTGACCCGAGAAAAGTCCTGGCTCCCGGATTTGAAGCCATCAAGGCGACCGTCAAAGAAAAAATGGAACTCTTCGGTTCCGTCGGAAAAGCCTGAGTCAAACTTATATAAATGCGTTTCATCCCTGCGGCCGGTCCGCAGGGATGCTTTTTTTGAGGAAAGCCATGAAAGAGAGTCAGTACAGGATCTGTAAAAAATGTCTGTTGCTGGAAAGCTTCTCGGAGGAGAGCGTAGCCGCTTCTCTGCGGCAGTACATCGAGCGGATCGAACCGGACGACAAAGTGAGCGACGAAGTATACCGGGAGAGGCTTGCCATCTGTAAGTCCTGCGACAGGCTTTCTTATGGAATGTGCCGGATCTGCGGGTGTTATGTGGAGATGCGTGCTGCCATGAAAAAGAACGTATGTCCACAGGTACATCCGCTCTGGGACTCCGTGCATGAAAATGCAGACGCGCCCTGGGAGGAAGAATGAGGGATGGATACAAAGCTTTTTTCTATGAAACCGATCGCGTATATCCGGTCGGATTTTCCTGAAAAATTCGGGATCCCGCATCAGAGCGGCGTCGCCGGAAGCATCGTTTCCGAGGTGGTGATGGAGAAGAAGTATCGTTCCGCCGACGCCTTCCGAGGTCTGGCGGAATTCAGCCATCTGTGGCTCGTCTGGGTGTTTTCGGAGACCATCCGCGAGAGCTTTTCCCCCACGGTAAGGCCGCCCAGGCTGGGCGGGAACCGGCGTATGGGCGTTTTTGCCACCCGGTCTCCCTTCCGGCCTAACCCCATCGGCCTGTCGAGCGTACGGCTCATAAAGGTCCGGCAGGACCAGGAGCTGGGCCCTGTGCTGGTGGTAGGCGGCGCCGATCTGATGGACGGCACGCCCATCCTGGACATCAAGCCGTATATCGCAGGGGACCTGCATGCGGATGCAGCCTTCGGATTTACGGATCAGGTCCCGAAACGACGCCTGCACGTGGAGTTCCCGGGGGAACTGCTCTGCCGGATCCCGGAGGAAAAACGGCAGGCCCTTCTGGAGGTCCTTGCGGGCGACCCGAGGCCTGCCTATCAGAAGGATCCGGAGCGGATCTACGGCATGCCCTTCGCCGGATGGGATATCCGGTTCTGCGTCAAAGACGAGATCCTGCAGGTCGTGGGATTGACAACCCCCTCCAATCCTCGTAAAATGGGAGGAAATGACTAAGGAGCATGAACATACAATGAAGACAGTGGTTAAATTCGGGGGCAGTTCCCTCGCGAGCGCGGAGCAGTTCAAAAAGGTCGGCGAGATCATCAGAAAGGATCCTTCCCGCCGCTTTGTGGTTCCTTCCGCCCCCGGGAAACGGAATGACAGTGACACAAAAGTAACGGATCTATTATACAGATGCTATGAATCGGCAGAAGCGGGCGAGGATTTCACCGTCCTTCTGAAAGCCATCAAGGAACGTTATTATGAGATCATCCGGGGGCTTTCCCTGGAAGTCTCGCTGGAACAGGAATTCCACGAGATCGAAAAAATGTTTCAGGAAAAAGCAGGCAGGGAATATGCGGCTTCCCGCGGTGAATACCTGAACAGCCGGATCATGGCGGCCTATCTTGGCTTTCCCTTCGTGGACGCGGCGGAAATGATCGTCTTTCATGAGGACGGGACCCTGGACCTGGAGGAGACGGACCGATGTATGAGCCAGAGGCTTCTGCCCATGGACTGCGCGGTGGTGCCCGGCTTTTACGGGGCTGACCGGGAAGGCCATGTCAGGACTTTCTCACGCGGCGGTTCGGATGTGACAGGCAGCCTGGTAGCCCGCGCCATCAGCGCGGACATGTATGAAAACTGGACGGACGTCTCCGGCTTTCTGGTGGCTGATCCTCACATCGTAGATGATCCGGAGACCATCGAGACCATCACATACCGGGAGCTCAGGGAGCTGAGCTATATGGGGGCGACGGTCCTGCATGAGGAAGCGATCTTCCCCGTCAGAAGACAGGGCATCCCCATCAATATCCGCAATACCAACCGCCCGGAAGACAAAGGCACCCTGATCGTGGAAAGCACCTGCAGAAAGCCTCGCTATGTCATCACCGGCATCGCCGGAAAGAAGGGCTTCTGTTCCATCAATATCGAAAAATCGCTGATGAACAGCGAGATCGGCTTCGGGCGCAAGGTGCTGCAGGTCTTTGAAGACCAGGGCATCAGCTTCGAACATATGCCGTCCGGCATCGATACCATGACGGTCTTCGTTCATCAGGATGATTTCGTGGACCATGAGCAGCAGGTCATCGCGGGGATCCACCGGGCCGTCAGCCCGGACTTCGTGGAGATGGAATCGGACCTTGCCCTGATCGCAGTGGTGGGACGCGGGATGAAGTCCACCCGCGGCACAGCCAGCCGTATCTTTTCCGCGCTGGCCCACGCCAGGATCAACGTCAAGATGATTGACCAGGGCTCCAGCGAACAGAACATCATCATCGGCGTGGAAAACAGGGACTTTGAATCGGCTGTAAAAGCCATCTATGATATCTTCGTGACGTCATCGATGTAAACGATAAAGGAGGAACGGCATGGCTCTTCGGATAGGAACCGGTTACGACGTACACAGGCTGACCGAGGGACGCCCTCTGATCCTGGGAGGGGTCGACATCCCGCATGACAAGGGGCTTCTGGGCCATTCGGACGCGGATGTGCTCGTTCACGCAGTGATGGACGCCATACTGGGCGCGTTGTGCCTTGGAGACATCGGAAAGCATTTTCCGGACACGGACCCTGCCTATAAAGGCATCTCAAGCATCACGCTTCTGGAGCATGTGGCAGAGCTCATGTGGACGCAGGGTTATCAGATCGGCAATATCGACGCCACCATCCTGGCACAAAAGCCGAAGCTGGCTTCATACATACAGGAAATGCGTGAGAACATCGCCCGGGCAGCCGGGACGGAACTTTCCCGCGTAAGCGTAAAAGCGACCACCGAGGAAGGCCTCGGTTTTACAGGAACAGAGCAGGGGATCGCCGTACAGGCTGTCGTACTGCTCACAAGACAGGAGGAGGACCATGCAGCTTTTTAATACACTGACCAGAAAAAAGGAAGAATTTGTCCCCATGGAGCCGGGAAAGGTGCGGATGTACGTCTGCGGCCCCACCGTCTACAACCTGATCCATATCGGGAACGCGCGTCCCATGATCATCTTCGACACGATCCGCCGGTATATGGAATACAAGGGCTATGAAGTCAACTATGTCTCCAATTTTACGGACGTGGATGACAAGATCATCAAGAAAGCGCAGGAAGAGGGCGTTTCGTCCGCGGAGATCTCCGAACGCTATATCAAAGAATGCGTACAGGATATGACCGGCATGAACGTAAAGCCGGCTACCACGCACCCGCGCGCCACCCAGGAGATCGACGGCATGATCGAGATGATCAGCACGCTGATCGATAAGGGGTACGCCTACGCTGCAGCTGACGGGACGGTCTATTTCAGAGTGAAAAAGTTTGACGAATACGGCAAGCTGTCCCACAAGAACCTGGATGATCTGCAGTCCGGCTTCCGCGCGCTGCAGGTATCGGGCGAAGAGCAGAAAGAGGATCCGCTGGATTTCGTACTCTGGAAACCCAAGAAAGAGGGGGAACCGTTCTGGACCTCTCCCTGGTGCGACGGACGTCCCGGCTGGCATATCGAGTGCTCCGTCATGTCCAAAAAATACCTGGGAGATGAGATCGATATCCATGCCGGCGGGGAAGACCTGATCTTCCCGCACCATGAAAACGAGATCGCGCAGAGCGAATGCGCCAACGGGAAGACCTTTGCCCGTTACTGGATGCACAATGCTTTTCTGAATATCGATAATCATAAAATGTCAAAATCTCTGGGCAATTTCCGCACTGTCCGAGAGATCGCAAAAGAATACGACCTGCAGGTGCTGCGCCTGTTCATGCTGAGCGCTCATTACAGGAGCCCGCTCAACTTCAGCGCCGACCTGATGGAATCCTCCAAGAGCGCGCTCGAGCGTATCCGCGAGGCCGCATCCAGGCTGAAGGACCGCTGCGAGGCCGGTGCCGGCATTCCGCTGTCCGATGCGGAAGAAAAGCTGCTTGCCGAAGCTGCGGAGTTTACAAAACGTTTTGAAGAAGCCATGGACGATGACTTCAACACCGCTGATGCAGTGTCGGTGATCTTCGAACTGGTACGTTTTTCCAACGCGAACACAGACGAGGGTTCTTCCGCAGCCTTTGCACAGGCCCTTCTGGATCAGCTGCAGATGCTCTCCGATGTGTGCGGACTGATCCTGTTTCCGCCGAAGGAGGACCTGGACGCGGAGATCGAGTCTCTCATCGAAGCGCGGCAGGAAGCCAGGAAGAACAAGGATTTCGCACGGGCGGACCAGATCCGGGACCAGCTTCTTTCCATGGGCATCCAGCTGAAAGATACCCGGGAAGGTGTCAAATGGACGAGAATCTGAAATATCTGAAGGAAGCTTTTTCACTCCCGGAACAGGATATCCGCAGTTTTTCGCCGCTGACGCTCGCCTATATCGGCGACGGTGTCTACGAGCTTGTGATCCGCACCATACTGGTGCAGCGGGGCAACCGCAAGGCTTCCCGGCTGCATGAGGAAGCCAGCCGCCTGGTCAAGGCATCGGCCCAGTCGGACATCGTCCGGCGGATCGAGCCGCACCTCACGGAGGAAGAACTGTCCGTCTATAAAAGAGGCCGGAACGCGCATTCCCCCACCATGGCCAGGCATGCAAGCATGAGCGACTACCGGCGGGCGACAGGACTTGAGGCGCTGATCGGTTATCTGTATCTGAAAGAGGACCTGCGCCGGATCGTGGATCTGGTGCGCCTCGGCATTTCCACAGGAGAAAAATATGAGCAGTGAACAGATCGAGGGAAGAAACCCGGTGCTGGAGGCTTTCCGCTCCGGCAGGACCGTGGACAAGCTGTTTGCTTTGGACGGCTGCATGGACGGACCGGTACGGACCATCCTGCGGGAAGCCAAAAAGCAGGATACGATCATCCGGTACGTGAATAAAGAACGGCTGGATCAGATGAGCGAGACCGGCATGCACCAGGGCGTCATTGCGCAGGTCTCTGCGTCTGAATACGCGACGGTGGAGGACATCCTCCGGAAAGCGGAGGAGAAAGGAGAACCGCCTTTCCTCATCCTGCTGGATGAGATCGAAGATCCCCACAATCTGGGCGCCATCATCCGGACGGCCAATCTGGCCGGCGCTCATGGAGTGATCATCCCCAAAAGGAGAGCGGCAGGCCTCACATCGGTCGTTGCCCGTACTTCCGCAGGCGCCATCCATTACACGCCGGTAGCCCGGGTGAACAATCTCGGGCAGACCATCACGGAGCTGCAGAAAAAAGGTCTGTGGTTCGTGTGCGCCGATATGAGCGGGGAGTGCATGTATGATCTGGATCTGACCGGCCCGATCGGCCTTGTCATCGGTTCGGAGGGAGACGGAGTGAGCCGCCTGGTCCGTGAAAAATGTGATCTGACGGCGTCCATCCCCATGAAGGGGGACATCGATTCGCTGAACGCTTCGGTCTCCTGCGGCATTCTTGCGTACGAGATCGTGCGCCAGCGGATGGCCGCGGCAAAGAAGACAGGAGAAAACTTCCATGCATGAATACGATGATCTTTCCGATGAAGCGCTGATCGAGCGGTTTCATGCGGGAGAACGGGAGATCGAGGATTATCTCCTGAACAAATACAAGGAACTGGTCAAGAAAAAGGCCAGGGCCCGTTTTCTGCTGGGCGGAGATAACGACGACCTGGTGCAGGAAGGGATGATCGGCCTGTTTAAAGCCATACGGGATTACCGTACAGACAGAGGGACCACTTTCCGTACCTTTGCCGGGCTCTGTATCGACAGGCAGATCGCGACAGCCATCGAGAGCTCCCGCAGGCAGAAGCACCAGCTTCTCAATACGGCGGTCCCGCTGGACGGAGAACCGCTTCAGGAGGAGAAGTTCATCTCCTTCGCCATCAGTCCCGAGGAGCTCCTGATCGAACGGGAAAACCAGGAAGCGCGGAGAGAAGAGATCCGCCGTCTTCTGAGTCCTATGGAAAAGCAGGTGATGGACCTGTATTCGGAAGGTCTTTCTTACGCGGACATAGCAGAGTCGCTCGGAAAGAGCGTCAAATCCGTGGATAACACGCTCCGGAGGATCCGGTCGAAGATCCGGGAGAATCCGGACAAATAATCGTGGAAAACCATGGGAAAAAGTGATATAATATTGGCCGGAACAGGCGCCTGTGACACAGAGCCCCTTTCGGAAACGTAAATCAGGCAGGAAGAAGAGTCTATGAAGTTACGAAAATGGATCATCCCCGCAGCGGTCATCCTGGTGGGTATCATAGCGGGATATTTTATCATAAAAGCCGTGAGCGGCGGCGTCTCGGATGAGGTCGCCTCCGGCATCGCCTACATAAAGGACCTTGAAAAGGCGGACACGGACGAAGTGGAAGCCGTGCTGGCACTCCAGAGGCAGCAGCGTCTGGCGGAAGAGCGTGAGGAAAAGATGCGCCAGGTGGCCGACGGTGAGATCGACGTCTGGAGCCTTTTCAGCGATTATGCCCTGATGGGCGACAGCCGTGCGGTAGGCTTTGAGGTGTTCGGCTTCATGCCGGATGACCGTGTGATCGCCGGACCCGGCTGGACCATCCGGGACATCGAAAAGAATATGGCGACCCTGCAGGCGCTGAACCCGTCTTCGATCTATCTCTGCTTCGGACTGAACGACGTATCCATCGGCATCTGGCAGACCAAGGAAGAATATGCGCAGGAATACCATGAGATCCTGGATACGCTGCATGAAACATTCCCCAACGCCGGTATCTACGTCAATTCCATCCTGCCCGCCAGAGATCCGGCCTTCAACACCTCTGCCAAATGGTACGAGATCCCGGATTACAGCAATGCGGTCAAAGAGATGTGTGAAGAGAACGGCTTTTCGTTTGTAAACAATGATGATCTGGCAGAGCAGTACTCCCAGTACTGGGAGATCGACGGCATCCATCTGCAGAAACCCTTCTATCCCTACTGGGCGGCCAACATGATGATGACCGTCTACGGCGAAGGCCTGGGGGATGAAGAGTGATCCTGCGGTCAGTTCATCTCTATGGAGAATAAAATGGCACGATCAGACACCAACCAACAAAAAAGAGCACAGGCCGCGGCCAGAAGAGCCCGGGAAGCCAGACGGGCCAGAGAGCTGGAAGAAAACGCCCGCAGAAACTATGAGTTCGATGAGGCGGACGATCTGGATGACCTGGATGACCTGGACGGTTCTGCCCTGTACTATTCCGACGAGGATGAAGATGAAGAGAGAGAACCCTTCCGCAATCCTTTCCGGGGCATAAGCTTAAGGGGCAGCGGCGGATGGAGCCTGCATATGATGCTCAAGTGGTTCTGCGTCTTCGGCATGGGGGTCTTCCTGTTTTTCCGGCTGACCGGAGACAAGCCCAGTGAGACAGGCTTTTCCCAGATGAAAACAGTGGTCACAAAAGCCGCCGATCTGGACAAGATGCAGCCTGCCAACAACCAGATGATCAAAAGACTGTACGGCATCGATCCGACCCAGTACGGAGACGTGCTGTTATACTATCCGCTGACCAACATGGGCGCGGAGGAACTGATGCTCGTCCGTATGAAGGACGATGCCCAGAAAGACGCCGTCAAAAAGGCGCTTGAGGGCCGTCAGGCCGCACAGACCAAAAGCTTTGAAGGCTACGGCGTGGAACAGACGGCCATGCTGAAAAAGAGCATCATCGACGTACGCAGCAACTATGCCCTCTTCATCTCCGGAGATGATCCGCAGGCTGTGGAGAATGCCTTTGATGCCGCGTACTGACAGACAAGGCCGTACGCTGTTTAATCTGACAACCGGGAAAGGAGGAACCACACGGTGACCTTCGGAAGTCTCTTGTTCCTGTTTATATTTCTGCCAGTCACCCTGCTTTTGTACCGGGTGGTGTCAGACAATAAAAAACTGCTGCTCCTGACCATCATGAGCATTCTGTTTTACGCGTGGGGAAGCCCCTGGCAGCTCCTGGTACTGGTCATATCCATGGTGTTCAACTACGCCGCGGGTATCGAGATCCAGAAATACCTGGACAAAGGCAAACCCGGCGTAGCACGCGTGGCGATGTTCGCAGCGGTGATCATGGACGTCGCAGTGCTCGCCATCTTTAAATACACCACGCTCGTCATGCCGATCGGCATTTCCTTCTACACGTTTTCGATCATTTCGTATCTGGCGGACATCTGCCGGGAGAAGGAGCGCGCCGAAGAAGACATTATGCAGTATGTGCTGTTTGTAAGCTTCTTCCCCAAGATCACCTCGGGCCCCATCGTCCAGTATAAGGATTTCAAGGCTCAGATCCGGGAGCGGACCTATTCAAAGACCGCCCTGGGAGAAGGCATGAACCTGTTCCTGATCGGCCTTTTCAAGAAGGTCCTCATTGCGGACACCCTGGGAGCGGCTTTTTCTTATGTGACCTCGCTGTCCACCATGGCTGCAGCGACCGCCTGGTTCGGGATGATCTTTTTCAGCCTGCAGCTCTATTTCGACTTCAGCGGATATTCGGACATGGCCATCGGACTGGCACGCATCTTCGGCTTCCGCTTTGAAAAGAACTTTGACTATCCCTACCTGTCCACCAGCGTCTCGGAGTTCTGGCGCCGCTGGCACATCTCTCTGGGAGCATGGTTCAGGGAATACGTATATATCCCGCTGGGCGGCAACCGCTGTTCAGCCCTCCGTCAGGCAGGCAACCTTCTGGCTGTCTGGATCCTGACAGGCATCTGGCACGGATCCACCTGGAACTATCTGGTGTGGGGCCTGTACCATGGCGCTTTTGTCATGCTGGAGCGTTTCGCACTCAAAGATATCCTGCCGAAGATCCCGGTGGGCGTACGGATCTTTCTGACGGACCTGATCGCCTTTTTCGGATGGGTGTTCTTTTTCTCGCCCTCCCTCTCGGGCGCTTTCCGGTACTTCGGAAGGATGTTCGGCGCCGACGGAGCGGGATTCTGGGATTCGACGACTTCCTTCATACTGAGAGAACGTTTCCTGCTGCTTGTAGTGGCGGCTCTTCTCTGCACACCGTTCGTCAAAAACCTGCATGACGGCTTTGTCTACCGTAAAGGCAGCGCAGCGAAGACCGTCTCGGTGGCCATCTACACAGCGCTTTTTCTGGTGTGCGTCGCAGGACTCGTAAGCGCGACCTACACAACGTTCCTGTATGTCCAGTTCTGATGAAAGGCATCCGGCCCAGGCGCCGGAAGGTACTGTAACGTGGAGAAAAAAACAACCAGCAGATCTGTCAAAAGGATCAGCCGCAACCGGCGGGAGCACCACAGCCTGGTATCAAAGATCGTGATCGGTATCATGGCAGTGGTCATGCTCATCAATCTGGTGCTTCCAAGCAAGGACTTTTCGGCCAACGAAAACAGGAGCCTTGCAAAGATGCCCGCATTCTCGCTCGCATCTGTACGGGACGGCAGCTTTTTTACGGATTTTTCAAGCTATTACGCAGATCAGTTCCTGCTCAGGGACTGGTGGACGTCGATCAAGTTCCATGCGGACTATATCATGGGACAGCGTGAATTTTCGGGCGTCTATGTCGGAAAGGACGGTTATCTTCTGGCCATCCCGGAAAAACCGGACAAAGAAGCAGGGCAGAAGACCGTGGAAGCCATCAACGCATTTGCGGATACCTTCTCTGACAGGAGCATCAGCATGATCATGGTACCGGACGCAGCCGCCATCCTGTCGGACAAGCTTCCGGCCAACGCGCCGGTCCGCGACCAGCTTTCGGATATCCGGTCCTATCAGATGGATATATCGGACGATGTCCGCCTGATCGACGTCTCGTCCAGCCTGAAGACGCACGCGACCGAAAAGATCTATTACCGCACCGACCATCACTGGACCAGCGAGGGTGCCTACACGGTGTTCCGCGCCGCCGCTGACAGCCTTAAGGTGGATGCGGACGATGTTAAATTCAAGGCGCATACCGTTTCGGACACCTTCCAGGGAACGCTGGCCAGCCGTAGCGGCGATCATCATCATTCCGATTCGATCACCGTTTACGAGCCGCAGGGGACAGACGCCCTGTATGTCGTCAACTATCCGGATCTGCAGCAGAGGAGCCGGTCCATGTTTGTATCCGCCCAGCTGGATGAGAAGGATCAGTATACCGTCTTCTTCGGCGGAAACCATCCTCTGGTAGAGATCCAGACAACAGTGGACAACGGCAGAGCGCTTCTGGTATTCAAGGATTCCTACGCGAACAGCTTTATGCAGTTTCTGACGCCGTTCTATTCCACGATCATCATGGTCGATCCACGGTATTATTACGATGATGTCTCACTGGTGATGAGGGATTACAGCATTACGGACGTCCTGTTTCTGTACAGCGCGGACACGCTTCTGGTGGATACATCCCTCGCGGACGTGCTGAACGCAGCCGTGGACGCCAGAAAAGCAAGCCTGGAGGTATGAGGCTCTGCCCCAAAAGCTCCGAATCAAGAGGAACTGTGAAGAAATGAGAAAAACCTCTTTTCTTTTGGAGAAAAATATACTACAATATAACCAGAACTGTAAGACTGTCAATTCTGAGAGGAGACGGGAAAATGGCAAAGAACAAATATATGAAATTACTTGCTCTCGGCGCTTTTACCGCTGCAGCAGCCGGCGCAGCCGCCGCTTATCTGAAGAACAAATCCGATAATGCCCCGGATGAAGACTGGGATGACGACTGGGACGAGGACTGGGACGAGGAAGAAGAAAAAGAAGAAGCAGAAGCTGCAGAAGAAGATGCAGAAGAAGATGCAGGCGACACCTTTGAAGAATGGGAAGACGCCGCAGAAGAAGCTGCTGAGAACGCAGCTGAAGCAGCAGAAGAACCTGCCGAAGAAGCAGTAGAAGAAGCTGCCGAAGAAGCTCCTGAAGCAGAAGCATAAAACATAATAAAGAGATAAAAGAACGGTGTGCCGTCCGGGCACACCGTTCTTTGTTTTCATTTTACCTGGGAAGAGTGAACGAGCTCTTTAAGGATACGATCCGGTTGAACACGGGCTCCCCTTCTTTGGAATCATGGATGTCGGCGCAGAAAAATCCGTTCCGTACAAACTGGAAGCTGTCATACCCTTTTGCTTCCATAAGCGCCGGCTCCACATAGGCTTTGACAGTGGTGAGAGAGTTGGGATTCAGGTTCAGCGAACCGTCTTCTTTATTGTAGACACCTTTCTCCTCATCCACGATATTTTCATACAGGCGTACGGTCACGCAGCCGGCGTGTGCCTTTTCCACCCAGTGGATGGTGCCTTTCACCTTGCGTCCGTCCGGAGAGGAACCGCCTCTGGTCGCGGGGTCATAGGTACAGTGGACGGCGGTGACGTTTCCGTTTTCGTCCGTGTCGTAACCGGTGCAGGTGACATAGTAAGCGTTCATCAGGCGGACTTCCGTGCCGACGAAGAGACGTTTGTACTTTTTGGGAGGATCCACCATAAAGTCGTCCCGCTCGATCAGAAGCTCACGGCCGAAGGGGATCTGACGCACGCCCAGAGACTCGTTTTCCATGTTGTTGGGAGCCTCCAGATATTCTGTCTGCCCTTCCGGATAATTGTCAATGATCAGAGGAAGCGGATCCAGGACTGCCATAAGGCGCGGCTTTTTGAGCTTTAAATCCTCACGGATGCAGTATTCCAGCATAGCGTAATCCACGGAGCTGTTGGCCTTGGAAACGCCGCAGAGATCCACGAACATCCGGATGGATTCCGGTGTGTAGCCGCGGCGCCGCAATGCCGCGATGGAAACCAGACGAGGATCATCCCAGCCGTCCACGATGCCTTCTTCCACGAGCTTTTTGATATAGCGTTTGCCGGTCACGACGTTGGTGAGATAGAGCTTTGCAAACTCGATCTGGCGCGGCGGATGGGGATATTCCAGCTCCTGCACCACCCAGTTGTACAGGGGGCGGTGATCTTCGAACTCCAGCGTACAGATGGAATGCGTAATGCCCTCGATGGCATCCTCGATGGGATGTGCAAAGTCATACATCGGATAGATGCACCATTTGTCTCCGGTGTTGTGGTGGGTCATATGGGCCACACGGTAGATGACGGGATCACGCATGTTCATGTTGGGAGAGGCCATGTCGATCTTTGCGCGCAGGACCTTTTCTCCGTCGGCGTATCTGCCTTCCTTCATCTCGGTAAAGAGCTGCAGGTTTTCTTCAACGCTGCGGCTGCGGTAAGGGCTTTCCTTGCCGGGTTCGGTGAGCGTGCCGCGGTACTCGCGGATCTGTTCGGCCGTGAGGTCGCAGACATAGGCTTTGCCTTTTTTGATCAGCTTTACGGCTGCTTCGTACATCTGGTCAAAATAGTCAGAAGCAAAAAACAGACGATCCTCCCAGTCGGCGCCGAGCCATCGGATGTCTTCCAGGATGGATTCTACAAATTCGGTCTTTTCTTTGGTGGGGTTGGTATCGTCAAAACGCATGTTAAACTGACCGTGGTATTCCTGAGCCAGACCATAGTTAAGCAGAATGGATTTTGCGTGTCCGATGTGCAGATAGCCGTTTGGCTCGGGTGGAAAACGGGTCCTCACCTCCGTATAGACGCCTTCGGCGAGATCTTTGTCGATCTCGTTTTCGATAAAATTCCTGGAAACAGAAGTATTTTCCATGGGTCGAACCTCCCTCGTTAAGTCGTTAATGGGAATTGTACCACATTTTCAGTTCCATGAAAAGTAAAAGTAAAAGGGTTTTTTCTATAAAAAAAGCAAAAAAAGAGAACTGTCATGCGAGAAATTTAATGACATTTAGCCAAAAAAGGTGTAAAATAAAAGAGACGCGGAGACATCTGTGGACAGACAGCGTATGATACAGATTTCGATGCGATGCCGATGGAGGAACCAGGATGTTCAAAAGATACTGGCAGAAATCGATTGAGTATATGAATATCGAACCGGATCCCGGCTCAGCCACTCAGGAGAATTATGCGGCTCTCCGGATGATCATGGTTGTCAGTCTGATCAGCTGTATTCTTCTGATGATCATGCAGCAGAGTCTGCTTGGACACGTATCCTACGGTACCATCGCCGGAGTAGTCGGCATACTGTTCCTCCTGGCTTTCTGCGTATTCAACTGGTCGGACGTCCGAAGCCGTATTACCATCGCCCTGGAAGTGATCATCCTTCTCTTCCTCATCATGGCTGCTTTTGTAGAGTATTCCCTCCACTTCGAGACACCGATCTATATGTTTCTGCTTCTTCTGGTCCTGCTTCCGTCCATGATCTTTGACAGACCATGGAGGATCGTCATCATCATCCTTGCCGCTGCGATATTTGCCCTGATCTTCAACCACATGAGCATTGACGATGACATTCAGAAGCAGAATCTGATCCGCATCCTCTCGGGAACTCTGCTTTCGCTCATCTTTTCCTGCCGTACCGCCTACAGAAGGATCGTTGCGGTGAAGATAAACCAGATGACCCAGGATGTGGCGGAGCATGATCCCCTGACCGGAGTCCTCAACCGGGGCGGCGGGGTGATGATGATCCGCAACTGCATAGACAGACAGGAGTCCGGCACTTTCATCATCATCGATATCGATGACTTCAAACACGTTAATGACAACTACGGACATCAGCGCGGCGACGAAGTCCTTCAGAGGCTGGCGCATACCCTCCGCACAAACTTTAAGGAAAAGGATATCGTCATGCGCATGGGCGGTGACGAGTTTATCGTTTACGCCATCGGCATGGTGGACTACAGCGTGACCTGTACAAGGCTTGAACAGCTGGTGAATACGATCCACAGAATACCGGTCAGCGAGGAGGACAAAAAATATCTTACTGTGAGTATCGGCGCTGTGATTAACGACGGCAGTTATCCTACATACGACTCTCTCTACAACGCGGCGGATAATTACCTCTACCGCACCAAGATGAAGGGGAAAGACGGATACAACCTTTTAAGCGTCAGCTACCGATAACCAGAGTCAACCGCATCATAATAACCCGCAAAGGATACAAAAAGGGACACCGTACCGGTGTCCCTTTTCATAACTGCAGATGGTGTGGAATCATACAGGATCTGTGTCTCTGCAGGAGCTGAGATATTCCGCTGCTTTACTTCAGATCGTCCTCGGTG
>CAMOQF010000027.1 GCA_946622645.1 uncultured Blautia sp.
TTATCTAAAGATGAAAACATCTATGAAACCGATTGCCCGATCCTTTATGCGATGGGGTTGATCGGGCAGAAGTGGAAGCTTCCGATCCTTTGGTATATTGCTGATGCAGAGAATCAGACACTCCGGTACCGGGAACTGGAGAGGAAGGTAGCAGGCATTACCGCGACCATGTTGACGAAGTGCCTGAGAGAACTGGAGCAGGACAGGTTCATTTCAAGAAAGCAGTACAGTACGATACCGCCAACTGTGGAGTATTCACTGGCGGACAGGGGGAAAACGCTGATTCCGGCATTGGAGTCGGTATATCAATGGGCAGAAGAGCAGCTGAATAATGCGGGATGATTATGGTTTTTAGAATAAAACAGGATGGGAGAATTTGAATGAAGGATGTTCTGTCGGAGGCAGCAGAGAAGAACCGGCGCTTCTATGATGAGCATGTGGCGGGAATGATCCATACGAAATTCGGGGATTATGAAGATAGAATTGCGGTTGGAATTGCAGGTGAAGGTTCCGACTGTTTCGGATATGATGATCTGATTTCCAGAGACCACGATTTCGGAACAGGAGTTTGTCTGTGGGTGACAGACGAGGATATGAACCGCTTCGGATATAGTCTTTCAATCGCTTACAACGAACTGGTCGACCGCGTGGAAAGAACGTACTATACGGATCGTATGCGGGAACGGCGGGGCGTGATGACGATCCATGACTTCTATTCCAATATTCTCCGGATCAACTGTGACACAGATCATTGCAGAATGTCTGAAAACAACTGGCTTTTTCTGGATCACGCCTGCTTGAAGACAGCCACGAACGGATGTGTTTTCCGCGACGATCTGGGGGTGTTCACCGCGTTCCGGAAACTGCTTCAGGGGTACTATCCTGACAAGGTCTGGAGGATACGTCTGGCGGAGCAGCTGCATGTTTTTGCATCTTCGCTGCAGGTGAACTATGCCCGATGTATGACAAGAGGAGATACGGTAGCTGCAGAACTATGCAAAGCACATGGCATTGCGTCCGCCATGGAATTGTTTTTCCTGTTAAAGAGAGAATATCCGCCCTATTATAAGTGGACATACCATGCACTCAAAGAACTGGATCAGGACGGGGCCTTTTCCGCAAAGGTCCAGAGCCTGGCGGATACAGAGATCCGTCGGGATGCGTGGAAGGGGACACCGTATCATCCCAACCGGTTAAATTATAAAGATCCGCTGATCTCCATAACGGAAGAACTGGCCTTTGAAATCGTGAAGCTTCTTAAGGAGAGGAAGCTTATCGAGGGAGGAGACCTGTATCTTGAGAATTATGTGAATGAGTTGGTATAAAGTGGTGGTTTCCGTCCGGGTGCCGGGCGGTGTGTATATAAAAGAAATTGATAGGCAATAAGACACTTTGAATATGATTCGGATGAGGTATCGCGATGAATGAACACTATGTTTTTGAGGTGTGCTTTGCGGGGGTGAATGTGACTCTGGATGTCTGTCATCTTCAGACAAAGCTGTACTGCAGAGATTTTATGCGGGCGCCCGGAGAGAAGTCTTCGGTCCTGGTCAGGACGACGGAAGAGGACATTATAAAAGAGTGGAAGAGCATGCTGCGTAATACCCGGTATCAGCCGGAGTTTGTCAACACTCTCCCGAATTACTATTTTGAGATTTTTGCACTGCACAGGAAAGTGGCGGATGCGCTGCTTTCCAGGAACGTGCTGGTGTATCACGGGTCCTGTGTTTCGATGGATGGACAAGGCTTTATACTTTCCGCAGACAGCGGTGTCGGCAAGAGTACTTTTGCCAGAAAATGGGCCGCAGAATATACGGACAGAGCATTTATTCTGAATGACGACAAGCCCTTCCTTTCCCTGGAGAAGGATGGCTGCAGGGTGTTTGGTTCCCCATGGAACGGCAAGCATCATCTGGGAAGGAATGCAGATGTGCCGCTGAAGACCATTCTTTTTCTGGAAAGGGGAAATGAAAATCTTCTGCAAAGGATGCAGACCGGGGAGGTACTGCAGAGAATGTGTATGCAGGTTTTCCGGCCGGAAAGACAGGAGGACTTCGATCTGGAGATGGAACTGCTCCGGAAGATTTCCCGGGATATTCCCTGCTATCGGTATGTTTTCGATATCGACAAGAATCCGGTCGGACATATTCTGATAGATTTCCCGAAACAGGATTGACCGAAACGGAAAAATATCTGGCGAAATGATGAAAAATGTTTCTGATATGCGAAAAAATAAGGATAAATAGACAAAATCTCTTGCCAGTCCGTTTTAATTATGATAAGTTATAGCTATAAACATTGTATATTATACAGGAGGGTATCACCATGCAAAACAATATGCTTGCCATGATACTGGCCGGCGGGAGAGGCAGTCGTCTTCATGATCTGACGAACAAGGTTGCCAAGCCTGCCGTTTCTTATGGTGGAAAGTACCGTATCATCGACTTTCCTCTCAGCAACTGCGCAAACAGCGGTATCGATGTTGTCGGTGTTCTTACACAGTATGAATCTGTCCTGCTGAACAGCTATGTCGCGGCAGGCGGCAGATGGGGACTGGATTCCAAGGACAGCGGCGTTTTCGTGCTTCCTCCCCGTGAAAAGGCAGATGCCAATCTGGACGTTTACCGCGGGACTGCGGATGCCATTACGCAGAACATCGATTTTATCGATGCGTATGATCCGGAATATCTGCTGATCCTTTCCGGTGATCATATCTACAAGATGGATTATTCGGAAATGCTCGCTTATCATAATGCAAAAAATGCGGATGCAACGATTGCCGTAATCGGTGTTCCTATGAAGGAAGCCAGCCGTTTTGGTATCATGAATACGGATGAAGACGGCAAGATCGTGGAATTTGAGGAGAAACCCGCCCAGCCGAAGAGCAATCTGGCCTCCATGGGTATTTACATTTTCACCTGGAAGGTGCTGCGCAAGATCCTTCTCGCGGACATGAAGAAAGCTGATTCCAGCCATGATTTCGGCAAGGATATCATTCCTGCATTCCTGGAGGAAGGAAGAACTCTTATGGCGTATGAGTTCAAGGGATACTGGAAGGATGTAGGAACCATTGATTCCCTGTGGGAAGCCAATATGGATCTTCTGGACAGAAAGAACCCGTTGAACCTGAATGATCCGCGCTGGAGAATCTATACCGAAGATGTTTCGACGCTTCCGCAGTATATCGGACCGGAGGCTTCTGTGAGCAATGCGTATATCACACAGGGCTGCAAGGTCGGCGGCGAAGTAAAGAATTCGGTTCTCTTTACGAATGCAGCCGTAGCTCCCGGCGCCAAGGTCATTGACAGTGTGCTTATGCCCGGTGCTGTTGTGGAAGAAGGAGCCGTGGTAACACGCGCCCTGGTAGCTGACGGCGTCCGTATCGGTAAAGGGGCTGTTGTCGGCAGCGCTGACAGCGAGAATATTCTGCTTGTCGCAAAACGTGTAAAGGGGGTCGAATAACATGGCAAAGGCATTTGGTATCGTATCATCTTCAGGAGCGCATTTTCAGGTGAAGGGAATGCAGGAATTCCGTCCGATCAGTGCGTTTTCCTTCATGGGCAGATACAGGATCATCGACTTCCCGATTTCCAATATGAGCAACAGCGGAATCGACCGCGTCCATGTATATATTAATTCTCCCCGTCCGAGAAGCCTGACAGAGCATCTGGGCAGCGGAAGAATCTATAATATCAACTCCAAACGCGGAAAACTGCAGATGCTTTTTGCAAATGCGGATGAGATGAATACGATCTATAATACGGATATCGCAGGCTATGCCGAGAATCTGGAGATTATCGAAAGAACCCACGAGGAATATGTGGTCATCACATCGGACTACATGGTATTTGCGCAGAACTTTGACGAGCTTCTGAACAAGCACATTGAGTCCGGCGCAGATATCACCATGCTTTATCACAAGACATCCACCGCCAAGGAGCATTATCTGAACTGTAATGCCCTGAATCTGAACAAGCAGAAGGGTGTTGTATCCATCGAACCGAACCTTGGAAATACCAAGGACAAGAATATTTCCATGGATACCTATGTCATGAGCAAGGAGCTTTTCATTGACCTGATCAAGAGTGCCCGCAGGCTTTCTTCTGTCTTTACGCTGGCACAGATAATCAATGCAAGAATCGAGGAACTGGATGTACGTGCGATCCAGCACAAGGGATTCTTCGCGGCGGTCACCGATCTGAAGAGCTATTTTGATTCCAACATGGCTCTGCTTGACATCAAGAAAGCAGAAGAGCTTGTGAATCCGAACTGGCCGATCTATACCAGAACGACGGATTCCTGTCCGACCCAGTTCTTTGAGGGCTCGGATGTAAGAAATTCCTTCATTTCCAACGGCTGTCTGATCGAGGGAACGGTGGAAAATTCCGTGATCGGCCGTGGATGTATCATCAAAAAAGGCGCGGTTGTGAAAAATTGCGTCATGCTTGCATACGCTGAAGTTGGCGAGGGTGTGCATGCGGAGAATCAGATCATCGACAAATGGTCCAAGATCATCCGGACAAAAGAGGTTGTCTCCGAAGCAGACAATCCCGGCTATGTGCGGAGGGAAGATACTCTTTGATTTTTCCATAGCTTTTACAAAGACAGAGGCTGCCGCAGATGATGCGTCAGCCTCTTCTGACTGAAAGTACGGCCGTTAAAAGGGAGAAAACCATGAAAAAAAAGCGGGAGGTGCAGATTTCCGTCATTCGCAGCAGACGAAAGACGATCGCACTCCAGATCAGAGAGGACGGAAGTGTGCTTGTCAGGGCGCCGTACTGGATGACAAACGCGGAGATCAGCTCGTTTGTAAAAGACAAAAAGGACTGGATCCGGCGGCATCTTGACAAACTGGGAGAGAATGTGAATAATAGTCCGGGGACATTCCTATCGGAGGCGGAGCTTCGCAGTCTGGCGGAAATGGCGGCTGAAGCGATTCCTTCCAGGGTGGCTTTTTTTGCCCGAAAACTGGGAGTGACATACGGAAGGATCACGATCCGGTGTCAGCGTACCCGCTGGGGCAGCTGCAGTGAGAAAGGAAATCTGAATTTCAACTGTCTGCTCATGAAGGCACCGAAGGATGTCCTGGATTATGTGGTCGTGCACGAACTGTGTCACAGACTGGAGATGAATCATTCATCCCGCTTCTGGGCTGAAGTAGCCAAAGTTCTTCCGGATTATAAAGCCAGTGAAAAATGGCTGAGGGAGAACGGAAAGCTTCTGATCCGTCAGGTGCATGGCTGACAAAACGAGATCAATCAGAGTTACGTGAAGAGAAAGGCAGGATCGTCATGCTGCAGCAGTTATCCATTTTTGCAGAGAACAGAAAAGGCACATTACAGAAGATTACCGATATTCTTCAGAAGGAGGATATCAACATTCTGGGATCCGTAACCAACGACAGTGCTGAATACGGCATCATCCGAATGGTGGTTTCGGACACGGATAAAGCGAAAAATGCATTGGAAAAAGAGGGCTATCTGTGCAGGACCACCGATGTGCTCGGAGTACTGACGGATGACCGTCCCGGAGCGTTGAACCGGCTTCTTCTGGCCTTGTATAACAGTAATATCAGTGTCAATTACCTGTATCTTTCTTTTGTGCGTGAATCGGCATCACCGATCATGGTCATGCATACGGAGGATGTGTGGGAAGTGGCGGAGTGCCTGAAAAGCAAGGGATTTGATGTATTGTAAGGAGGTTTCAACCGGATGCTGCTGTTTCGGAAAAATAGAGCGGGCGTTCTGATCGGAATGCTGGTGATGCTGGGAGGTCTTTCTCCCGTGTGTGCCGAGGAAAGCCTTAGTGACGGAGACGAAAATGTTTTTGAAGAGATCGTCCGGGAGGAAATCCCGGGATCAGAAAGTGAGATATTTACTGCGTTATCAGAAGCGGACCTTCTGACGGGGACAGACGGATCGGAAGAGGAAATCACCGGTTCGTCAGAAAGTATGGAAGAACTGCCGCTTGCGGAAGCTTCTTCCGGGGCCTGCGGAAAAAGTCTGAAATGGTCATTTTCGAATGGGACCCTGACCATCACGGGAACAGGAGCCATGTACGATTATGACTGGGAGAATCCGTCACCCTGGGCGAAGGACGCGTTCATTCTGAAAAAGATGAAAACAGCCGTTATCGAAAGCGGGGTCACGTCGATTGGAAACTGTGCCTTCATGGACTGCTCCGAACTGGAGAAGATCACGTTCCCGGACACATTGACGACGGTGGGAGAGCGGGCTTTTGAATATTGTACAGATCTGGAAGAGGCGGTTTTTCCGGGCTGTAAAAAATTAGGATATGGGGCATTTCGCTTCTGTGAAGACCTGTCAGCCGTACAGCTTCCGGAAGGCATTGCGGAGATCGGCGAATGGGCGTTTGAAGGCTGTGTAAACCTGAAGGCGATCACTCTTCCCTATGGGATAAAGACCATTCCGGAGGGAACCTTCCGCGGATGCAGCAGTCTCAGTACGGTGACGATGTATGACAGTGTTGTTTCTGTCGGCAAAACTGCATTCAGGGACTGTAAGGCGCTTCATGCCCTTAAACTTTCCAGAAATATAAACAACATCGGCCAGTATGCCTTTCACGGAAGCGGATTAAAGGAAATCGCGATCCCCACCGGGGTGACTTTGATTGATTACGGAACCTTCTTTGACTGCGCTTCTCTTGCCAAGGTGGAACTGCCGTATACGCTTAGGGAAGTCAGAAGAGGCGCTTTCATGGACTGTATTTCCCTGAAGAATATTTCCTTTACCGGGAATGCGGCCCAGTGGAAAGCGATTTCCGTGGACAGAGAAAACAATGCATATCTTACATGGGCCAAAGTCAGCTATATTGACCCGCCTGTCGAAGAGATCGTCCCCAGTGTGGTGTATCGGCTGGCGGATGAGGGAAGCGGATTCCTGCGGATTTACTGGAGAACGATCCGGGGAGCGGATGGCTATCAGATCCGTTGGTCCCAGGATAATACCATGAAGAAAGGCGTAAAGTCGGCCAGCTATTCCGGCTGCAACAATGCGGTGCGCGGAGATCTGGAGGTCGGCGGCACGTATTACGCCCAGGTCCGTGTCTTTACGATCGAAAAAGGAGAAAGAGTATATACCTCCTGGAGCGGAAAAAAATCGATCACACTCACGAAACAGCTTGCTTCTCCCGTGATCCGGGATCTGTCCCTGCGCGGCGGAAAGGTCCGGGCCTCCTGGACGGCGGCGGAGGGTGTGGAAGGCTATCAGGTCCGTTTTGCGGATAATGCGCAGTTCAGATCCGCTTTTACGGCTTCTGTGAGGGGAGGGAATACCCTTTCTTATTCCAGAAGCAGTCTTGCAGCAGGGAAAAACTGGTATGCCAGCGTCCGTTCTTATCGTGTGGGTGAGGACGGAAACCGTTATTATTCAAAATGGAGCGATACTTTGCAGATTTCGTATTAAAGGTATTGTATTTCCGCAATTCCTGTGTTATAGTAGATGTAGTTTAAAAAACTACGTCAGCCAACATCAGTAACGCTGAGAGGGGGTTATCAATTTGACACGGGAAGATCTTGGCAGATTTTTTAAGGAGCATCTGGTTCCGGAAAAATTATATAAGATTGGTGGAAAACATAATCATCGGATCTGTATGGAGCAGACGGAGAACGGCTGGGATGTATATTTCAGCGAGAAAAAAGACAAGGTCGGGCTCATGCATTACAACGATGAAGCGGCGGCCTGCAAGGGGATGAAAAACGAGATCCGTAAGATGATGGAATTGATTTACGGACTGACCTGGGCCGAAGAAAGACAAATATGATCTAAAAAACAGCTGGTGATCCGAACGATCTGTTTGGATCAGCAGCTGTTTTTTGTCTGTTCATTTCGCTTCCATCAGTTCAGCATGAGAAAAGAAAAAAATCCGGGCTGAAACAGATCAGGTATCAAACCATTTCAGAAGTGCACTGTTATAATCTGCTTCATTTTGCAAACTTTCTGCAGAGCAGCCAAGTATTGCGGCTACGGATTCTTTATCGCTTTCCCGACTATATCGTTTCATTACAAAACGGCACACCTCCTGAATAAATTTCTCCGGATTGGAAGGTGTACGCTGTCCCGAACAGATCCTGGAAAGATAGGAAGGATCATAGTTTAAAAACCGGGATAGTTCTGCTTTATTGATCTCCAGAGTGGAGATCAGAAGGTTGAGTTTGCTGCCGAGCACATGCGGATCCGGTTTGTTGGCAGTCAGGATATCTGTAAAAACGGTAAATATTGAATCGGGACTCATATCGCTGCGTCCGGACTGATCCGCCAGTTGTGAAATTCCGGAACAAAGCTTGTAAAGCTGCTCGCTTCCGGGTGAGGGTATGCGCTCTCCATTACGATATCTGCTTAGTACGGTAGGCGAAAGGCCAGAGACTTCTGCCAGTGTCTTTGCTGAGCAATCTAAAATGGTCATATACTCATTCAACTGTTCTTTAAATTCCATGGTGAAAGCCTCCTTTCTCTGAGTATCGTATATAAAAAAAATACATTATTTTTATAAAAATTTGAAGATGATTACCGCAAATGTCATTGACTTTTGCTTGTTTGGAGAGATTGGAGTGAGGCGTCATAATTTTTTGCAGAGTATTCACATAAGGTCTTTTTTGTGCTAAACTGAAAGAAAAAAAGAAGCGGATGGTGAACTTTTTGGAAAATATGATTATGAGCAGACTGAGGGCACTTCGTCAGTGCATGAAAGAAAATCAGACTGATGTATATCTGATCCCTACGGATGACTATCATGGCTCCGAATATGTGGGAGAGCATTTTCAGTGCAGAAAATATATGACCGGTTTTACGGGTTCCGCCGGAACGGCCGTGGTGACGCAGGAGATGGCCGGACTGTGGACGGACGGGCGCTATTTCCAGCAGGCAGGAATGCAGCTTGAAGGGACATCGGTGGAGCTGTTCAAAATGGGGGAACCGGGAGTTCCCACTGTCCATGCGTTTATAAAAAGCATTCTGAAAGAGGGGCAGACCCTTGGAATGGACGGAAGGACAGTGAGCGCCGGAGAGCTTGAATTGTTCCGGAAGGAGCTGGCACCCCTGAAAGCGGAAATCCGGAATGATCTTGACCTGGTGGGAGAGATCTGGGAGGATCGCCCGCCTGTCTGTTTTGGACATGTTTTTGAGCTGGACGAAAAATGGTGCGGTGAGAGCCGGGCCCATAAGCTTGAAAGAATCCGGAAAGTCCTGACAGAACAGGATGCAGAAGGACTGCTGATTTCTTCACTGGAGGATATATCGTGGCTTCTGAATCTTCGGGCCGCAGATTTCATGGATTCCATGGTGGTGCTGGCCTATCTTTATTTGGATCAGGACCGGACGATTCTGTTTACGGAAGAATCTGCTCTTCCGGACGGATGGAGCCGGGAGAACGGCGTGGAAGTGCGGCCGTATAACGATGTATACCGTTTTCTGCAGGAGTATGGGAAGAAATCGATCATGCTGTCCCGCAATTCTGTGAACAGTCTTCTGTACTGCTCCGTGCCGGAGAAGGTGCGGATCGTGGAGCATGAAAATCCGACCTTTCATGCAAGAGCGGTGAAAAATCCTGTCGAGATGGAAAACATGAGGGAAGCACACCGGAAAGACGGTGCTGCGGTGACCCGTTTTATTTACTGGCTCAAGAAGCATGCGGGAAAACAGGGAATCACAGAGATTTCCGCGGCAGAAAAACTGTTTTCCTTACGCAAAGAACAGGAACATTTTCTCTGCAACAGCTTTGAGCCGATTATTGCATACCGGGAGCACGGTTCGATCATCCATTATTCGGCAACGGAAGAATCGGATGTGCCTGTCCGGGCCGAGGGAATGGTCCTCTGTGATACCGGCGGACAGTATCTGGAGGGTACTACGGACATCACCCGTACCGTGGTTGTGGGACCGGTGACGGACGAGGAGAAATTCTATTACACGACGGTCCTGAAAGGCCACCTCGCCCTTCTGGATGCGCATTTCAGGGAAGGCTGCACGGGGCTGAATCTGGACTATCTTGCCCGCGAACCCCTGTGGAGACTGGGAAAGGATTATAATCATGGCACAGGTCATGGAGTAGGGTACCTGCTGAATGTGCATGAAGGCCCCAACGGTTTCCGGTGGAAGATGGTTCCGGAGCGAAATGACAGCGGCGTTTTTGAAGAGGGGATGATCACCTCGGATGAGCCGGGGTATTATGCCGAAGGAAAATTCGGGATCCGTCATGAGAGTCTTCTGCTGTGCAAAAAGGCAGAAAAAACAGAAACTGCACAGTTCATGCAGTTTGAGGTTCTCACCATGGTTCCCTTTGATCTGGAAGCCGTAGAGCCGTCGCTTCTTACGGTACGGGAAAAAGAACTTCTGAATGAATATCACCGGAAAGTAAGAGAGACCATCCTTCCGCTTCTGCCGGAAGAAGAGCAGGCCTGGCTGAAAGAGCAGACGCGCCCTGTCATGTAAGGCGGCGGAATAAAGGGTTCTTACGGAGGATAAAGATGGATTATATTCAATCCTTTTGTTCGGATATCGGCAGCAAACGCAAGACGAATCAGGACAGTCTTGCATTGCTGAAGGCAGAGACCGCCTATGGAGATATTCTTCTCGCTGTGATGTGCGACGGCATGGGCGGCCATTCGGAAGGGGAGCTTGCCAGCAAGTTCTGCGTGACCGAAATGGCAGACTGGTTCCGGAATGCGTTTCCGGATATCCTGTATGCGGGGGTCGGCCCCGCCGCTTTGAAAAATGACTGGAAGCATCTGCTGGAGGACGTGAATCTTCTTCTGTTCCGGTATGGGGAAAAATATCATTCGCAGCTGGGCAGCACGATGACGGCCTGTCTTTTCTGGGGATCCCAGTATTTCTGCGTTCATGTGGGGGACAGCCGCATGTATGAGATTTCGGATGAAGTGCTGCAGGTAACCAGGGATCACAGCTGGGTGGAGCAGGAGATCGCAAAAGGGAATCTGACTCGTGAAGAGGCAGAACATGACCGGCGGAGAAATATCCTTCTGGAATGCATGGGGATCACCGATTCGGTCTCGATGGATTTCTATACAGGAGAGATTATTCCGGATACGGTCTATCTTCTGTGTACGGACGGATTCTGGCATTGCCAGAAACCGGGAGAGATGAAGCAGCTGTGCAGAGGAGAAACGATTCACAGCAACAAAGAGCTGCAGGATATCCTGGAAAATCTCGTGGATATGGCATTGGACCGGGGGGAAAAGGATAATATTTCCGTCATCGGGGTGGTGCCGAAGCCGGACAAGGAGACAGCGGATGGATTACAATAAAGAGCTGGACAGAGAAGAGAAGGTGGATCCGGAAGAGACACCCGACGGTGAGGAGATCACGGAGGAAATCTGCCAGGGTGACCGGAAGTTTGACCTGGTGCTGGATATCCTCTGTGTCCATTCGGACAAGGATCTGCGGGCTGGACTGTGAGTCCGCGGGCGGACCGGAACTTTGAAGAGATCGTAAATTTTCTTAATTGTTTATAAAATATACCGGGAATCATTGAAATGTCTCGTATTATGTGCTATGTTACATAGAACAAAACGGGAGGTACAAGATTATGAAGCTGAAAGACAGAAAGCCGGGAAAGGTTCCATTTTACGTGTATTATATCATCGCAGTGGTTATCATTTTCCTGATTAATCTGCTGGTCGTGCCATCGATCCGCGAAAAAAGCATCATAACGACGGATTACACCACGTTTCTGAAGGAAGTGGATGCCGGAAGAGTAACAAAGGCAGAGGTTCAGACCGATTATATTTATTACACGGAAAATCAGAGCGGCATGGAAGTGCTTTATAAGACGGTCCGTATGGAGGATGCCGATCTGGTGCAGCGTCTGTATAAGAACGGGACAAGTATGGAAGGAGTTGTCCCGCAGCGGGAAAATATCTTCCTGTCCCTTATTTTAGGTTATGTCGTTCCGATCGCTGCCTTCATCCTGCTGGGACGCTGGCTGAGCAAAAAAATGATGAATTCCATGGGCGGTGCCGGCGGCATGATGTCCTTTGGGAAAAGCAATGCCAAGGTGTATGTCAAGTCCTCTACCGGAATCAAGTTTTCGGACGTGGCGGGAGAAGACGAAGCCAAGGAGCTGCTGACAGAGATCGTGGATTACCTGCATAATCCCCAGAAATATACGGAGATCGGAGCCTCGATGCCGAAGGGCGCTCTGCTTGTGGGCCCTCCCGGTACCGGAAAGACATTGCTTGCTAAAGCGGTTGCCGGTGAGGCGGAGGTCCCCTTCTTCTCGATTTCCGGTTCCGAATTTGTGGAAATGTTCGTAGGCATGGGCGCTGCCAAGGTCAGGGATCTGTTTAAACAGGCCAATGAAAAGGCGCCCTGCATCGTTTTCATCGACGAGATTGATACGGTCGGAAAGAAAAGAGACGGTTCCGGATTTTCGGGCAATGACGAACGGGAACAGACCCTGAATCAGCTCCTGGCGGAGATGGACGGTTTTGACGGCTCCAAGGGCGTGGTGATCCTGGCGGCCACAAACCGGCCGGATTCCCTGGATCCTGCCTTGCTTCGTCCGGGCCGGTTTGACCGCCGTATACCGGTGGAACTGCCGGATCTGAAGGGCAGGGAAGAAATCCTGAAGGTCCATGCCAGGAAGATCAAGGTATCGGACGCGGTCCGTTTTGATGAGATCGCAAAAGCGGCTTCCGGTGCTTCCGGAGCCGATCTTGCCAATATTGTCAATGAAGCTGCGCTCCGTGCGGTCCGTGACGGAAGGAAATTTGCGACCCAGGCTGATTTTGAAGAAAGCATTGAAGTCGTCATTGCCGGATACCAGAAGAAGAGCAGAGTCCTCTCGAACAAAGAGAAGCTGATCGTGGCGTACCATGAGGTGGGTCATGCACTGGTGGCGGCCCGGCAGACGGACTCCGCGCCGGTTCACAAGATCACCATAATCCCAAGAACGTCAGGAGCCCTGGGCTACACCATGCAGGTGGATGAAAAAGAGCATTTTCTCCTGACCAAGGAAGAGCTGGAGAATAAGATTGCGACTCTGACAGGCGGCCGGGCCGCGGAAGAGATCATCTTCCATTCCATCACCACGGGGGCCTCCAACGATATCGAACAGGCGACAAAGATCGCCAGAGCCATGATCAGCCGTTACGGAATGAGCGATGCCTTTGACATGGTGGCCATGGAAACCATGACCAACCAGTATCTGGGTGGAGATTCCAGCCTCAGCTGTTCTTTCGAGACACAGACAAGACTGGACCAGATGGTGGTTGACCTGGTAACCCGGCAGCACGAGAAAGCAAAGAAAATTCTGGAGGAGAATATCCAGAAGCTGCATCAGCTGGCGCAGTATCTGTATGAACATGAGACCATTACCGGGGAGGAGTTCATGACCATTCTTCATGCTCCCCTTCCGGGAATTCCGCAGTCGAACGATGCATCTGAGGCAGAAGTCAAGGGTACGGAGGAATAAAAATGTATAAGGACGGGACACTTTGGATAGGAATGACAAAAAATGAGGCAAAGGAGCACATCTGCATTATCCCGAAGATGGCTAACCGGCACGGACTGATCGCGGGTGCCACCGGTACCGGAAAGACGATTACGCTGAAGGTTCTGGCTGAATCCTTTTCGGATCTGGGCGTCCCTGTTTTTCTGGCCGATGTAAAGGGAGACCTGGCCAGCATGTGTCAGCCGGGCGTGGATTCGGAGGACATGCAGAAACGGATCACCAAATTCGGACTGGAGGGTTTCCGTTATACTTCTTATCCGACCTGTATCTGGGACGTTCTGCAGGAGGGCGGACATCCCCTTCGTACCACCATCAGCGAAATGGGACCGCTGCTCCTGGCTTCGCTTCTTGAACTGAATGATACCCAGTCCGATATCCTGTCCATCGTTTTCCGGATCGCGGATGACCAGCAGATGCTGCTGCTGGATCTGAAGGATCTTCGTCTGATGCTGGAATATGTCGGCCGGAATCTGCAGGAATATACGCTTACCTATGGAAATATAACCAAACAGAGTCTGGGCGCCATTTCACGGAGTCTCGTGGCGCTGGAACAGCAGGGCGGGGATCTCTTTTTCGGGGAGCCGGCTCTGGATATCCGCGACTGGATGCGCCTGGACGCCCAGGGCAGAGGCTATATCAACGTTCTGCACTGTGCGAAGCTGATCAACTCACCGAAACTGTATGCCACCTTCATGCTGTGGATGATGTCGGAGCTGTTTGAAGAACTGCCGGAGGTCGGAGATCCGGAAAAGCCGAAGATCGTTTTCTTCTTCGACGAAGCGCATCTTCTGTTTGAGAATGCTTCCAGACCGCTCCTGCAGAAGATCGAGCAGGTCGTAAAGCTGATCCGTTCAAAGGGGGTCGGAATCTATTTTATCACCCAGAGTCCGAGAGATATTCCGGACGGAGTACTGTCGCAGCTTGGAAACCGGGTGCAGCATGCTCTCCGTGCATACACGCCTTCGGATCAGAAGGCCGTGAAGGCAGCCTGCCAGTCCTTCCGGACAAATCCGGCGTTTTCCACGGAAGAAGTCATTACGCAGCTTGGAGTCGGTGAGGCATTGATTTCCTTCCTGGATGCGGAGGGACGTCCTTCCGTTGTGGAGGAATGCAAGGTGCTTCCGCCCCAGAGCCGTATGGGCTCCATCGAAGACGCGGAACGGTATGCCTGTATGTTTACGGACGGCATGGCTTCTAAATATGACGCTGCGGTCGACCGGGAATCGGCGTATGAGATCCTGAAAAAGCGGTTTGACGAACAGGCCGCGGAGGAGCAGCGGATCGAAGAGGAAAAACAACGGGCCAAGGAAGAAGCAGAGCGGGAAAAAGCAGCGGAGAAGGCCCGCCGTGAAGAGGAAAAGCTGAGAAAAGAGCTGGAAAGACAGCAGAGGGAACGCCAGAAGCAGCTGGAACGGGAAGAGCGTGATCGCCAGAAAAAATACGCCTCGGTGGAGAAGGGGCTGAATACCATGATGAATACCATCGGAAGAGAAGCGGGCAAAGCCATATTCCGCGGACTCTTCGGAAACCGGAGGAGATGACAGACAGGAGGCCTGCCTATGAATTGTGCGGAAGCAGAAAGAATGGTGAGCAGGTATGTCAGGAAAGATCTCTCTTTCAGGGAGACCCAGGATTTTCTGGAGCATATCAGTGAATGCAGTTCCTGCAGAGAGGAGCTGGAGACGAGCTTCTTTGTTCATCAGGCGATTCTTCGTCTGGACAAGGATGAGGATGCTTCCATGGATCTGAAAACCCTGCTGGATGAGGATATCCGGAAAACGACACAACGCGTTATTCTGTGGAGATTCCGGTGTGCCATGCTGATCCTTCTGGGGCTGGTGGTCGGGATGGCGGTCGCCGGAGGTGCTTTCTGGGTACTCTTTCAATAGATAAAAAGGGACTGATAATGACGGAAAAAATTCTGCTTGTGGATGGACACAGCATTATAAACAGGGCTTTTTACGGCCTGCCCGATCTTACAAACTCGCAGGGAGTACATACCGGAGCGGTGTATGGTTTCCTGAATATTCTGTTCCGGATACTGGAGGAGGAAAAACCGGAGTATCTGGCGGTGGCTTTTGATGTTCATGCGCCGACCTTCCGGCATGAAATGTTTCCGGACTACAAAGGGACCCGGCATGCGATGCCGGAGGAGCTGAGAGAGCAGGTTCCCCTCCTGCAGGAGATGCTGCAGGCCATGGGAATCCAGATCGTTACCCTTGCGGGCTTCGAAGCGGACGATATTCTGGGGACGCTGGCTTCACAGAGCGAGCAGTCAGGGATGGATGCCGTGATCCTGTCCGGAGACCGGGATCTTCTGCAGCTGGTCACGGATCATATTTCGATCCGCCTGCCGCATACGACCCGGGGGCAGACGACCATGGAAACCTTCGGACCGGCAGAGGTGATGGAAAAATATCAGGTCACCCCGGCGCAGATCGTTGAACTGAAAGCGCTTATGGGGGATTCCTCGGACAATATCCCGGGACTTCCGGGCGTCGGAGAAAAGACGGCCACGAAGCTGATCGTGCAGTATGGCTCTGTCGAGAATGCGCTGGAGCATGTGGAGGAGATCAAGCCGAATAAAGCAAAGGAAGCGTTTCTCCACCATTATGACCTGGCGGTTTTGAGCAAAAAGCTTGCCGCCATCGATAAAAATGCACCGGTGGAGCTCGATCCGGCGAAGGCAAGGCTTGGGAATATTTTTACCGCTGATGCCTTCGAAATGTGCCGGAGACTGGAATTCAAGAATCTTCTGACTCGTTTTGAAAGAGAAGAACCGGAGGAACTGCTGGATTATCTGGAGTATTATACCTGCACGGATGAAGAAGGCGAAGATCTGCTGTTCGAAAAGGCGGCAGAAAAAGAAAGAGTCGGCCTGGCTGTTATTGCCGGGGATGGAAGGATCCTGCTGGCGGCCCTGACGGTCGAAGCGGGAGAATCCTATGTGTTCACGCCCGGTGATCCGGAGAAAACAGATGCATTGATGAAGCGGATCTGCGGGCTTTCAAAAAAGACGCAGATCGCGGCAATGGATGTCAAGGATCTGCTGAAGCATGCGGATCTGGAACCGGATGCAAATGTTTTCGATATCTCGGTGGCGGCGTATCTTCTGAATCCGTTGAAAAGCACCTATCCCTATGACGATATCGCCAGAGAATATGCCGGTTCCATGGTACTGCCCTCCAGAGAAGAGCTGATCGGGAAGAACTCTCTGTCTGCTTTGATGGAGAAGGAGCCTGAAAAGGTGGAAAAGTACGCGGTCTGCATGTCCTGCGCCGCGTGCTGTACGTGCCTTCCTTTGACGGAAGCCCTGCAGGAAAAAGGAATGTGGAAGGTCTATACCGATATTGAACTGCCTCTGGTATTCACCCTTGATTCCATGGAAAAAACCGGGATCCGGGCATTGGGACAGGAGCTGAAGGAATACGGAGAGCAGCTAACGGAACGGATCGGTGAGCTGGAACAAGCCATCTGGGACAAAGCGGGTGAACATTTCAATATCAATTCTCCGAAGCAGCTCGGACAGATCCTGTTTGAAAAGCTGGGGATCCAGGGAGGAAAAAAGACAAAGACCGGGTATTCCACGGCGGCGGATATTCTGGAAAAGCTTGCTCCGGAGAATCCGATCATCCGGGAGATCCTGGAATACAGGCAGTATGCCAAGCTGAAATCCACCTATGCGGACGGGCTTCAGAATGAAATCCGCGAGGACGGAAGGATCCATTCCACATTCAACCAGACGATCACGGCAACGGGGCGGATCAGCAGTACGGAGCCCAATCTTCAGAATATACCGGTACGGATGGAGCTGGGACGTCTGATCCGGAAAGCGTTTGTCCCCGAGCCCGGATATGTGTTCGTGGATGCGGATTATTCTCAGATCGAGCTCAGGGTGCTGGCGCATATGTCCGGAGATGAAAATCTGATCGAGGCCTACAGAGAGGCCCAGGATATCCACAGACTGACCGCCTCCCAGGTGTTTCATGTGCCCTTCGATGAGGTGACAAGCCTGCAGAGACGGAATGCCAAGGCGGTCAATTTCGGGATCGTATACGGGATCAGTTCCTTCGGACTCAGTCAGGATCTGAGCATTTCCCGGAGCGAGGCGGCGGAATATATCGAGAAGTATTTTCAGACCTATCCGAAGATCAAGGAATTCCTGGACCGGATGGTGCGGGAAGCTAAAGAAAAGGGGTATTCTGAAACTCTCTTCGGAAGACGCCGTCCGATCCCGGAGCTTTTTGCCGGTAATTTTATGCAGAGATCCTTTGGAGAACGGGTTGCCATGAACGCGCCGATCCAGGGGACTGCCGCAGATATCATCAAGATTGCCATGAACAGAGTCTGCAGCAGGCTGCGCGAGGAGCATCTTGAGTCAAGACTGGTTCTGCAGGTTCATGACGAGCTGCTGATCGAAGCGAAAGAAGAAGAGAAAGAACAGGTTTCGGTCATTTTGAGAGAAGAGATGACCCGGGCCGCAGATCTTTCGGTGGAACTGGAAGTGGATATGCATACCGGTTCAAACTGGTATGAGGCAAAATAGAAAGAGGACAGAGACATCTTGAAGGTAATTGGAATTACGGGAGGGATCGGTGCCGGGAAAAGCACCGTTCTGCAGATCCTGAAGGAAGAATGGGATGCCTGTGTCATCGAGGCGGATAAGGTTGGCCACCAGGTTATGGAACCTGGTGGCTGCTGTTATGATGAAGTGATCCGTCTTTTCGGCACAGGTATTATAAAAAATGACAAAACCATTGACCGTAAACGGGTTTCTGATGTAGTATTTCAGGAGGCGGGAAAACGGGAGGCCCTGAATGAGGTGATCCATCCTGCCGTAAAAAAGGAAATACGTGCACGTCTGCGGCAGGAAAAGGAAAGAGGACGGAAGCTTTCCGTTGTGGAAGCCGCCTTGCTTCTGGAAGACCATTATGAAGAGATCTGCGATGAAATCTGGGCGGTCTGTACGGACAAGGAGATCCGGATCCGGCGCCTGATGGAGAGCAGAGGCTATTCCAGAGAAAAGTGCGAAAGCATTATGGCCGCCCAGCAGACCGATGAATACTACCTGGAAAGGGCGGATTTTGTGATCAGCAACAACGGTGGTCCGGAATTTATCCGGCAGGCGGTCGCGGAAAGGTTGAGTAGGGTATTATGAGATTTTGCAGCATTGCCAGCGGAAGCAGCGGAAACTGCATCTATGTGGGATCGGATCATACGCATGTGCTGGTAGACGCGGGAATCAGCGGAAAAAGGATCGAACAGGGCTTGAACACGCTGGAGCTTACGGGTAAAGATCTGGATGCGATCCTGGTCACCCACGAACATGCGGATCACATCCAGGGGCTCGGGGTGATGGCAAGGCGGTACGGAATCCCGCTTTACATGACGGGAGGGACGGCAGATTATCTGTACCGTACCGGAGCGGCGGGTCGGATCCCGGAGGGACTGATCCATGAGATCGTGGAGGATGAAGACTTTACGGCGGGAGATCTGGTGATCCATCCGTTTACGATCCCTCACGATGCGGCCCAGCCTGTGGGGTACCGTCTGACGCACTGTGGGAAATCCGTGGGAATCGCGACGGATCTTGGAAAGTTTACCGATTATATTGTGGAGAATCTGGAGAACCTGGATGTACTGCTGCTGGAGTCGAATCATGATGTGAACATGCTGCAGGTCGGGCCGTATCCCTATCTCCTGAAACAGAGGATCCTGGGAGACCGGGGGCATCTGTCAAACGAAAACGCCGGCCGGCTTCTTGGCCGGGTTCTTCATGACGATATGAAGGCTGTGTTTCTCGGACACCTGAGTCAGGAGAATAATTTCCCGGAGCTTGCCTTCGAGACGGTCTGTCAGGAAGTGACCTTCGGGGACAACCCTTACAAAGCTTCGGATTTTGACATTTCCATCGCAGGGAGAAATCTGGTGTCGCAGGCCGTGGAGCTGTGACGCATCGGCACGCAGGAAAGCAGATACCGCCATAACCTGAAAGAAGGTCTTTGCGCGAAAAAACAAGAAAGGATACAGGACATGAAGAAAACGATCATAACAGTGGTGGGGCATGATACGGTGGGCATCATTGCAAAGGTATGTACTTATCTTGCTGAAAACAACATCAATATCCTGGATATCTCACAGACGATCATCCAGGGGTATTTTTCCATGATGATGGTGACGGACGTCAGTGCTTCGGAAAAATCAAACGCCGAGATTTCCAACGAACTTGGATCGCTGGGAGAAGAGATCGGTGTGGTGATCCACTGCCAGCACGAAGATATCTTTAACCGTATGCACAGGATCTGAGAATACTCCGGAGGAAATGGCATTATGATCAGTATTTATGAGGTTTCAGAGACCAACAAGATGATCGAGCAGGAAAATCTGGATGTGCGTACCATCACCATGGGGATCAGCCTTCTGGACTGCATCGATCATGACCTGGATGTCCTGCGGAAAAATATCTATGAAAAAATCACCGGGCGGGCCGCCAGACTGGTGGAGGTCGGGGACGAGATCGCCGGCGAGTACGGGATCCCGATCGTGAACAAAAGAATCTCCGTCACGCCGATTGCCCTTGTGGGCGGTTCGGCCTGCCGGGATCCCCATGATTTTGCGCTGATCGCAAAAACCCTGGACGAAGCGGCCCATGCAGTGGGGGTCAACTTCATCGGAGGTTATTCGGCCCTTGTGAGCAAGGGGATGACGCCTGCTGATGAAATGCTGATCCGGTCCATCCCGGAGGCCTTAAGCATGACAGAGCGGGTATGCAGTTCCGTGAATGTAGGGTCCACGCGAACCGGGATCGATATGGATGCCGTCAAACTGATGGGAGAGATCATCCGGGAAACGGCGGAGAGGACAAAGGACGAAGATTCACTGGGCTGCGCCAAGCTGGTGGTCTTTTGCAATGCGCCGGATGACAATCCGTTTATGGCCGGGGCCTTTCATGGCGTGACCGAGGGCGACACCGTGATCAATGTGGGCGTAAGCGGCCCAGGAGTGGTAAAAAAAGCGCTGGAGAGTGCCCGGGGCAAAGACTTCGAGACACTCTGTGAGACGATTAAACGGACCGCCTTCAAGGTGACCCGGGTCGGGCAGCTGGTGGCCCAGGAGGCTTCGAAACGCCTTCAGGTACCCTTCGGGATCGTGGATCTTTCGCTGGCTCCGACTCCTGCGATCGGTGACAGTGTGGCTGAGATCCTGGAGGAGATCGGGGTGGACCAGGTGGGAGCGCCGGGGACGACCGCGGCTCTGGCTCTGCTGAACGATCAGGTGAAGAAGGGCGGCGTCATGGCATCGACGGCTGTCGGAGGACTGAGCGGAGCGTTCATTCCGGTCAGCGAGGACCAGGGGATGATCGATGCGGTAAACGCCGGAGCTCTGACGTTGGAAAAGCTGGAGGCCATGACCTGTGTGTGTTCCGTGGGTCTGGACATGATTGCGATTCCCGGCAGCACGAGCCCGGCCACGATCTCTGGTATCATTGCGGATGAAGCGGCGATCGGCATGATCAACCAGAAGACAACGGCGGTGCGTGTGATCCCTGTGATCGGAAAAGATGTGGGAGAGACCGTGGAATTCGGAGGACTGCTCGGGTATGCTCCGGTCATGCCGGTGAACCGGTTCGGATGTGAACGGCTGGTGGCGCGGGGCGGACGTATTCCGGCGCCGATCCACAGCTTTAAGAATTGAAGAAACAGAACAGACGGCCCGGCCGGGAATCCTTATACAAGGACTACCGGCCGGGTATATTCGTTCCGGAAGGGGGTACCGTGTACGGAGGAGCGTACCGCTTCGTACAGGTTGGAAGCGCGCACGGTATCTTCCAGGGTATTCAGCTGCTTTTCGGTCAGAAGGAAAGGTGCGTCTGCGATCTTTGTGATCACGGGAAGGGAAGAAGCCTTCTTTATGGCTGTAAGGAGTTCTTTCGCGTCTTTTCGAAAGCCAAGGATTCTGACATACAGCTCCGGCCCGGCATTTTTCCGGATCTGCAGAAGAATATGCAGGAGGGCCCGGCGCACGTGGGAAGCAGGGAGACTTTTTGACGCGACGAGGCCGGTGAAGGCTTCGAAGGTCTGATATTCATTGCGGAGCCGGAGGATGCGGCGGGCCAGATGCAGGTCCACATCCTTATATTCCTGCAAAGACTCTTCGGTTTCGCAGAACAGGCGGTAAAACAGCAGAAGATTCAGATCCTTCGGAAACACAAAGCCGTCAGACCTGGCGGCGGAGCACAGGATGCGGAAGGCTTCTTCGGGAATCTGCCCTGCCGCATCGGCAGGGTCTCCGTTCTCCAGAATCTTACGGATTGCGGAGGCGGAGGAGAAACCGTCACCGGAAAGAGAAACGCTGTGATACGAAGATCCGATGCGGCTGAGGATATACGGCTTTATGGAGAGCTGTTTCCGCTGCAGGTTTTTCAGATACTCCAGGGCCAGGATGTTGTTCGGCTGCTTCATGACCGTACGGACCTGGGGATCCGGGATACAGCGGCTGACGGCTTCTTCCCTGGCGGCAGGCATGGAAAGTCCGCGGGAAAGCTCTTTGCGAAGAACTGCCCGGTACGGATCCGGCTCGGCGGCCAGAAGCGCAGCGATCTCCTTCAGAAGGGGGGCGTTTGTCTCGGCACCGAAACAGATATGATCCGTGACGCCAAGACCGGCCAGAAGCCGGATGCCGCCGTCCGCAAACTCCTCGGCGGAGGCGGTCGAAGCGCAGACCGGAAGCTCGATAACCAGGTCAGCGCCTGAACGGAGAGCCATCTCGGCCCGCAGATGCTTCCGAATGACGGCCGGTTCTCCGCGCTGCAGGAAATCGCCGCTCATGACGACAATAATATAATCGGCGCCAAGCCCGGACCGGATCTGTTCAAGCTGATATCGGTGCCCGTTATGAAAGGGATTGTATTCTGCAATGACCCCGCAAACCTTCATGTGACGATTCCCCGCCTTTCGATCTTTCATGCTTTTCTGTTCTGAGCATATCATTCCTGACGATTTTTCTCAAGAGAATCCCACAGTAGTTCTTGAAAACCATCGTTTTGCGCTGTATAATAGGAATCAACGTGAAAATTGTCCGGGGACAACCATGCCCTGCGGACAGACATGAGAAAGGAGCTACAGGCTATGGGATTTATCGAAGTATTAAAAGAAAGAGCTAAAGCGAATATCAAGACCATCGTTCTTCCGGAGACAGAAGACAACCGGACTCTGGAAGCTGCCGACAAGATCCTGAAGGAAGGGGTCGCAAAGCTGATCCTGATCGGTAACGTCGAGAAGGTAAAGGCCGATGCAGCCGCCGGCGGCTATAATATCGAGGGAGCGGAGATCGTTGATCCGGCCACCTATGAAAAGACTCCGGCTTATATCGACAAACTGGTGGAACTGAGACAGAAAAAGGGAATGACCCATGAACAGGCAGAGGAAATCCTTCTGAACCAGTATCTGTATTATGGCGTCATGATGGTCAAGATGGGTGATGCAGACGGAATGGTATCCGGTGCATGCCACTCTACCGCTGATACGCTTCGTCCCAGCCTTCAGATCCTTAAAACAGCTCCCGGAACCAAGCTGGTTTCCGCCTTCTTCCTGATCGTGGTTCCCGACTGCGAATATGGCGCAAACGGTGCCTTCGTATTCGGCGATTCCGGTCTGGTACAGGATCCGAATCCGGAAGAACTGGCAGCCATCGCAAAATCCTCCGCAGAGTCCTTCCGCCTTCTGGTACAGGAAGAGCCTGTGGTCGCCATGCTTTCCCATTCCACAAAGGGTTCCGCAAAGCATCCGCTGGTTGACAAGGTTCTGGAAGCGACCCGGATCGCCAAGGAAGAGTATCCCGAGCTCAAGCTGGACGGCGAGTTCCAGCTGGATGCAGCCATCGTTCCCAGCGTAGGCGCTTCCAAAGCACCGGGCAGCGACGTGGCCGGAAAAGCCAATGTCCTTATTTTCCCGAACCTGGATGCCGGAAACATCGGATACAAGCTTGCACAGAGACTGGCTAAAGCCGAGGCTTACGGTCCTGTCACGCAGGGTATTGCAGCACCGGTCAACGACCTGTCCCGCGGATGCTCCGCAGATGACATCGTCGGCGTCGTTGCCATTACCGCTGTTCAGGCACAGGCGAGAGACTGATCTAACAACCATTTATCCGGAGGTATATCATGAACGTACTTGTTATCAACTGTGGAAGCTCTTCCCTTAAATATCAGCTGATCGATTCCGAGACCGAAAACGTACTGG
>CAMOQF010000028.1 GCA_946622645.1 uncultured Blautia sp.
ATGTCCGTTATTATCGGATAAACGCCGCTGTAAAAGTAGCCAGCGCAGCCAGGCCTATAATGCCCGCCGCGAACGGTGAACCGGATGACAGTAAAGACTGTGTTGCCGGCGTCGGAGCAGGCGTGCCGGTCTCGGCAGGCGCCTGTGTAGGTGTCGCGGCTGCGGTCGGCTCCGGCGTCGGCGTGCTGGTCGCTGTCGGCTCCGGCGTCGGCGTGTTGGTCGCTGTCGGCTCCGGCGTCGGCGTACTGGTCGCTGTCGGCTCTGGCGTCGGCGTACTGGTCGCTGTCGGTTCCGGCGTCGGCGTGCTGGTAGCGGTCGGTTCCGGCGTCGGCGTGCTGGTAGCGGTCGGTTCCGGTGTCGGCGTCTCTGTCGGTTCCGGCTCAGCCGCAGGCTCGTTTTCATCCGGCCAGGGTTCATCCGCATCATCACGTGGGGTTATGCCGTCCTCTGTTCCTTCCTCCGGTTCTTCTTCCGGTCCTTCCGGGGCGGAGAGATCCGTGGTCGCGAAGGAGAAGCCGGCCGGATCCGTCATCAGCACGGAGCCGTCCGGAAGCTCTGCTCTTCCGATCCAGGAGACATACACATACTCTTCTTCGACATCTTCTTCCGTGATGGTGTAGGTGGACGGTTCGCCGTATACGACCTGTTCCACCGCAAGGCGTTCCCCCTGTCCCTCCGGTTTATAGATGATCCCGTTGGGGTCGTTGTCGCCTGTTGCCACGATCTGCCAGTTATACAGATCATTGGTTCCGTGATTTACGAGCTGGGTTTCGAAGGAGATCACGTCTCCCGCCATATAGGAGTCTTTTTCTCCATCCGTGATGTTGACGGTCAGTTCTATGTAATAACCGGAAAGCTGGGGCAGCGACTCGTTCATCAGCAGCTGCATGCCCGGCCAGGCCAGGCCGTCCTCCTGATATCCGTAATCCCGCTCCATAGCCCTGACGGCCGCCTCGGTCATCGGTCCGAACGCACCGTCCGGGCTTCCGCAGTCATAACCGTTCGCGTTCAGTCCCGACTGCAGCTGGAGAACGCCTTCTCCTCTGTCTCCGGAACGGAGGATGCCGGCCGGATAGACCGTCTGCCTTTGTTCATAACCACAGTCTGTGCAGGTGCGGCGCCTGACTCCGGGTTCAAACTGGGTGACCTCGGTCTCGACCTCCCAGGGGCCGAACACATGGCTGGCCATCTGGATAGTCTGCGGCCAGGCGATGCCGTCGCCGGAGAGCCCGCTGGCTTCCTGGAACTGTCTGACCGCCGCGGCGGTGCCGTTCCCGTAAATGCCGTCGGCGCTTCCGGGCGTCAGATAGCCAAGGTCGATCAGGCTCTGCTGAAGAGCGGTCACTTCGTTCCCGCGGCTTCCGACGCGCAGCGTGCCTTCCGGATAGAATTCCTCGGACTCGCGGGTTCCGCAGACAGAGCAGGACCGTTCCCGCAGGCCGGTGGAGTGGTCCGTCATCTCCCGGACGACAGCCCAGTCGCTGAACCGGTGGGGGATCGTCGGGATCAGGCGCGTTTCGATATCGCCGCAGACGGCGCAGACGCGGGACTCGGTCCCTTCCAGAGCGCAGGTGGCGGCACGGGTGTTGGTCCACTGGCCCCAGGTGTGCTCTTTTCTGGGAATGGTCGACTCATCATAGATCCCGCAGAAAGTGCACTGGCGCTCCATCAAGCCTTCGCTGTAGCAGGTGGCCTCACGTACAACATGCCAGTCGCCCCAGGGATGAGGGAGCTTATCATAAGGTTCGTACATAAACTCGCCGCAATATTCGCACACAAAAGCGGCCTGTCCCGCATACTGGCAGGTGCTGTTCTCGCATTCCGGCGGGTAAAGATTCCAGATATGCGACGTGCCGTACGGGTTGGAGGGGCAGGTCGCGCTTGCTGCGGATGCCGGAGCAGCGCAGCACACAATAAGTGTCAGGATCAGCAGAAGTGACAGCTTTCTTTTTGCTTTCATACGATCTCCTTTCATCCGGCCCTTTTGGGGGGACATCACATATCCTGCAGCAGTATGCAGTCGTAACGGATCACACTGCCGGCGATGGAATAAGACGGTCTGATTCCCGCCAGATACGGTCCCTTGACGGGACGTTTGATGAGGATCTTCTGCGGTTTCGCATCCATGGCGGATCGCAGAAGGCCCGCCTCATCGTCACAGGGTTTCTCAAGCTGCTGCAGAAGCTGCAGCTTTTTTTTGACCAGAGCGCTCTTCTGCCGCTCCGGAAACATGGGGTCCAGATGGACCAGGTCCGGCGTAAAACCGATCTCCGCCAGAAATTCACGGCTGTCGCCGAGAATAAGCTTCATCCGGGACGCGGCTTCTGCAAGCTCCGGGTCTTCTACTGCGCGTGAAAGGGAATCCTCCAGCAATGCGCCGATCAGCGGATCCTTTTCACACAGGTATACCTGCCACCCGGCCGCAGCCAGCAGAAAAGCGTCCTCTCCCAGCCCGGCGGTGGCATCCACCGCGGTCAGGGGGCCTTCTTTGTTCTTGATCCGCGCCGCCTTTATGAGGAGCTCCGACCGTAAACGGGCAGCTTTCAGCCGGGGTTTCATCCGGGTCAGATCACCCCGCAGGGACATGCCGTTTGCGTACAGCGTCAGCCCCTCCTTCTCCTGCCGCAAGAACGGAGCGGCCGGTTCCTCTTTCATGCGCATCACCTCTTTCATGCGTCTGCAAACACCTCATCCGCGTAACGCACGGTGGCCATGGCGTCCTTTGCATAGTGATCGGCGCCGATCATATCCGCATACTCCTGCGTCAGCACGGCTCCGCCTACCATCACGAGGGTATCCGGCTTCTTTTCGCGGAGGAGCCGGATGGTCTCTTCCATCCCGACGACGGTGGTCGTCATCAGGGCGGAAAGGCCGACCAGCCGGACCTTATGGTCGATCGCGCACTGCACGATGGTTTCCGGCGGAACGTCCTTGCCGAGGTCGATCACGTCATAGCCGTAGTTTTCCAGCATCACTTTTACGATATTTTTTCCGATGTCATGGATGTCGCCCTTCACCGTCGCCACGATGATGGTTCCTTTTTTGTCCTGAGGAGAATCCGCCATGAAGGCTTTGGCTTCCTCAAAGGCGGCCTTGGCGGCGTCCGCGCTCATCAGCAGCTGGGGAAGGAAGATCGTTCCTTTTTCAAATCCCTGACCGACCTTATCCAGGGCCGGGATCAGCTGTTCATTGATGATCTGCAGCGGGTCCGCGTTCTGCAGCGCTTCTTTCATGAGCGAAGAGGCGAGACCCGTCAAACCTTTCTCGATGGCGGAGGTGAGGGTCATGCCCGCCTTTCCCTGTTCCTTCGTTTTAACGGCAGAGGCATCGGCTGCGGATGATGTGACCGTCAAGACCGGCGCATCTTCTCTTCCGTAGGCTTCGATAAAGCCGACGCACTGCGGATCCTGACCTGAAAGCGCCAGGCATGTACGGTAAGCGGCCATCATCTGAAGACTGTTGGGGTTCATGATCGCGAAGGAAAGGCCTTTTGTGACCGCCATGGTCAGGAAGGTGGAATTGATCATCTGCCGCTGGGGAAGGCCGAACGAAACGTTCGAGACCCCCAGGATGGTGTGGCCGTTGTAGTCCTCCCGGATGCGGCGGACCGTCTCCAGCGTCACGCTTGCGGCGGAGGTGTCCGAACTGATCGTGAGGCACAGGCCGTCGATCACGATATCCTTCCGCGGGATCCCGTACCGGTCTGCCGCCTGATAGATTTTTTCCGCGATGGCGACCCGGCCTTCTGCCGTGTCGGGGATTCCGTTCTCATCGAGGGTCAGGCCTACCAGAACGCCGCCGTATTTTTTGACCAGCGGCATGACCTGGCCGATCACCTCGTCTTTCCCGTTGACGGAATTGACCATCGCTTTTCCGTTGTAGTAGCGAAGGCCCTGCTCCAGCGCCTGCATGTCGGTGGTATCCAGCTGCAGGGGAAGACCGGTGACGCCCTGAAGGCGGGTGACGACGGTCTTCATCATGGCCGGCTCATCGATCTCCGGCAGGCCTACGTTGACGTCCAGGATGTCGGCGCCGGCTTCCTCCTGCTCCAGCCCCTGGGACAGGATGTAGTCGATATCGTTCGCCCGGAGGGCTTCTTTAAACTTCTTTTTTCCCGTGGGATTGATGCGTTCTCCCACGATCACCGGCTTTTCTCCGGCGGTCACGGCGGTCGAAAAAGAAGTCACCACGGTATGGTTTTTAGGGACCGCAGGCGTGAAAGGAATCTTTCGGAAGGCTTCCACGACCTTCGTGATGTGGGCCGGGGTCGTCCCGCAGCAGCCGCCTGCCGCCTGGATGCCGAGTCCGGCGATCTTTACCATGGCTTCGGTGAATTCGTCCGGTCCTACGTCATAGACGGTCCGGCCGTTTTCGCTCCGCGGCAGACCGGCGTTCGGATTGATCACCACGGGGACGGAGGCTCTTTCCACCATCCGGGCGGCAAGCGCGTACATCTGTACCGGGCCGAGGCCGCAGTTCATGCCCAGCGCATCCACGCCCAGACCTTCCAGCATGGCAACGGCTGCGTCCACCGTACCGCCTGTCAGCATTTTTCCTTTTTCGTCAAAGACGCAGGTCACGATCACGGGCAGATCTGTGTTTTCCTTTGCCGCGAGCACCGCCGCCTTTGTCTCATAGGTGTCGCTCATGGTCTCGATCATGATCAGATCGGCCCCTTCGGAGGCGCCCGTTTTCATCACCTCGGCGTACAGCTCTACCGCTCTGTCAAAACTCAGATCCCCCATCGGCTCCAGAAGCTTGCCGGTGGGACCGATATCCAGCGCGATGTAAGCGTCCTCGCGGCCTGCCGCTGTCCTGGCTTCTTTAGCGATCCGGATCGCGGCTTTTACAAGCTCCCCGGTCTCTCCGGGGAACTTAAGGCTGTTCAGGCCAAAGGTGTTTGCGTTAAATATATCCGAGCCGGCGCGCAGATATGACTCGTGCAGCTCCCGGATGATATCCGGATGGGTCAGATTCCACCGCTCCGGCAGCTCCCCGCCTTTCAGCCCCTTTTCCTGCAGCAGGCTCCCCATGCCGCCGTCAAAAAACAGCCATTCTTTGCCCAGACGTTCTCTTAGATCTTTTCTCATTTGCAGTCCTTTTTTTCTTATACTCGTGAATAGGGGCAGTTTCCTGCCAGGGTACATTCTTCACAGCCGGCTTTGTGGCATTCCCTCGGCTCCGGAGACAGGCCGATGATGGCCGTCACGGATTTAGTGGGCGTCATCAAAAGACTCTCGTTCAGGGAGATCCCGGCGATTTTGCGCATCTGGAGGATACGCTCGAAATCCAGCTGCATCTCCAGTGAAAGATCCCCGTAGCCCGGCGAGAACCGTGGCCGCGCATACAGGCCGCGAGACAAGGCTTCCTGCCGGATGGTCTGATCGACTTCCTCCGCGAGAGCTTCGCAGGCTGCGGCTCCGACCGCCTGGTACACATAGGCCTGCAGCACGTTGGTAAGCTCAGCCCTGCGGATCAGCTGGTCGGTCCCGGACCCGATGGTGACGGCCATCATGACCACCTCCGTGCAGCTACGCAGATTTTTTGCGAGGTTCCGGCTTTTTACCTGCAGTCCTGCGAAGACGCATTCGTTATCCGTCACCTTTTCCAGGGGGAAGCTCCGGCAGACGGATCTGGGAGAACATGCCTTCTGCACATCCGCCATGCAGCTCTCTATGAGGGCGGCCAGCCCGGGATCGGTCTCACGGATCCCCCGGTATCCCAGATACCGCAGTACTTCTCGTATATCAATGTTCAGCATGATCAGAAAACCTTCCAGAGGATCGAGGAGAGGTTGTCAAGGATCGCCCTGGCAACGTCCGGCTTGTTCATGGAATAGACGTGGACGTTGGTGATGCCGTTGGCGTACAGGTCGATGATCTGGTCCGTCGCGTAGGCGATGCCGGCCTGCTTCATAGCCAGCGGATCGCTCCCGAAACGGTCCACGATGCTTTTGAACCGCCTGGGCATGAAGGAGCCGGACAGATGAATGGCCCTTTCCACCTGCTTTGCGTTGGTGATGGGCATGATCCCGGGAAGCACCGGGACCGTCACGCCCGCCTCCCGCAGTTTATACATAAAGTTGAAAAAGAGATCGTTGTCAAACACCATCTGGGTGGTCAGAAAATCCGCCCCGGCGTCCACCTTTTCCTTCAGGTACAGAATGTCGGTCTTCTGATCCGGGCTGTCCGGATGCACCTCCGGATAGCAGGCTGCGCCGATGCAGAAATCCCCCGCTTCCTTCAGCTCCCGGACCAGCTGGACCGCGTGCCGGTAAGCCCAGGAGGACGGATCCGTATTCATGAGCTCCGGGGTCAGGTCTCCCCGGAGGGCCATCACATTCTGGATGTTCCGCTCTTTCATCTCCCGGATCCTCTGCCGGATGGTCTCGTGGTCCGAGGAGACACACGTCAGGTGCGCAAGCGTCGGGACGTTGTATTTTTCCTCGATATTTTTGGCGATGTCCAGGGTATAGCGGCTGGTCCCGCCGCCGGCACCGTAGGTGACGCTCATAAAAGCCGGGCCGCAGGACGCGATCTCTTCGGTCGCCCGGACTACGTCATCAAAAGAACTTTCCTTCTTGGGCGGAAAGACCTCGAAGGAAAGGGACATGTTTTTTTTGCTCAGGATGTCGATGATCTTCATAGCTTTTTTTCCTCCGATTTTATTATACCGCACAAGGGTTGGGATGAAAAGGAAAACGTTTTACCGTTGATAAGATTAAGAAAAAACATTGAAGACTATACTGTTTTCAGCTATACTGTAAAGCAGATACGTTATCATGCAAAACAGGAGAAACACTATGGTAAAAACTCTACTCTCACAGGTAAAAGAGTACAAAAAAGCCTCGATCCTGACACCCGCCGTCATGCTGGTGGAGGTGCTGGTAGAGATGATGATCCCCCGCCTGATGGCGCGCATCGTTGACGACGGCATCGGGGCCGAAAACATGGAGGCCATCATCGTAAACGGGATCGGAATGGTACTCCTGGCTGCCGTCGGCCTCTGGGCAGGTTTTATGGGCGGCAAATTAGGGGCTCTGGCCTCGACCGGCTTTGCCAAAAACCTACGCGAAGCCATGTTCCGCAAGATCCAGACCTACTCTTTTAAGAACATCGACCATTTTTCCACCGCCAGCCTTGTGACCAGGCTTACCACTGACGTAACCAACGTGCAGAACGCCTATCAGATGATCCTTCGCATGGGCATGCGTTCCCCCACCTCCCTGATCGTAGCCATGGTCATGGCCTTTATGATCAGTCCGCGCCTGGCCCTGATCTATGTATTTGTCGTGATCTTCCTGGGGTTCGGTCTGTTTTTCATCGCGTCCCGGGTCTTTAAGATCTTCGGCAGGATCTTCAAGGAATACGACAACATGAACGAGAGCGTCCAGGAGAACGTCACCGGCATCCGTGTCGTCAAAGCCTATGTGCGTGAAGAGTACGAAAAAAACAAGTTTGCCAACACCAGCATCGGGCTCAGGAAAAAGTTCGTCTTTGCCGAGAGCATCCTGGCCTTCAACATTCCTCTCATGAACATCGCGGCCTACGGCAGCATGATGCTGATCAGCTGGTTCGGCGCGCACATGATCATCCAGAACGAGCTGACCACCGGCAATCTCATGAGCCTCATGACCTACAGCATGAACATCCTGATGAGCCTCATGATGCTCTCGATCGGCTTTGTCATGATCTCGATGTCCGTCGCCAGCATGCAGCGTATCGCGGAAGTACTGAACGAGGAACCTTCCATAATAAACCCTGAAAACCCGGTGATGGAAGTGAAAGACGGGTCGATCCGTTTTGACCACGTCATGTTCTCCTACAACGAGAACAACCAGGAGCCGGTCCTTTCCGACATCAACCTCGAGATCAAAAGCGGCGAAGTCATCGGCATCATCGGCAGCACCGGTTCCGCCAAGACTTCCCTTGTCAACCTGATCTCCCGGCTCTATGACGTGACGGGCGGAAGCCTCCTGGTGGGCGGAAAAGACGTGCGCGACTACGATCTGAAAGTCCTCCGCGACCAGGTCTCCGTCGTGCTGCAGAAGAACGTCCTGTTTTCGGGCACCATCTATGAGAATCTCCGCTGGGGCGACCCGCAGGCTTCGGACGAGGAGTGCCGGAGAGCCTGCCGTCTGGCCTGCGCCGACGAGTTTATCGAGCGGATGCCGGACGGATACGATACCTACATCGAACAGGGCGGCACCAACGTTTCCGGCGGCCAGCGACAGAGGCTCTGTATCGCCCGGGCGCTTTTGAAAAAGCCTAAGATCCTGATCCTGGACGACAGCACCAGCGCGGTGGATACTGCCACTGACGCAAAGATCCGCCAGGCCTTCCGGGACGAGATCCCCGGCACCACAAGGCTGATCATCGCCCAGCGTATCTCTTCCGTGCAGGATGCGGACCGCATCGTTGTCATGGATGACGGCAGGATCAGCGGCGTCGGCACCCACGAAGAGCTGCTCGCTTCCAACGAGATCTATCAGGATGTGTACGAATCCCAGACCAGCGGAACGGGCGATTTTGATGAAAAAGGGGGTGACTGATCATGCCGAGACAAAAAGCACAGCCCAGAAAGAAAGGCGACCTGAAAGCCAATTTCGGCAGCCTGAAACGCCTGTTTCAGTTTTTGTTTAAAAACTACACCCCTCATCTGATCCTCACTATGATCTGCATCGTGATCGCGGTGCTTGCCAACACGCGGGGCACCCTCTTCATGCAGACGCTGATCGACGACTATATCCTGCCGATGATCGGCTCCAAAGACCCGGACTACGGCCCGCTCGCCCGCGCCATCGGCACCATGGCGCTGATCTACGGCGTGGGCATCATCGCCCAGCTGACCCAGAGCCTGATCATGGCCAGGGTGTGCCAGGGGACCCTGGACAAGCTCCGCCGCGCCATGTTCGAACACATGGAGGATCTTCCCATCCGGTATTTTGACACCCACGCCCACGGCGACATCATGTCGATCTACACCAACGATATCGACACGCTCCGCCAGATGGTATCCCAGAGCATCCCGCAGTTTTTCAACAGCATCATCACCATCGTAACGGTGCTGTACTGCATGTTCCGGCTTTCGCTCCTGCTGACGCTCATCTCGCTTGTCATGGTCTTTATAACGATGAAGGCTTCCAGGAAGATCGCCAGCCGCAGCGGAAAATACTACGTAGCCCAACAGAAGGACATCGCCGCCGTCAACTCCCATATCGAAGAGATGATGAACGGCCAGAAGGTAGTCCAGGTCTTCAATCACGAAGAAAAAGCTGTCGAAGAATTCGTCCAGCTGAACGACCAGCTCTTTGATTCCGCCAACAACGCCAACAAATACGCCAACGTGCTGATGCCGGTAGTCGCCCAGCTGGCCAACTTAAGCTACGTGCTGAGCGCCGTGATCGGCGGGCTTCTGGCCATCTTCACCAACAGCCTGAGCCTGGGATCGCTGGCCTCCTTCCTGAACTTTAACCGCAGCTTCGCGATGCCCATCAACCAGGTGAGCCAGCAGCTCAACTTTATCGTCATGGCCATGGCCGGCGCCAACCGCATCTTCTCCCTTCTGGATGAACCGGTCGAGTCGGACGACGGCTACGTCATGCTGGTGAACGCCCGTGTGGATGCCTCCGGCAAGATCAAAGAGGTCGAAGAACGCACCGGTACCTGGGCCTGGAAGCACTATCACAAAGCGGACGACACCACCACCTACGCCCTGCTGCAGGGCGACGTCGTCTATGAAGACGTGGACTTCAGCTATGTGCCTGAAAAACAGATCCTGTACGATATCAGCGTCTTTGCAAAACCCGGCCAGAAGATCGCTTTTGTAGGCGCTACCGGCGCAGGCAAGACCACCATCATCAATCTGATCAACCGCTTCTACGATATTGAAGACGGAAAGATCCGCATCGACAACATCAACGTCAACAAGATCAAGAAGAACGACCTGCGCAGGTCCATGGGCCTGGTCCTGCAGGATACCCACCTGTTCACCGGCACCGTCGCGGACAACATCCGCTTCGGCAAGCTGGACGCCACCGACGAGGAAGTCAGGAACGCCGCAAAGCTCGCCAATGCGGACGGCTTTATCAGGCGTCTTCCCCAGGGCTATGACACCATGCTGACCGGCAACGGCGCAAGCCTCAGCCAGGGGCAGCGGCAGCTGCTCGCCATCGCCAGAGCGGCCATCTACGATCCGCCCGTGCTGGTGCTGGATGAAGCGACCAGCTCCATCGACACCCGTACCGAAAAGCTGGTGCAGGAAGGGCTGGACGCTCTGATGAAGGGCAGGACCTCCTTCGTGATCGCCCACAGGCTTTCGACGATCCGCAACTCAGACTGCATCATGGTCATGGAGCAGGGACGCATCATCGAACGCGGAAGCCACGAGGACCTGATGGCCCAGCAGGGCAGGTATTATCAGCTCTATACAGGCAAAGTAGTAAACGCATAAAAAAAGCGGGGTCTGGTGATTCACCAGATCCCGTTTCTCATGTTAAAGCATTTGTCACAGATCTTGTATTTATGGTTCCAGGGGAGTTTCCGCCCGCACTGGATGCATCTCCTTGGGGAAAGCTTCTGCTGCGCCAACAGCGCGATGATCTTTCCCGAAATCTCGCCTTTCTTTTCCTCGATCCAGCCGAACCGTTCCGGTTCAAACCTTTTCTTATAGTAGAACAGCATATCGCAGACCTTGTACTGATGCTCCAGGATGCCCAGCGCTTCGCTCACATCCTCGGCCCAGTTGTTTACGCGGATCCTGGGATACACGTACGGAACGTCATTTACGCGGCTGATGAGCATGTCGTGCCACATCATCATCAGAGAAGCGTCCTTCTCGTCAAAGGGGATCGTGGCAAAACGGTAGATCAGGTCACGGTCGTCCGTGTATTTTTCCGCTTTCTCCGCCAGGGCGATGTCGCGTTTGATATTCCCTTTTTCATATCCGTCGCTCACGGGGACATTGTCCCACTGCTTCATGGTCTCCGAGAGGGAATCCCCCACATATTTCAGGCTCTCGGGGAAATCCACGTAGGCTTTTCTGATCTTATGAGGTTCCGCGTTGATGGCTTCTTCCAGTTTTCTGGCGGAATAGATGGAATTGTAAAGACCTTCCTCATGGATCCCGTACCGCCCGGCTCTGCCGGCGATCTGGCGGATCTCGTGGTTGAACAGAGGCCTCTCTTCTTTGCCGTCAAACTTGGTATCCTCCAGAAAGACCACCCTGCGGATGGGCAGGTTCATGCCCATGCCGATGGCGTCGGTGGCCACCACCACGTCCGCGTCGCCCCGCATAAAACTGTTGGCCTGAGTATGGCGGACGTCGTGGGGAAGATTGCCGTAGATCAGGCTGCAGCGCACGCCTCTTCCCTGCAGGACGGACGCTACGGAATGCACGTCACGCCGGGAAAAGACGATCAGCGCGTCTCCCTTCTCCACGCTTTTGGGGAAGCTGAAACGCCTTTCATCGCACAGAAGGGGCGTCTTCCTCTCATGACGGCGGATCTCGTACGTGTCCTTACAGTCCTCTATCAGGCGGAGCACGCATTCTTCCGCTTCCGGAGCCAGACAGACATGCACCTCGGGGGAAAGAACGCCCAGGATCGCCGCCGTCCAGGCGCCTCCCCGCTCGCTGTCGCCCACCATCTGGGCCTCGTCTATGACCGCGCAGTCATAGTTTTCGTCCAGAGGGAGCATCTCCACCGTGGAAGCTCTGTGGCGGGCGTATTCCACATAGGACTCCTCTTCTCCCGTCACCAGATTGCAGGGAATGTCTTCGCGGTTCAGCTTTTCGTACTGTTCGTAAGCCAACAGGCGGAGCGGCCCCAGATAGATGCCGGTATCCGCATTTTTCATCGCCTCGATGGCGTCATAAGTCTTGCCGGAATTGGTGGGACCCACATGAAGGATAAAATGCCGCTCCATCGCGCGCGCGGCCGGATACAGGTCCGGCAGGCTGTCCGGGATCCTGTCCAGGATGTTTCTGCGGAGCGTCTCCCGCCGGGAAACCACCTCGGCCTGCCTTTGCAGCTCCTTGTAGCGCTCCATCATCCGTTCCGGGGAGATCTGCTGTCTGTTCCCGGTGATGTTGCGGAGGATGGGCGCCTTTTCCAGATAATCGTTTACAAAGGCTGTCGACTGCTCCGGATGTCCGGCCCGATAGGCCGCGGCAAATTCATTCTCCGAAAGAAGGTCTTCATAGATCTTTTTGTACTCTTCGGACTTGATGATCTCATCCCTGGACATCCGGTTGAAGGGCGGCTGCACATAAAGCCGGCTCAACGCTTTCCGGGAGAGCTTTTTCCGCACCGAGGAGTAATAATAACGGGCGTAGAGCTGAAAAGCTCTCTCTTCCTGTATGTTTTTACGTTTCTTTTTCTTTTTCAATCGGTTTCTCCATTGTTCAGCGTGATCGCGAGCATTGTCAGGTCGTCAAACTGCGGCGCTTCGCCCACGAAGGTTTCTACGGAACGGGTCACGCCCGACAGCAGCTCCTCCGGTCCTGCCTCCGGCATGCCGTTCAGCGCCTGCAGAAGCCGTCCGGTCCCGAACAGCTCTCCCGATGCATTGGTGGCTTCCGGTACGCCGTCGGTATAGACGAACAGCGTGCCGCCTTTCTGCAGCGTGAACTCGTACGTGCGGTACCGCACGCCTTCCATGCCGCCGACGACAAACCCGTGCTTATCCTTGAAAAGCTCATAGCTTCCGCCCGGCTGCCGGATCACCGGGAATTCATGTCCCGCGTTGGACGCGGTCACCTTCCCCGTGGAGATCTCCAGGATCCCCAGCCACACCGTGACGAACATATCCAGCCGGTTGTTCCTGCACACCGTCTCGTTGGTGAGCGTCAGCACCGAACCGGGATCCAGGCCCTTGAGGGCATAGTTCGCGATCAGGATCTTCGACATCATCATGAACAGAGCGGCAGGCACTCCTTTTCCGGACACATCGGCCATCACAAGGGCCAGATGATCGTCATCCACAAAGAAGAAATCATAGAAATCTCCGCCCACCTCCATGGCAGGCTTCATGGATGCATAGATGGAAAACTCCTTCCGGTCCGGGAACGGCGGGAAGATGTCCGGCAGCTGGCTGTCCTGGATATTCCTGGCCATATCCAGCTCCGAAGAGACCCTGGCGTTCGCTTTGGCAAGCCGGATGTTTTCTGCGGTATAGCGGTCGATCTCCTGCGCCATCTCTCCGATGCTGAGGGACAGAGCCCCCAGCTCGTTGTTCTGTCTGATGCTCTTCATCTTCCGGGTCAACAGTTCTATGTTCTTGGTATCCGCGTATTCCGCGACCCCCGCGTGGATCTTTTCGACCGGTACCAGCACTCTGCGGTACAGAATCAGGAGCAGGAGAATGACCGAGACCAGCAGGCAGACGAGACTGAACAGGAAGTTGCCGGCAAAGATCTTCAAGATCTTGGCGCGGAATCCGCTCCACTCATACGCGATGCCGAGCACAGCCCTGACCTTTCCTTTGACCATGATAGGTTTGTATCCTACATAGTACCGGCCTTCTGCCGGATAATCCCGTGTCCTTTCAAAACAGACTTCGTTTTTCTGTTCTGACAGGATCTCCCTGAGAGCAGGATGATCCGACAGATCCATGTCGATCACGCTTCCCAGCTCTCTTTCATCCCCGCCCTCTTTGTTGTTGAAATCGAAATAGACGAACCCCTCGTTCGGTTCATTGATATCGATGACAAACGTCCGGTCAAAATCATCTTCCTTCGTCCTGCCTGTCATGTAATAATTGACCATGTCTTCGAGGTATACTTCGTATTCCGTTTTGAGAGGTTCCTCCTCCGCTCCCTGTTCGGGATCCTCAGAAGATGCTGACGCGTCATCCTCGTCCGCCTGATAGTCTAAAGAGGTGCCGTCCAGTTCGGCCTTCACCATCCCGTAAACCTTAGCCGCGCAATCCAGCTGAATATCCTCAGATTTATCTTTCAGCCATGCCTCGTCCCACGATCCGTTTTCGACATAGTAAGCAACGGCTTCCTGCTCTTCTTCTTCAGTCAGAGCAGATTCAGGCAGATCTTTTATCTCCGGATGTTTTTCCCAGAAATCATAATAAAAGCTGTCCTTGCTGCATTGGAGCAGGTTGTAGAAACTGACCTCCAGCCTGCCGGAGATCTGGCTGTCCTTTGCTTTCAGGAAACCGTTGACGGTCCCCTGATAGATCGTCTGCGTCAGGATGATGATCATGAAAGCGATCAGCAGGGCAAAGACAACTCCTATCTGCAGGATCAGTTTTTTTCTCTTTTTCACTTCTGCTTCCTCGCTTTACCTGTGGTTTCTTCTGTCATCGGCCTGTTCTCAGTCATCGTAGAGAGCATAGCTGATCTCATCCAGCTCTGCGTGCCGGTACTCCGGCCAGCTGTACTGGTTCATGTAGTCTCCGAGATAATGGTACTGGGACTTGTCCTTTTTATCCAGCCAGTCGTACAGATCGCACTCGATACGGTCCGTCGCGATGGCAAGGCTTCCCCGCTGCTTGATCAGGATGTCGCTCAGCTTCAGACGGGCGAGGGTATTCTGCAGATCCTGGCGGAGATTGCCGAGATAGGACGATTTCTTTTCCGGATCCCCGTCGTCTTCCCACAGGCAGGCGATCATCTCGCCGTTCGTGGTCTGGGCCCCGCGGTTGTTCACCAGGATCGCCACGATCTCCTTGGTCCTTGTGTATTTGAACTGGACCGGCTTTCCATCCACAAAAAGCTCAAAGTTTCCGAAGGTCTGGGCGAAGATCCTCTTGTTCTTTTTCCGGTCTTCCGGATAACGGAGATCGCTCAGCTCTTTTTCCAGCTTTTTGGGAGTCGGAGGCAGAAGAAAATATCCGCTCGCGTGTATATCCATGGCGTCGTAGCCGTATTCAGGCTTTTCGGACATGAAGATCAGGTTCACGAAGGGATTCAGGTCCTTCAGGTATCTTCCCAGGTCCACGCCGCCGAGCTCCGAGAGGTCCGTATTTATAAAAGCGATGTCGATCGACTCTTCGCGCGCTTTTCCCAGCGCGTCCATGCTGCTGTCAAAGCAGAGGATCTCAGCGTCCGGCAGGATCCTTTTGACCGTGTTCGAGAGCTTTTTCAATGCTTCGGTGTTTTCATCCACAAACAGTATCGTCATTCCTCTGCTCCCCCTCCAAAGTCCAGACTGATCGAGCGGACCTTCTGCGACTGCCGCTCCTCCTTTGTCATCTGGAACGGATCCGCTTCTCCTACAAGAAGCATGTCTCCTCCGTCCTTCACGGCTTCGTGCAGCGGGCCGGCGTTCAGGTCAGCGATCACAAGAGCGGCAAACCGCTCATAGTTATCTTCATCGATCACCGGAAAATGATGCTGCATGCGGTACCAGTGACGGGGGTCAAAACCGACCCCGCCCACATACAGGCGGTCCGCAGTGGCTTCCACCACCTCCAGGCTTGCTTTCTGCCCGGCTTCCAGGCCGAATTCATCTCCGAAGAGCATGGCGTACACCCGAAGGATCTGGTCGCGGATGGTCTCCTGCTTTCCTTCGGCATCTTTTTTATCGATCTCTGTCTCCATGACCTGATAATAGTAATCCTGGGCTTCCTCACTGTCGTTAAAGTTTACAATGGCATCATACAATGCCCGGGCGATCAAATGCTGTTTCATAATCGTCTCCTTTGTAAATAGTTTTTATGTCTTCAGTATATTATTGTCAGGGGCTTTTTGCAATTTAATAATCGTCAAGAAAGCTGTGCCGCACGCCGTCCTTCTTATACCCGATGACCGTGTTCAGGTTGACGCACTCAACGCTGTTGAATATGTTGGATTCCACAAAGGGGTTGTCCTTTTTCAGCTCGGCGATCAGCTTTTTGATCTCCAGTCTTTTGGAGGCAGAAACTCCGTCTTCTCCGACGGTCTCGCATGTCTCCGTGAAATGGCAGGCGCACCGCAGGAACCGAAGCTCATTGTAATCGCGCCACGCACACACATCGCTCTCCCGGATCAGATAGAGCGGCCGGATCAGCTCCATTCCTTCGAAATTGGTGCTGTGCAGCTTTGGCATCATGGTCTGGACCTGGGCGCCGTACAGCATCCCCATGAGAATGGTCTCGATCACATCGTCATAATGGTGCCCCAGCGCGATCTTATTGCAGCCCAGCTCCTTCGCGTGGCTGTACAGATAACCGCGGCGCATCCTCGCGCACAGATAGCAGGGACTCTTGTCGATGGTATCCACCGCGTCGAATATGCTGCTCTCAAAGATCGTGACCGGTATTCCGAGCAGCTTTGCATTGCTCTCGATCAGCTCCCTGTTTTCTTTGGCATAGCCGGGATCCATCACCAGGAAAGTCAGTTCAAAGTGCATCTTCCGGTGTCTCTGGATCTCCTGGAAAAGCTTTGCCATGAGCATGGAGTCCTTTCCGCCCGATATGCACACGGCGATCCGGTCGCCTTCGCTGATCAGCCGGTAATCCCTGCAGGCTCTCGCGAACGGCGTAAACAGCTGCTTGTGGAACTTCTTCCGTATGCTTTCCTCTGCCCTGTGTTGTCTTTCTTCCATTGCATTTTTATTCATTGTCTGTTCCGATCCTTTTTATGTCTCCTCCTGCCTGGCATGTTCTTTCTGAGAACAGTCGTCCTGCATATGCAATCATTATACATCAGACGGCCGTAAAAGAAAACCGCGCTTCAAGTGAATTTGCATAAAACATTATATGGTTTAAAATGCTAAAACGTGAAAAGATAAATTGACTATTCTGCCAAAAAATGGTAACGTTATATCATCAATTCCATCACACACAGAACGGAGGAAAATCAATGAAGAACTTCAAAAAGATCTCTGCACTGTTGCTTGCGGCTGCAATGGTTTCCGGCATGGTCACCGTTGTCCCCGCGGAAGAAGCCGAAGGCACGCAGGTCGTTGCCGGCCTGATCTGCCTGCATGATGAAAACTCCACCTACGACCTCAACTTCATCAACTGCTTCAAGGAAGCCTGCGAAGCCAGAGGCCTTGTGGAAGGCGAGACCTACTACATCACCACCAACATCCCGGAAGGCCAGGAGTGCTATGAAGAGGCCATGAACATGGTCGACAGAGGCTGCAACTTCGTATTTGCCGACAGCTTCGGCCACGAGGATTATATGATCGAAGCCGCCAAGGAAGTCCCGGAAGTCGAGTTCTGCCACGCGACCGGCACCAAGGCCCACACCGAAGGCATCCAGAATTTCCAGAACTCCTTCGCACACATCTATGAAGGCCGTTATCTTGCCGGCATCGCGGCAGGCATGAAGCTGAACGAGATGATCGAAGCAGGCGACATCACCGCTGAAGAAGCCAAGATCGGTTATGTAGGCGCCTACACCTACGCAGAAGTTATCTCCGGTTACACCTCCTTCTTCCTTGGCGCCAGGAGCGTATGCCCCTCCGCTACAATGGAAGTCACCTTCACCGGCGAATGGGAAGATGAAACACTGGAAAAAGAAGCCGCCAACAGACTGATCGAAGACAAATGCGTTCTCATCAGCCAGCACGCCGATTCCATGGGTGCTCCCACCGCATGTGAAGCAGCAGGCGTTCCGGACATCGCTTACAACGGTTCCACCATGGCAGCCGCTCCCAACACCTACATCATCTCCAGCCGCATCAACTGGGTTCCGTACTTCAACTATGTCATGGACTGCATCGAAGCAGGCGAAGACATCGCTGACGACTACACCGGCACCATCGAGACCGGAAGCGTAGAGCTCGGCGAGCTGAACGAAGCTGTCGCAGCAGAAGGCACCGCGGAAGCGATCGCAGAAGCTGAAGAAAAGCTTGTAAACGGCGAACTCCATGTATTCGATCTTTCCACCTTCACTGTTGAAGGCGCAGCCATCGAGTCCTACCAGGCAGATGTGGATACCGACGCGGCATTTGAAAAAGACACCGAAGTTGTCGCAGACGGATATTTCCATGAATCTGAATACCGTTCTGCACCGTATTTCGACCTGATGATCGACGGCATCACATTGCTTGATACTGTTTTCTAATTCCGGCGATTGCCTGCAGGGGGGTTTCATTTACGAAGCCTCCCTGATTTTTTTCAGAAAGCGAGGAACTGTGATTCATGGAACGTTCTCCGGTTATAGAGCTAAAGCATATCACAAAACGATTTGGAAACAACATTGCCAACGATGATGTTTCGATGGAAGTATATGAAGGAGAGATCCTTGCGCTTCTGGGTGAAAACGGATCCGGCAAGACAACGCTGATGAACGCCCTTGCCGGCATCTACTATCCGGAAGACGGGCAGATCTTTGTGCGCGGCCGGGAAGTCAACATCCACTCGCCCAGGACGGCCTTTGACCTTGGGATCGGCATGATCCACCAGCATTTCAAGCTGGTCGACGTCCTGACCGCGGTGGAGAACATCATCCTGGGCCTCAATGAAAAAAGCCGGTACGATCTGAAAGCCGCCGCTGCCAGGATCACCGAGATCTGTGACCGGTACGGCTTTCATGTAGATCCTTTCCAGAAGATCTATACCATGTCCGTATCCCAGAAGCAGACCGTAGAGATCGTAAAGGTCCTGTTCCGCGGCGCGGACCTTCTGATCCTGGATGAACCGACCGCCGTCCTGACCCCCCAGGAGACGGAAAAGCTCTTCAACGTCCTCCGGAACATGAAGGCGGACGGCAAGTCCATCATCATCATTACCCACAAGCTGAACGAAGTGCTGGAGATCTCCGACCGTGTCGCTATCCTCCGAAAAGGAAAATACATCTGTGAGATCAAGACCTCGGAAGCCTCTGTCCAGCAGCTGACCGACGCCATGGTCGGTCATGCCGTGACATTGAATATCGATCGTCCGGTTCCCGTGGATCCCAAAGACAAGATCATCGTAGAGCATCTGACGATCCGGAATTCCGACGGCGTGGCCAAGCTGAAGGACATCTCCTTCACCGCCCGCACCGGAGAGATCCTGGGCATCGCCGGCATCTCCGGAAACGGCCAGAAGGAGCTTCTGGAAGGCATCGCAGGCCTGCAGAAGATCGAGTCCGGCAGCATCCGCTTTGTAGACGATAACGGAAAGGAAACAGAACTTGTCGGCATGGATCCCCGGAAGATCACGGACATGGGGGTCACGCTCTCGTTTGTGCCGGAGGACCGTCTTGGCATGGGCCTCGTCGGCAATATGAATCTCGGTGAAAACATGATGCTCCGGACCTTCCGGCATTCCGGCGGCCCCTTTATAGACAGGAAGGAGCCCTTTCATCTGGCAAAGCGGGTGATCGAAAGCCTGGAGGTAGTCACGCCGTCTGTCAAAACGGCAGTCCGCAAGCTTTCCGGCGGAAATGTGCAGAAGGTTCTGGTCGGCCGGGAGATCTCGTCCTCCCCGACGGTCCTGCTGACCGCTTATGCAGTCCGCGGTCTGGATATCAATTCATCCTACCTCATCTATGATCTGGTCAACCAGCAGAAGAAGCAGGGCGTAGCGGTCGTCTATGTCGGAGAAGATCTGGACGTGCTCCTGGAGCTGTGCGACCGTATCCTGGTTCTCTGCGACGGACAGGTCTCCGCGATCCTGGACGCGCGAAAGACAGACAAGCAGCAGGTCGGCCTGCTGATGACAAAACTGGGAGGTGAAGCAGCCAATGAATAAAGTTCCCCTGATCCATGTAACAAGAAGAAAAGATATCTTCTGGGTTCGTGCATGGCTGGTTCGCATCATCGCAGTGGCCCTGGCTCTGGTGGTGTGCGGCGTCATCACGATGATGGCGACCGGGCTTAACCCCATCAAGGTATATGCAGCCATGATCGACGGCGCTTTCGGAACCTCCCGGCGGTTATGGATGCTGCTGCAGAATATCGCGATCCTGCTCTGCATCTCCATCGCTCTCGCCCCGGCCTTCCGGATGCGTTTCTGGAATCTGGGCGGCGACGGCCAGGCTCTGATGGGCGCCCTGGGCGCCGCAGCCTCCATGATCCTGATCGGCGACAAGGTCCCCAACTGGCTCCTGATCCTGATCATGATCGTCGTCTCCATTTGCGCAGGCGCTCTGTGGGCAGGGATCCCGGCGTTTTTCAAAGCAAGATGGAACACCAACGAGACCCTGTTCACGCTGATGATGAACTATGTAGCCGTACAGCTGGTCGCCTTCTTCGTCATTGTGTGGGAAGTCCCCAAAGGCGCCGGCAAGATCGGCATCATCAACCAGAACTCCAACGCAGGCTGGTTCCCCCAGGTCGGCGGACAGAAATACCTGCTGAACGTGATCATCGTGTCTGTCCTGACGATCCTTGTCTTCATCTATATGAACTATACCAAACAGGGCTATGAGCTCTCCGTGGTGGGCGAATCCGAGCCGACCGCCCGCTATGTAGGCATCAAGGTCCGCAGGGTCATCGTCCGGACCATGCTGCTCTCCGGCGCCCTCTGCGGCGTCACCGGCCTTCTCCTGGTCGGCGGCACCGACCACACGCTGACCACAACGCTTGTGGGCGGCCGCGGATTTACCGGCGTCATGGTTGCCTGGCTTGCAAAATTCAATCCTGTCTTCATGGTGATCACCAGTTTTCTGATCGTGTTCCTGCAGCGGGGAGCCACCGAGATCACCACGACCTTCGGGCTGAACCAGTCCTTCGGCGATATCATCACAGGCATTATCCTGTTCTTTATCATCGGGTGCGAGTTCTTCCTGAATTACCAGATCCATTTTCGCAAGGCGCATAAGGAGGTGGCATGATGTTTGATTTCTTTGTCTCACTGATCCCGCGTGCCGTCTCCCAGGGCATCCCGCTGATGTTCGGCGCCGTAGGCGAAACCGTGACCGAAAAGTCCGGCAACCTCAATCTGGGTACCGCCGGCATCATGTATGTGGGAGGCATCTGCGGCGTGATCGGGGCCTTCCTCTATGAAACCGGCGTCGGGCCGGAAAACATGAACGGCTTTCTGGCCATTCTGATCCCCCTGGCCTGCTGCCTTGCCGGGTCCTTCCTGATGGGCCTTCTGTACTGCTTCCTGACCGTCACGCTGCGCGCCAACCAGAACGTTACCGGCCTCGCCATGACCACCTTCGGCGTCGGCTTCGGCAACTTCTTCGGCGGCTCCCTGATCAAGCTTTCCGGCGCGGACGTCGCGTCCATCGCGCTTTCCAGGACCAGCCAGTTCTTCAGCACCAAGCTGCCTTTCGCCGACAAGCTCGGATGGTTTGGAAAGGTCTTCCTGAACTACAGTTTTCTGGCCTACACGGCCGTCGCCATGGCCATCATCGCTTCGGTCCTGATCTTCCACACAAAGCTCGGGCTGCAGCTCAGAGCCGTGGGTGAAAGCCCGGCCACCGCCGATGCGGCGGGCATCAACGTGACCCGCTACAAATATGTCGCGACCTGCGTCGGCGCCATGATCTCCGGCCTCGGCGGCCTCTACTATGTCATGGACTACGCGAGCGGCGTCTGGACGAACGACGCCTTCGGCGACAGAGGATGGCTCGCCATCGCGCTCGTCATCTTCACCATCTGGCGTCCGATCCACAGCATCTGGGCATCCATCCTGTTCGGCGGCCTGTACATCCTGCATATCTTCATTCCCAGCGGGACCAACCTGGCTGTCAAGGAGATCTACAAGATGGCTCCCTACGTCGTGACGATCATTGTGCTGATCATCACTTCTCTCCGGAACAAGCGGGAGAATCAGCCGCCGGCTTCGCTGGGCTTAAGCTACTTCCGCGAGGATCGATAGCGGCCGGCATAAGACCATAATACAAAAGGGTTGTCGTACTTCATCAGATCTGATGTACGACAACCCTTTTTTAACTTCATTTATTCATTTTTTCTGATACGTGGATCAGCCTTCCACATACCCGAGTTCGATGTAGAGCGGGTAGTACTCGTCGTACAGTCCGCAGCAGGCGTCCATTCCCAGGTTGGAGCTGAAGGATTTCTGCAGCACCATCTGCCAGGAACCGTATTTCTCGTACAGCTCGTCCGGCGTAGGTCCATCCTCGTGCCCGTAGGTTTCGAGATTTGATTTTTTCACCTTCTCCAGGCCTTCCGGGTCGTCCTCAGACGAAGCCAGCCGCAGCCGGTTTCTTTCGAGCGAGACCGCCCGCGCCATTTCTTCCATCGAAGCGCCTTCGTCCCTCATCTCATAAAGGATATCCATCATGGATTCTATGGACTCGTGATAGGCAGTCCGGTCTTCTTTGGCCTGCGCCACGAAATCCGGATCGGTCCAGTCGTACTCCGCATATTCGCCCAGACGCTTGGATTCCGGATCCGGCGAAAAGCCGTATACGGCCTCCGGGTTCTCGATGATATCCTTCATCGCCTCGGGAAGCTCACGCGGATCATGAACGTACGAGAAACCGCTGTAGAATTCGGTTCTTGTCGGGTTGGTCTGGATCAGGACAGAGCTCTGATGGAATACCCTTATCAGCTCCTGCGCCGCTTTATGGACCTGTTCTTCCGTCGTATCGCTCAGATAGATCACCAGCGTGTATTCCTGGTATTCCTTGCCGTCGTCGCCGATCCAGCCGCCGTGCGCTTCCTGAATGGTGTATCCGCCAAAAATGCTGATGAGGATCTCACGGGCTTTTTCCATGGCCTCTGTCTCGGTAAACACAGGCTGGTTGGTATCTTTATCGTTTGTGCCGAGATACAGAACATACTGTGTGTCAGGGTATGCTTCAGCTTTATCCTGAGCAGCCGATGCATCTTCCACGACAGTCTCATCCTGATACGTTGTTTCTTCTGCTTCAGCAAATGCGGGAATTATCGTCATACATGACAGAAGCAGTGTAAGCAGCCATCCGGTAATGGTCTTTTTTCTCATTCTTTTCCTCCTTAAGCCGGAAATCAATCATATTCGAAGATTCCTTGCAGAACGTCCGAGATGTCCATCAGATCTCCATAAAGGATCCTGTCTACGCGGGTACAGGGCCTGACGAGCGGGTCGATCAGCTTCATCTGTTCACAGATCACAACTCCTTGTGTCTGCTGCATCCCGGTGACCGGGATATGAAGCGGGCCATCCGGGATCTCCGTGATAACAGGACACACATGAAACATATGAACAGCCCGGATGAACGCGTTTTTACTCACGATTAAAAACAGATTCCGGAATCCGTGGATCCTGATCAGATCTCCCTGTGAAAAACCCTGCATCAGACCAGCTCCTTCCCCAACGGCTCTCCCCAATCAAAACTGTATATGTCGATCTTGTTGTCATACTCTGCAAGACGTTCTTCAAAAGTCTTATGTCTGGGAACTTTCCGGAGAATAATAACGTTTTCATCCGCGTCAATCTGAAGAATATCATCATGTTTCATATGAGCTTTTTCCAGAATACTTTTACTGAGCCTGACCCCCTGACTATTGCCCCACGGCTTGATGATCGTCTGATCCATATCCACCTCCTCTGAAACCCGTTTTGTAAATACTGTTAATACGTATATACATTATACCCTTTCCATTCTCATTCCGTCAAGACCGGACGATACATCCTTCCCACCAAAAAAGGGCTGCCTCA
>CAMOQF010000029.1 GCA_946622645.1 uncultured Blautia sp.
GTCTGCCTGTCCAAAATCCAGTTCCTTTTCCTCCATCAGGCAGTCGCGGGAGCTTCCGCCCACATAGAAACGGAACTTCCCGTCTTCCAGCTGGTAGACGCGGTCATTGTCAAAGAAGCCCATATCCGTCTTTTGAAGGAAGAAGGTGACGGTCTTTGATTCTCCCGGTGCAAGCGTGATCTTTTCAAATCCCTTCAGTTCTTTTACGGGACGGACCAGCGAAGCTGTGACATCCTGCAGATAGAACTGAACGGTCTCTTTTCCTTCTCTGTCGCCGGTGTTTTTGACTGTCGCCGATACTTTCACGCACGGGCTTACAGGATCATCCTCCACCTTCAGATCCGCGTATTCGAAGGTCGTGTAGGAGAGGCCGTATCCGAAGGGATAAAGCGCTCCGAGCGGCGCATCCAGATAGCGTGACGTGAATTTGCTCTTGGAGCCGGGTCTTCCGGTGTTCGGATGATTATAGTAGACCGGACACTGGCCGGTAAACGCCGGGAAGGAGGACGAAAGCTTTCCTTCCGGATTGACGGTTCCGGAGAGCACGCGGGCTACTGCCGGGCCCATCTGGATGCCCAGCTGCCAGGCTTCCACGATGGCCGGGACATATTTCTCCTCCCAGTCGAGCGCCAGAGGACGCCCGTTCATCAGCACCAGTACCACCGGTTTTCCTGTGGTGAGAAGCATTTCCAGGAGCTCTCTCTGACGTCCCGGGATGGTGATGTCGGCTCTGGAGGCTGCTTCTCCTGACATGGCGCAGGTTTCTCCCAGAACTGCCACGATCACGTCGCCGTAGTCTCCGGCTTTCAGGATCTCGTCCATGGAAAGGTCTCCCTCCGGTCCGCCGCAGGGGAAGTACCGCACATTGGGGAATTCCGCCTTCATGCCTTCCAGGATGGTCACGCAGTCCTTTTCCTGCCAGCTCATGGCCCAGGCGCCGATGATCTCTTCTTTGTTGTCGGCAAAATGTCCTACCAGAGAGACTTTCGCGTTTTTATCGATGGGAAGGATGTTCCCTTCGTTCTTCAGGAGTACGATGGATTTTTCACCCGCCTCCCGGGCCAGATCGACATGCTCCTGCGGAAGCGTCTCATAGCGTTTCATCGCCTCTTCGGTCACATAGGGATGGTCGAACAGGCCGAGCCACATTTTGACGGAAAGGATGCGGCGGACGGCTTCGTCGATCACGTCCATGGAAACCTTGCCTGCCTCGACAGCATTCTTCAGATTTTTCACGTAGATCTCGGTGCCCATGTCCATATCCATGCCGGCGTTGGCTGCCTGGACGCCTGCATCGATCTCGTCCTCACAGACGCCGTGGACTATACACTCACGGATGGCGTTGGCGTCGCTCACCACAAAGCCCGGGAATCTCAGGGACCCTTTCAGAATGTCACGCAGAAGGAAGCGGTTGACCGTGCAGGGTACGCCGTTCAGATCGTTGAAGGCCGCCATCACCGTAGCCGCGCCTTCATCCACTGCTGCCGCAAAAGGCTTCAGATAGTTATTGTAAAACACGTGCATCGCCATGCTGACGGTATTGTAATCACGGCCGGATTCGCAGGCGCCGTAGCCGATGTAATGTTTCAGGCAGGCGGCTACATAGTTTTCCGTGGAAGACTGATCGTTCTGAAGGCCCCTGATCTTGGCGCGGGCGAACTGACTTCCCAGATAGGGATCTTCGCCAGGGCCTTCGGACACGCGGCCCCAGCGGGCGTCCCTTGCGACATCCAGCATCGGCGCAAAATGCCAGGCCACGCCGGCTGCGCGGGACTCTTTAGCCGCCATGGCGGCTGTTCTTTCCATCAGATCCGTGTCAAAGCTGCCCGCTTCCGCGATGGCGATGGGATAGACCGAGCGGAAACCGTGGATCACGTCGAGGCCGAAGATGATGGGGATGCCCAGACGGCTCTCTTCCACCGCGATCTTCTGGAGACGGTTTACGACTTCAGGCTCCTGTACCATCAGAGACCCGACCAGGCCTTTTTTGATCTCTTCTTCATGATAGTCCTGGGTGGCGCCGGCCATGATGTTGTTGAACTCTTCCTTTGAGATCCGGCCGTCCGTCATCATCTCGATCAGTTCCGAAAAGGGAACGTCAAAGCCGCCCACGATAGAGGGAGACTCCTGGTTCATCTGGCCGATCTTTTCCTCCAGGGTCATCTGAGAAAGCAGATCCTCTACCCTTTGTTTCTGTTCATCCGTTAATCTCATAGTCATGCTCTCCTCTTCTGCAATCTGTACGTTCACCCGGACGGATCAGTCCCGGCCGATATTTCCGCTGGTCCTGCCGCCGGCTCCCTCTTCCAGGGGCAGCCAGTCCAGCGCTTTTTTGATGTAGGTATCCCAGAAATCCCATTCATGGGAGCCGGGGCCGGTCACATAGGTGTGCTCCACGCCTTTTTCCTGCAGATATGCTGAGAAGCTGTCGTTTTTCACTTTCAGGAAATCGTCCTCTCCGCAGCATAGATAGATCTTCGGGAAATCGATCTTTTCTTCCGCCAGACGTTCCACAAGCACTTTGGGATTCTTGTCAGAGTGGACGACCGCCTCCAGATCCGGGCCATAGAGGCTTTTCTTGACTTCATTGTATTCCAGCGGAAAATGCGGATCGGGAACCTGTACAGGCATATCCTCGTCGATCACCAACGCCGAGGAAAGTCCCACGATAGCGCCGAAGGTCTCATGATACTTAAGGCCGTTGTAGATCGCGCCGTACCCGCCCATGGACAGACCGCCGATAAAGGTGTCTTCTTTTTTGCGGGACAGGGGGAAGGTCTTTCTGGTAAACTCCACCAGCTCGCGGCCGATAAATTCGCTGTACAGATTGCCGGCCCACGGCTGGTCCAGATACATGGCGTTGTCACCGGAAGGCATCACGACACACAGGTCTCTTTCTTCTGCCCAGCGGCGGATGCGGGTGCCGTACAGCCAGTCCGTGCAGTCTCCGATCACGCCGTGCAGCAGGTAGAGCGTCTTATACGGTTTGCCCTCCTCCCGTCTGGGTACGCCTGGAAAATAGACTTTGTCTGTGGGAAGGATCACGATGATGGGAACCGTCCTGCCCAGGGTCTCCGCCATAAAATCAATCTGAAATACCGCCATGCTTTTCCTGCCTCCTTTTCGTTTTCATTTCTATCTGTTCAACGCTGCATTTCTTCCTTATACGGGAGCTTTTACTCCTTGCCTGATTATCAATTAATATTACCATAAAATGCGTACTTTGTATACCTGCTGTCAAGCAAAATATACCTGGGATTTCTGCTGACGGATGCATCCGACAGCCATTCCGGCATCCATGCATAATTGAAAAAACGGCCAGCGAAGAAATTCGTCTCCGCTGGCCGGAACCATACCGGCAGCATTCAATTGCCGTTTCTGTTTATTTTATATTTCCGAAGGCTGTTTCATCCGGCGTAAAGGTGCCCGGATTGAACGCAGCGTACGGGGCTTTGAGTTCTTTCAGATTCTTGATGGTGCCGCTGGGCTGGGCCTGGGTCTTGATCTCGGTGGAATGCTCCAGTTTGCCGATCCAGCGCAGACGGGAACGATCCTGCTCTTCCTGTGTGAAATGCGCTTTGATCTTGCCGTCGTTGATCTCAAGAGTGCCGTGGCTTCCGCACACAACGCAGTCCACGGTCCTGTTGTCATGGGATACCTGCAGAAGGCGGGTATGGCAGACAGGGCAGACGCCCTCTTCGTCGCCTCTCCATTTAAGGCGTTCTTCTTCCGTCTCGGCATTGATGGAGGCGAGAAGGTTCTGTCCGACCTTCGTCATACGGTCCATCATCTCGGGATAGCCGAGGACGGATTCATGCGCCATGGCGCCGTAATATTCGACCGTGTCAATGACATCGATCCCCCAGGGGAAGGTGAACTCATACATCATGGGAAGGGTGAGGGCGATCCAGTTTTCCGTCATGGCGCCGCCCACGGAGATGAGCGCTGCCGAACGTTTTTTGAAGGTACGCGCGTCCGGAAGCTTCTCCTCCGGTTTTCCGGCCGCCTTGCCTTCGTCGTAGGCTGCCTGGCGGAAGGTGATGTCGTGGCTGGGTCCGATGCGGTCGCAGATGGTTTTGAAACGTCCCGTGACGGAGGTCTCGTAGGTGGGACATGCCAGGATGAGGCCGTCCGCCTGCATAACGCATTCATCCAGGATATCAAAGTCATCGTGGCGTACGCAGTAACCGCGTCCTCTGCCCGTCATCATGCCGATGACGCAGGAAATGCAGCCGTTGCAGTTTGTGATGTTCAGATCATCCGCGCGGATAAAAGCGACTTCGCAGCCGGCCTTTTCACATTCCATCAGAGCGTGCTTGACCATCACGTCACAGTTGCTCATCTTTCTTCCAAAAGAAATGCCCAGAACTTTTTTTGCCATTGTTTTACTCCTATATTTAAGCACCCCAGGGAGGTTCAGGCCCTGGGGTGAAGACTATTGAGGCTTTTGAAAGGTTACTTTTTACTGAAAATCTTCTGCGGTTACGCTGGTAACGGTACCGGTCTCAAGGTACTCGTCGATGGTGTCGGCATAGACGAAGGTGGTGCCGGCTTTCTGTACGGTACCGGGTTCGATGCTGCCGTCATAAACGCCGTTGCAGACCATCAGCAGATCGTTTGCAGTGTCGTCAACGCTTCCGGTCAGGACCATGCCGCGCAGCGGAGATTCGCCGTCTTCAGAGGATTTGATGATCTCAGCGATGGTCATGTCGCCGTTGATCAGGAAGATGCCCATGTCGTCATACTCGGTAACAGGAGAGCTGATGGCGGTGAAGTAGTTGTTGATGCCAAGGCCCAGTCCGCTGTGAGCGGTCAGGAACACTTTGATGTCCGGGTTGGACATGTAGAGGTTTTCAGCTTTTTCAAGACCGACCTGCATGGTCTCATCCTGGCACTCGACTTCTGTTTCGAATTTAGCCTTGGTGGAGAACTCTTCGATCTTAATGAGCTCGTCAGCCTGGACAACGCCGGTCTCAGCGGTACGGCAGCTGAATACAGCGACCGGTACGGAATGATCTTCCGCATCCGCGAAGGTCTCATCGATCCATTTTGCAGCCAGCTTGGCAAGGCAGTCGGCAAGGTCTGCGTTGTCGGAGATCATGACAGCGTCATAGGAGCTTGTGGGAGCTACGAAAGCGACAAATTTGATGCCTTTTTCCTGGCACTGTTCAACGATGGAATCCATTGCTTCGGGAGCTACGGACCAGCATACAAGAACGTCAACGTCCATTGCGATGTAGTTTTCGCAGGCTTCGATCTGAGCGGTAGGATCAAACTGGCCGTCTGCATAGGATGCTTCCCAGCCTTCCTCTTCAAACTTTTCTACGAAAGTGTCAGCCAGCTGCTGGAAGAAGTCTCCGCCAAGGCCGAAGGTAACGAATCCGACGCTCTTGGTGTCGTCTTCTGCATGAGCCGTTACGGCAAGACCGGTAGCCATGGAAGCGGTGAGGGCTGCTGCCAGAATGAAAGACAGTGCTTTTTTCATTGAATAATTCCTCCTTTGTGTTAGATGTTTTGTGTGTATACTTCCCGGAAACGCGGCACCCCCGCGTTTCCGGTATTTTCAGAGTGATAAACCGATGCTCTGTTTACATGCCCTTTGCGTTTTTGTTGGTGATGTACAGAGAACCAAGCATGATCAGACCTTTTGCGATGTACTGCGGATAAGCGCCCAGGTCGATCAGCTGCATGCCGTTGCTCAGCACGCCGAGTGCGAATACAGCTACGATGACTTTCCACAGGGTACCTTCGCCACCCTTCAGGGCTACGCCGGAAAGGACGCATGCGGTGATGCCGGTGAACTCGATGCCCACGCCGGTGCCTGAATCGGCGGAACCGGAACGGGAGGTCAGAAGGATGGCTGCGATGCCGACCAGCACACCGGCTACGGTGAAGGAGAGGACTTTGATCTTTCCTACGTTCAGACCGGCCAGTCTGGCTGCCTCGGGGTTGTCGCCTGCCGCGTAGACTTTACGTCCGACAGCGGTCTTGCTCATCACAAAGCCTGCCGCCACGACCAGGACGATCATGATCACGACGTTGATGGGGAGCCATCCGAAGATTCTTCCCTGGCCGATCATCATGAAGGACTTCGGCAGGTTGTGATAGGTCTTGGAGTTACTGATCAGATAGGAGATACCCTGGAAGATCGCCATGGTACCCAAGGTTACGATCATCGTGTTGCTCTTCAGCTTCAGGGCCATAAAACCGTTGAATGTTCCAAGCAGGGAGCAAAGGGCGATACCCGCGATGACAGCTACGATCACCGGAAGCTTATGTACGGACATCATCTTGGCCACCAGGACGGCTGCCACGGACATCTGATAACCGATGGAAAGGTCGCATCCGCCGCTGATCATGATGATCATGACTGCGGTAGCCACGATGGCTACGTGCACGTTCTGCACCAGGATGTTGGTGATGTTCAGGGATGTCAGGAACTTGTCGGACATGATGCTGAAGATCACCACCAGCAGCACCAGCAAAATCGGCATGGACAGATTTGCAAAAATATCTCCAAAGCTTTTCTTTTTCTTTTCAACCATTCTCTTTTTCCTCCTATAGACCGGACGCCAGCGCCAGAACCTTCTCCTGTGAGAACTCGTCTCTTTGGAGTTCGCCTGTCTGTTTTCCTTCGTACAGTACAATGATCCTCTCTGCCATACCCAGCAGTTCTTCCATGTCGGAAGAGACCATGAGGATCGACTTACCCTGTTCTGCCAGCTCGTTCATCAGCAGATAGATCTCGTGGCGGGCACCGATGTCGATGCCTCGTGTGGGCTCGTCGAAGATCAGGATGTCCGGATCGGCTGCAAGAGCTTTTGCGATGACCACCTTCTGCTGATTGCCGCCCGAGAGACCGCTGGTCAGCTGATCCAGGTAAGGAGTCTTGATCTTAAGCCTGGCCTGGTAGTCTTCGGCAAGCTTTTTCTCGGCTTTTTTGTCTACCACGCCGCCCTTGGCCAGCTTGTCGATGGTTGAGATCGAGATATTCCAGTCGATGGGTTTGTCGATAAAGCAGCCCTGGAACTTTCTGTCCTCGGGGATCAGGGCTACGCCCGCTTCCATACCGTCTTTGGGAGAATGGAGCTGTTTTTCCTGTCCTTTGAAAAGGATCTGGCCGCTTTCCTTTCTCGCCGCGCCGAAGATCAGATGCATCAGCTCCGTCCGGCCGGCTCCGACCAGTCCTGCAAAACCAAGGATCTCTCCCTTGTGAAGGTCAAAGTTGATATCATGTACGCCGTTTCCGGTCAGGTTCCTGACGGAAAGAACGACTTCCTGCCCGGCCGGCTGTTTTTCCGGATAGGTGTTGGTCAGTTCACGGCCTACCATGAAGTTGATCAGTTCCTGTTTGCTGGTATCTTCGATGTTTTTGGTCGTCACATACTGGCCGTCGCGGAGGATGGAGACCCGGTCGCAGATACGGAAGAGCTCGTCCAGTCGATGGGAGATGTAGATGACTGTGACCTGGTTGGCTTTGAGCTTGTCCACCAGTTTGAAGAGGCTCTCCTGTTCGGAGACCGTGATAGCCGCCGTCGGTTCGTCCATGATGATGACTTTAGCGTTCCGGACCATGGCCTTAGTAAGCTCCACGATCTGGCGGTTGGCGATGGACAGGTTGCGGATCAGCTCGGAGGGATGAATGTGGCACTCAAATTCCGCCAGAAGCTCCGCCGCTCTTCTCTGTCTTTCTTTGTCATTCAGGATCATGCCGGATCCGTCCTTGACGCCCATGAAGATGTTGTCCGCGACGGACATGGCTTCGAACTGGATCAGTTCCTGGTAGACGACTGCGATCCCCATCTCGATGGCCTTGGCCGGCTCCATGTAGGGATAGGTCTGGCCTTCGAACTCGATGGTGCCCGACGTAGGCCGGATCGCACCGGAGATCGACTTGATGAATGTGGATTTTCCGGCACCGTTTTCACCCACCAGGGCGTGTACCTCTCCTTTTTCAAAGGAGATCGATACGTCATTCAGCGCCGTGACTCCGGGGTATGTCTTGGTAATGTTTTTCAAAGATAAGATTGCCGTAAGATCACCTCCCGATCTGATAGCTCTTTCCTCTCGGTTTCATGTGTCTTTCTGTATACTAATATAGCATCTCCCCTGCTATAAAGCATTCTCTCGTGCGTCAAAAAACTTCTCTTTGTTGCGTTTCATTTCTGTTTCAATTCTATCCTGCAACAAACCGTATGCGTTTGTTGCATTTCTGATATTTCCCACGAAACGGTCTGTTTTCTATCGGATGTCTTCCGTGATCCGGAAGATATGCAGCATCTGAAACTCCTGCTCATCCAGGATGACCTGATGGGAAAGCCGTCCGTTCTGCACCCTTGCTTTTGCCATGCTGAGGCGCGGAACGCAGATCTCCCGAAGATACCGTATATCTTCCCGGGTCAGGCGGTTTTCACAGCCAAGCCGTATCCATTCGTCCATGATGCTCCCGTACCGGCGGCTGACGCTGCGCGTCCTGATGATATACCAGGCGCCTTCCTCCAGACCGTCGATATGCAGCGTCCAGGTACAAGGCGACGACTGTGACACTACGGCGTCGATGTTTTCGGGCGTGATCTCCTCTTCCCTCTTAAGATAATAGCCCAGGTTAAAGCCGGGGTGGTTGACGCATACGGCGCGGAAGCTGTCCGGATTCTTTTCGGTGAGGATCATCCTCTCGTCCTGATACAGCACCTGCCCGGTCAGTTCTTTTAAAAACCAAAGTGCGTAAAAGGCCGGTTTACGGATATTGTCACGCGACAGAAGCCCGCCGCCTCCGTTCAGGATCATCCGGTTGTCGTAATAATTGCTGATCCAGTCCGAAGCGACCCACAGGCAGCAAAGCGCCGCATGCGACATGAGTCCATGTGCTCTGCTGCAAAGATATGTCCCTCTGATACAGCTGTCATTGACCGTGTTGCGGTTGGATACCGAAAGGTTCCAGTCCGATATGTAGATCGGAACCTCCGTATGCAGGATCTGCGAAATGAGACCCTTTACGGTTTCCATCTGCCGTATCTCAAATTCGGAGTCCGGTACTCTTGTAAACCGTTTCCCTCCGTCCGTAGGCTCGTATGGAAGCAGCGGCACGGATACAAAGTCCGGAAGGATCCCGCTCTCTGCGCACCGCTTCAGAAAAGTCTCGATCTCTTTGTTGGGGTTGTTCGGAATGCCTACGGGCCCTCCGACCCTGGCCCCCGGCGCGAATCTTTTTAAGGTTTTATGGGCATATTCAAATACATTCTGAAAATCATAGTCCGGATCTTCATAATAACGGCCATATCCGCGGAAGGTGGGATCGATGCAGAAGTCGAAGATCCATCCGCTGATCTCTTCTTTTCCGTAGCGATGGACCAGGTGGCGTACAAAGTCCTGGAACAGGTCTTCCCAGAGCTCGCGGCTTTCAAAGAGAATGCCCACCTCTTCCGAAAGAAGGGCCGTGTCGCGGGAACCGATGATCACATCCGGCCTGCTTCCGAAGTCAAAATAGACCGCCAGCTGGTTTTCCACGATCATATCCAGCACGGTATCGACCAGACTGTAGTTATAGGAACCCCGGGTCCTGCCATCCGTGATGCGAAGGTCTTTTGCAAAGACAGACCAGATCTTGATGTGCGTCATCTGCAGCTCTTTCGCCATTGTCAGCATATGATACTGCACATTGGCTCTGGTGAGGGCAGAAAGCGATCCCATATTGAGGACCAAGTTCCAGGGGTTTTCAAAGGAAGTCCCGCTGCCTTCCACGACCCTGATATCCGTCTTCTGCAGAGACTGTTCGGACGCCGGGCGGATCTCATCGATCCGGGCGGAGAGCACACGGCGCAGCTCCTGCATCTGGTTTTCCCGGTCTTCCGCGTTCCGGGTCTGCTGCTTTCGGAATTCCTGCGGAGACATTCCGTAGGCGTCATGGAAGCAGCCGGAAAACACGGACGGGCTTGAGAAGCCGCATTCCATAGCGATCGCCGTGATATTCCTGGAGGTTCCGGTCAGCTCCGGAACGGCATGGGCGACCCTTACCCGGTTCAGATATTCCGAAAAATAATACCCTGTCTGCTTCCGGAAAAACCGGGACAGAGTGGAGGTGGAAGTATACATGGAATCCGCCAGTTCCCGCAGACTCAGGGAATCACGGTAATTGGCATTTATATAGGATGTGATCTGCAGAAGACGTTCCTGTTCGCTCCGGGACTTATAATTCTTCTCAGCCGTAAGGCCGGCTTTCTGGGTGCAATGTCTCAGCAGTATATCCACCATCTCATACAGGCGGCTCATTTTACGGCAGCGCGTCTGTTCTCCCCCGAGCACCTCAAAATACACCAGCTCCCGGAATATCCTGCGAAGATCTCCGTAGGGGCAATCCGATATCTCCAGGGAGTTGAGGGTCATGACCACCGTGCTGTCGTCCGTCATCTGCGAGATTATCTCATAATCGATGGAGACCGTGCAGACTACCCCGGCTTCTTCCGTGACCAGCGTGTAAGGCTCCATCCCGTTGACCAGGATCATGTCTTCCTGAGTCATGTTGTATCTGTTGCCGCGCACGGTCATCACGGCTGCTCCAAAGACCACGTAGATGATCTGAAGAGGGAGTTCGAGGCGCTCTTCCGCTGTTGTTTTCTGTTCTATGCTGACGTGAAATCCACTGATCTGCGAGGTCATCTGCCTGTCTGCTCCTTCCGCCGCCCATTATAGAAGTATTTTATCACAGGCAGGATGCGTATACACCTCCCGCAGCAACCAGTAACCGTTAATATTTATCCTATTTTCAGGCAAAACGTCCGATATACTTCCGAACGAGGTAAAAATGAGCCCTTCAAAATGACCCGTTCTTTCTTCCTTTTTAAAGAGGAAATTGTCAGTTGTACATAAGCCTGCCTGATATGATAGTATTGAACCATAGACAGACTTTGCTGCATCGCTCCGACCGGCAGGCTGCGGAGCAGAAATGATCATTATGGTCTTGATTTCTGAAAATGGAGGGAACCATGAGCACATTAGCAGAGAATTATCTGATCGGTATGGATCTGGGTACGACCAATGTGAAGGCGATCCTGATGGACGAAAACGGCAATGTCGTTGCACGTGCGTCCCGCGCCAATCATCTGATCTTCCCGGGCAAAAGCATGGTGGAACAGAGCGCGGATGAATGGTGGAACAATGTGAGGGAGATCTTTCAGGAGATCACATCCGCTGCGGACCGCGAGATCGTGAACCGGGTGCGGGGCATCAGCATCAGCTCCCAGACCGTTACGATGCTGCCGGTGGATAAAGAAGGCAGACCGCTCCGAAACGCCATGATCTGGATGGACGCCCGTTCTGCCAAGGAGATGCATTATATCTCCCTGATGCTGGGGCACGATCATTACGTCGATATCATGGGAGGGCAGCCCGATGTGGCCTTCCTTCCCAACAAGCTCCTCTGGTATAAGATGCAGGAGACGGATCTGTATCTGCAGACGGAAAAGGTCATGCAGGCCAGCTCCTACATCAATTTCAAGCTGACCGGACAGATGACCACCGACCTGGACCAGGCCGTCCGTACCCAGTGTATGGACATCAACACCCTGAAGTGGTCGAAAGAGATCGGAGACGTCATCGGCATTGATCTGGACAAAATGCTCCCGGAGGTCCATGCTGTCACCGATATCATCGGGTATGTCACAGCGGAAGCCGCCAGGGAAACCGGCCTTCTGGAAGGCACTCCGGTCACAGCCGGCGCAAGCGACGCCCTCACTTCCGTCTACGCGACGGGCATCACCCAGCTCGGCGAAGCCTGCGAATCCACAGGTACCTCCTCGCTTGTCTTTGTCGGCAGTCCCGTCAAGAGCGCGAACGATGTGCCTGTTGTAACCAAACCTTATCATGTAGGAAATGTCTCCTACATTTTCGACGCTCCCATCAGCACCTCCGGTGCTTCCCTGAAATGGTATCTGGATACCTTCGGGGAGCCGGAAAAGCAGAAAGCAGCATCTCTTGACAAAGATGTGTACACGCTCATGAATGAGATCGCCCACGAAGTACCGGCCGGCAGCAACGGGACCATGTTCTTCCCCTACCTGATCGGCGAGCGGGCGCCGCTCTGGAATTCTCATGCCAAAGGAATGTTCATCGGCATGTCGCTCGATACCACGCGGGCAGACATCCTTCGCTCCATCTTTGAAGGAACCGCGTATGCGGTGCGCCACGTGGTGGAAACCATCAAAGCTTCCGGCGGCCAGGTGGACTGCCTCCGCGTCACGGGCGGCGGAGCGAAATCCAGAACCTGGTCCATGATCAAAGCTTCCATGCTCCGCGTACCCATCATGGTGCTGGATGAACGCTCCGGCGACGTGCCTTTCGGCGACTGTCTGATCGCCGGGCAGGCCACGGGCGTTTATACGGATATGACAAAGACGATCGAGCGGTTAGTCCACATCAAGGAGGAGATCCAGCCTGTGGAAGCCTGGGCGGACGTCTACGACAAGCTCTATCCCTACTACATCAGCATGTATCAGGATCTGGACAAAGATCTTCTTCGCTACCGCAACACCTGGATCGAGCTTACAAAATAATAAACTCCAAAAAAAAGAAAAACCGTGTCTGCAGGACAGCAATGCCCTGCAGACACGGTTTTTTATTCATTTACAAACAAAGAGACAGTTCCTGCGATGCCGGTGGGATCCATCGGATCGTGCCCGAAGGAGAAGGGAGCCGCAGGGAAGTTAAGCTGATCCCTGGCCGGGGTCGTAGCGGCTTCGATGCAGATCCTGTTTTCACCTTCCTGCAAAAGGCCGGAAAGATCAAACTGGTACGGCGGGATCAGGCACATGCCTGCATCCTGACCGTTGACAGACATCCGGCAGACATCATATGCTTCTTTGATGCGCAGATATGCCTCCTCCGGTGTTTTATCCAGAACAACGGTCTTTTCGTAGCGGATGATGCCGGAGAAAGCCGGATCGATCCTGGAGATAGGCTTCAGCGTCTCGGCTTCGAAGACGTTTTCCGGAGCAAAGGCCGGATAATCGATGGCTCTTGCGCGGCTGACAGTCCAGTTGTTCGAGATATCCATCTTTTCCAGGGCGCGGATCTTTTCTTTCGAAGAAAGATGCTTCCGTACCGGAACGATGTCTTTTTTCTCCATCAGCACGCAGGAATGACCGCGCTCCAGCGTCAACGAAACCACGGTATGGCCGGAGCGGATCTCATACTCCGCCTCTTCGTAGCAGTCGTCCATCGCATCGTAGAAAACGACGGGAGCTTCCGTCGGCAGGGTGACGGTGCCGGTGAAGGTGTGATCCGGATCTTCGTTCATGAACACGAAGATCTGGCGGTCCTTGATGTAATGATACCAGGTGAGGGCTTTCCATGCCGGAGAGATCTCCACCCGGTCGACATTCAGATCGGCAAGCACCTGGGGCAGATCGGCAAGCGGTACAGCCTGGATATTGTCCGAAGCCTCAAACGATTCATACTCTCCCCGGGTCCCGCGGATCAGCCTCCTGGGAAGACGTTCGACGAAATACACCGGGATCCCGCGGGAAGACAGGACCTTTGCCAGATCATCCGTGATCTGATCGCAGGTGCCGATCACCAGCGCGTTGAAGGTCATCCCGTTCAGTTCAAGGCCGTCACGGATCCAGGAACCGCTGCAGATGGTCGGGTCAAGCAGCATATCCTGGCTTACGATGTCGAACTCGATCTGGTTTTCAATAAGAGCACGGCAGACCTTCTGCATAGGCATGTGATCTCCTACCCAGTCGGCTTCCCCGTCGTAGAGCACCGCCGCGGAAGCGCCGTGAGTCCCGTCGTTCAGCAGGCCGCACATCCGGTTGGCATATTTCATCAGATGGGCAAACCAGGGAAATTCCGGATGGTTGCCTCTGGCATAAAAATGCGGCGGGCAGTCGACATCCGGATATTCCGCCATGGAGAAAGCGTGCGGCACCAGATGATTGACGCCCCGGACCAGCAGATGATCCAGCAGATACTGCATGTCGCGGACGCCGAAGCTCCAGCCGTAGGCACCGAACAGTTCGCAGAGGGTACGTCCTTTTTTCTTTGGATCCAGATGACCTGCGGATGCTCCAAGCTTACCGAGGGTAAAATGGAAGAATTCGCCGTCGCAGTCTGTCATGGCTTTGCGGACCTGATAGGGCGCGCCGAAAACGATCTGGTTCCCGATACAGTCGATCCCGGCCATATGCTGGCCTGCCGTCGAACGGAAGTAATGCGCAGCCCCGAGCCCAAGACGGCTGTGGACATGGTTGTCTTCCACCACATGGCCGATGTATTCCACGCCGTGCGCACGGCACCATTCCCCGATGGGATCACAGAAACACTTCTGATACAGTCTGGAAACGCAGTCCATGTAATCATAACGGATCTGCGCTGTCTCGATGTTGTCTCTGCTGTCCACAAACAACAGAGGAAGTACAGTCGGCAGAAGAGAGCCATAACGCTCCGTCAGCATCTCCTGCAGCTCATCGCTCCAGGGAAGAGGCATTTTTTTCTTTCCCGGTTTGGTGTCAAAATCGTAGACGAGGGCATCCTTCATATTGCCGAACTGCGGTTCGTCGGAGAAGAAGCCGGCGATGGTCGTGCCGAATTCGTCTGCATAGTGTTGATAATGAGCTTCGTACACGCCTTCGATCTGCGTGGAAGCGGACACGCTGTCGATCATATTGATATAGGTGTCGTTTCCTCCGTCAGTGCGGGTCTTGAAGATCACAAATACTCTCCACGCTCCTTCCGGCAGCGTGAAGGTCGCAAGCCGTCCGTCAAAGGTATCTGTGAGATCGATGGTCTCCTCGAGGCATTTGTCTCCTTCGTCCAGGCGGACAGCCGTGATGGAATAAAGCCGGTTTTTGGCCCGTTCTTCGTAGTTGACCGGATCGCCCAGCTCCCAGAAGCCGATGACGGGCTTCAGCATTGCGCTGACATCCAGGGTTCTCTCGTGGGCGCTGCCGAAAACATCCGCTGTGGCAGCGTTGATATAGAGCTTTTTCCTTTCCGGATACTTGCTTTCGATCAGGCCGTTTGCGTAGCCCGTGGGAAAATGTTTGTCATCCAGGATCCAGACCTTCATGCCGCGTTTTCTGGCTTCATCCAGCACGATGTCCATGTCGCGCCACCATCCGGGGCCGCAGAAATCATCGTGCGGGCGGGCTTCCACACAGACGGCGCGGATGCCGCATTCACAGATCTTTTCAATTTCGTTGCGGAGGATCTCCTCCGGTTCGCCCCTCATCCAGAGGAAGGGGAAGATGTAGTTGCTCATTTGCTGCCTCCTGCTGCATGGTACAAGAATGATGATTACTTCAGTTCAAAGAAGGAAAACTCTGCTTTGTTGTCGCTGTCGGCGCCGTTGCCGGTGGCGTACATGCCGATCATGGTGCCGGTCATGCAGCCGACTTTTTCCGGATTCAGGATATGGCCGTCGAAGCAGCAGAATTCCTGCAGATCGTTTTCATCCGGTCCGCAGAAGATCCGGAAATCCTCGTTGTCCATAGTGATGCGGATCACGACGTCCTCACTATTATACTCCTTTTCCTTGACAATATCAAAATTTGTTTTGCTTTCAAAACCGGGGAGGAAAGGATATCCCTTAAAATCCGTGGTGACGGCCAGAACCCTCAGCATCTGTCTGCCTTCTGAGACGCATCTGCAGATCCTCAGCTGATAGTTGAAGGCCTGCCCGACTGCAAGGCCTGCTTCCTCTGCTCCCTGGGGGACGAAGTGCATTGCAGTGGTGGCAGTCGTCTGCGGCTGTCTCTGGCGCCTTGCGATGAACGCGGCGTAGGCTTCCGTATCTTTTGGGCCGTTCAGATTGACGGGTTTGAGTTCATCCGCCATCCTCTTCCCGATACAGGTGATCGATAATCTGCCATCGCCGGTCGTGTAATATTTTTTGTAAGGCCTGCCCCAGAACGTCCAGTACAGCGGCAGTTCCGGCGTGTCGAACTCGTCCCTGGTATTTTCCGGCGGGTAAACCGTCTCCGGGAGAGAAGCCGGAGCGTCATATTCCCACTCCACTTTGCCGGTCTCGGGGGTGAAGACAGGCCAGTCCCTCTCCCAGATCACGGGGCAGATAAAGGTCTCGCGGCCCAGATTCTTGCATTCTCCTTCGATCAGACGTGAAGCAAGGAAAACCGCGTACCAGCTGCCGTCCGGCAGATCGATCAGATCCGCATGACCGACGTTGATGATAGGCGCCTTAAATCCCATGTGACGATGGGTCAGCACCGGATTGGCCGGATTGCCTTCGTAGAAGCTGAAGAGCTCTTTTCCTCTTGCCACCGTGACACTGTGATAATGCTCTGTCCCGCCCTCGGCAATGACCAGATAATAGTAATCGCCGATATGGTAGACGTGCGGAGCTTCCGGTGAAGCCGCTCCTCTCAGCGCGCTGTTCCAGATCGTAAACGGCTCGCCGGCAAGCCGGAAGTTTTCGATATCATATTCCGCGATCCAGATGCCTCTTTCCTTGACGCCGGTCCCGTTGTCCCAGACGTTTCCCGTACCGATGACATAACACTTTCCATCGTCGTCAAAGAAGATGGAAGCGTCGATACCGGGGACGTCGTCCATATAGTGCGGCGCTGACCAGGGACCGGCCGGGTCTTTGGCCGTCACGATATAGTTTCCCTTGTCGCAGAAGTTCGCGTTGATGATATAGAAAGTGCCGTTATTGTAACGGATCGTGGGAGCCATGACGCCGTTGGCGCCGTAGCTCTTTTCAATATGAAAACCGTTTTCTGCCGTCATGACGTTGGCGATCTGCTCCCAGTGGACCAGGTCGCGGCTGTGGAAGAGCGGAATGCCGGGAAACAGTTCAAAGCTGGAGCAGGCGAGGTAGAAGTCGTCTCCTACGCGGCAGATGCTGGGATCCGGATAGTACCCCGGGATGATCGGGTTCTTGATTTTTTCCATATATGACTCCTTACAGGTTTTGATAGCTGTTTAAAACACTTTGAGGGACACAATAAACTGTGTCCCTTTCAAGTATTTCTGTATTCATTTAAATGCTGCGGGCTGCATAATAACCTGCAGTCATTGCATGATAGATCTGACCGACATTGCGGCAGTCGCCGATCGCGACGGAATCCTCGCACATGTCGCAGAGCGCGTCCACAACTGCGAAAGGAGCCCGGAACCCAAGCGCGCAGACGACGGTGTCCGCTTCGATGAGGAATTCACCCTTCTCGGCGTTTTCAACGAGCACGCCCTGCGGAGTGATCTCTTTCACTTTGGTCTTGACATAGAGATCGGCGCTCTCCAGTACATGGGGCATCAGGCCTCCGCGGTAGAAGGAGTTGACTTCCATGGCCACGTCATCTTTCATCTCTATGATGGAGACCTTCTTCCCTTCGTGCGCGAAAGAACAGGCTGCCTCGGCGCCTACCAGGCCGCCGCCCATGATGGCGACGCGTTCGCCCAGCTTTTCGGGATGCAGCTCGGCGTCGATGGCCATGATCACATTGTCGCCGTCCATGCCCTTGATGGGCGGACGAAGCTCATTGGAGCCGATGGCGACGAACAGAGCGTCCGGCGCGAACTCTTTTACATAGTCCGGCGTAGCTTCTGTATTCAGGAGTACCTTGACGCCGGCTTTTTCCACACGGCGGATCAGCACTTCACAGAGCTTTTTGATGTCTTCTTTGAAATAGGGGGCGCCTGCGGGATGCAGGTTGCCGCCAAGCTTTTCACTCTTCTCGACCAGCGTCACATCGTGTCCGCGCTTCGCCGCGGTGATGGCCGCTTCCATACCGGCGGGGCCGCCTCCGACCACAAGGATCTTTTTGATCTTCTCGGGAGCGGGGATCTCTTCCCTGTTCTGCATCTGCTGTCCCTGCAGGGGATTGACGGTGCACTTGACCATCTCCAGCTGACTGGTTGCGCCAAAGCATTCATAGCAGCGAAGGCAGGGATTGATGTCGTCCGCTTCGCCCGCAAGCGCTTTGTTGGCAATGTAGGGATCTGCCACAAGTCCGCGGCCGATCTCCACCAGATCCGCCTGGCCGGAAGCGATGATCTCTTCCATCTGGGCCGGGCTCTGCAGCGAACCGACGCAGGCGACCGGCTTGGTCACATGCTTTTTGATCTCTGCCGCCAGATAGACGTTTACGCCTCTGGGGAAGAAGGAGTTGGGATGGGTCCGGCAGAACATGGCAGGATCTTCGTGGTTTCCACAGGAAATGTTGAACAGATCCACCTTATCGTTCACCATTTTGGCCACTTCTATATATTCCGGAAGGCCGATGCCGATATCCGTCATGTCGTCTCCGTTCAGACGGATCTCGATCGGGAAGACCGGTCCGACAGCCGAACGTACAGCATCCAGCACCATCAGGAGGAATCTGGCGCGGTTCTCGAGGGAGCCGCCGAATTCATCCGTCCTGCGGTTGAAGTACGGTGAAAGGAACTGGGAGAACAGCCAGCCATGAGCCGCATGGACCTGCACCATGTCGTATCCAACGTCTTTACAGAGCTTTGCGGCTGCCCGATAGGATTCGATGATCTCGAAGATCAGCTCGCGGGGCATCTCGCTTACATGACCTGCAGGCATATCGATCTCGCTCGGTCCGTAAGCCACGGAGGTTTTTCCCACGTCGCCGCCCACGGACGCGAGGCCGCCGTACATGCCTCCGTGAGAAAGCTGGATATTGGCAAAGGCTCCGGCGTTATGGATGCGGCGGGTACACTCGGTCAGTCCCTGACGTACGCCGAAGGAATCCAGCTGCAGCTGTTTATTATGGGACTTGCCGGTGGCAGAGTGGGGGATCGATTCCCCATAGGTTACGACCGCGCATCCGCCTTTGGCTTTTTCTTCCAGGTAAGCGATCATCTCCGGAGTCATATGGCCGTTCAGGTCGATCATGCTCGGGCTCGTGGGAGCGGCGATGATCCTGTTTTTCAGGCGAAGGTTTCCGATGCGGATCGGGGAAAGAAGGTGCGGATATAATTCCTTACCGGGGTGTTTCTCGGACATGGTATTTTCTCCTTTTTACGCCTTGCTGTTAGACTCGTGAACGCAATTAACTGCTGTTTCTATTTATAAACATCGCGCGTTCACTCGTCAGACCTGTAATATATAGGCAATCATTTACGTTATTGAGTCTATTTTCTGATCTTCCAGATATATTTGCGGGGTTCGCCCTTCAGATAGGCGATGACTTCTTCGCCCATCATCTTGCCGGACCATCCGTCCACGTCTGTGGTCAGGCCTGCCATATGCGGGGTACAGACGACGTTCCGCATCTTGAGGAGCGGATGATTGGCCGGAACGGGCTCTTCCCAGTACACGTCGATAGCGGCACCTGCGATCTGTTTATTCTGCAGAGCTTCCACGAAGTCCTTCTGATCGATGACAGCCGCGCGGGCGGTGTTGATCAGATACGCGGTGGGTTTCATCTTGGAGAACCAGTCCTTGTTGACCATCCCCTTGGTGGAGGGAAGGACCGGAAGGTGAATGCTGACCATGTCGCTCTCGGAGAGCATGGTGTCCAGATCGACCGCTTTTGCGCCGTCCGCTTCGATCTTCTCTGCGGGGCAGTACGGGTCGTAGGCCAGGATCTCCATACCGAAAGCCAGTGCTCTTACGGCCACTTCACGGCCGATAGCGCCGTAGCCGGCGATGCCGAGTTTTTTTCCATAAAGCTCAAAACCGATGCCGTAGTCCATGAAGGGATGCTTTTCATCCAGGGGACCGAAGGTCACGTTCTTGACATCCGGAACATCGTAGATATCGTCTTTTGCAGGGCTGGTATGCTCGCCTCTGGTAAGGCCGGCATAGCTGAGCGCCAGATTGCGGGCGACCGCGATCATCAGACCGATGTTGAACTCAGCGACGGCGACGCGGTTGCGGCCCGGTGTATAGGAAAGCTGCAGGCCGGCTGCGTCGATGGCGTCATAATCCACTGTGGCCGGTGTGCCCTTGGCGACGCCAAGGAATTTCATGCCGGATTCCGCCCAGGCTTTGATGGTGTCGGCGCCGGCGTACTCGTCGCCCAGCACCACGATCTCATGGCCCATGCACTCTTCGCGGGTCATATCTTCGGTCACGTTGCCTTTGCCGTGCTTCAGCTCGCCGCAGATCGTGACGTCACACTGCTCATTGATGATCTCCATCATTTTTTCGGGAATCGGTGTGCAAAGTGCTAATGATTTTTTCATTTTATTCTCCATTCCGCCGCTTTCCGGCATCCATCCATCTCAGATTAAAGGTTTGATCACACAGCCTGGTCGGCTTCGATCAGGGCTTTCATGGCTTTGACGCCTTCTTCCGGCATCGGCTGGAACACGCCTGCCACTTTAGCGTACCATGCTGTCTGAGCCATCTCTTCGGTGTAGATCGTAGCTGCCATTGCAGCATGCATGTCTTTGCCGCAGCAGAACATGCCGTGGTTCTTGATAAGAACGGATCTGCCTTTTTCGCCCAGAGCTTCCACGACCTTTTCGGCCACTTCGTTGCTGCCCGGCATTACGAAATCAACGATGCCTACGGGAACAAACTCACACTGCGGAGGCGTTACCGGTACCAGCTCGCCGCTCATGGCAGCGATGGTGGCGAACATGCCGTGGGTATGCACGGTAGCGCGGATATCTTTGCGGGCTCTCATGGCAGCCGTGTGCATGGGAACCTCGGAGGAGGGCTTAAAGGGTCCGTCCAGCCATTTGCCGTTCAGGTCGACGATGGCGATCTGGTCAGCTGTCATATGGCTGTAGGAAATGCCGCTGGGGGTGATGGCGACTACGTCGTCCTCATCGTCTCTCAGAGCGATATTGCCGGAGGTTCCGTGGATGAGTCCCTGGTCAACAGCTTCCAGAATGGCTTCCAGAACGATTTTTCTGATCTTTTCGTATTTCATGCTTTTGTCCTCCTGTGGATTTTTATGAGCTTATTGTACACTTTACAGTCGCTTATTCTCAACTGCGGTTTTTCCTCTTTCAAGAGGAAAACGTTATCAAAGAGCCTGTTTCAGAATGGAGATGACATCCTCTTTGGTAACGCCCTGTCTTGGATTGAAGCCGAGCACCGGCTCGTTCAGGACGTCGGATGCGAGCATATCAAAGTCTTTTTCCTGGATCCCCTGCTCGGAGAGGGTCTTGATACCCAGTTCCTTTGTGAGGGAGAGCAGGTCTTCCGAAAGCAGCAGGCTGTCTTTTGCAAGGTCGCCGGAAAGCGGAAGGCCGATAGCCTCTGCCAGCTCTGCCATCTCCTTCGGGCAGGCTTCGGCGTTATAGGCGCATACATACGGAAGCACCGTCGCGTTCGCCATGCCGTGCGCAAGGCCGAAATGCGCGCTCAGGGTATGGGCGATCGCATGGACAAAGCCCAGGTTCGCGTTTGAAAAGCTGAAGCCCGTGATGACACAGCCAAGCATCATCTGTTCTCTGGCTTCCATGTCGGAACCGTCCTTCACGGCTCTGGGCAGATATTCGCGCAGCAGCTTCAGGCCGGCCAGCGCGTTGTATTTCGTCAGAGGGGTAGCCATGTTGGAAACATAGCTCTCCACCGCATGGGTGATGGCATCCATGCCCGTGGCCGCGGTGACGGACGCCGGCATCGTGCGGGTGAAATCCGGATCGCAGATCACCTTGGAGGCAACGATCTTGTTGTCGATAATGACGTATTTGATGACCTTTTCGGTATCGATCAGGGCGCTTACGTTGGTGATCTCGCTGGAGGTCCCTGCCGTGGTCGGGATCGCGATCAGGGGAAGCAGCGGGTTTTTGACCATGTTCATGCCGCCGTACTGTCCGATGGGACCCGGGTTGGTCATGAGGACGTTCACCGCCTTGGCCAGGTCAATGCTGCTGCCGCCGCCGGCTGCAACGAACACGTCGACTTTTTCGGCCAGGGCAAGCTCGGCCGCCTTTTCAACCACCTCGTTGGTGGGGTTCGGGATCACGCCGTCAAAGATCACGATCCCGACGCCGGTCTTTTTGATCTTTTCGATCACGATATCCGCGATGCCGGCTGCTTTTACGCCGCCGTCATAGACCAGCATGACTTTTTTTGCGTTATATCCTGAAAGCATCTCCGGGAGCTGTTCGATCGCTCCCCTTCCAAATGCGATATCACTCTGTACAAAGAAATTATAGCTCATTACGGTCTCCTTTATTTCATGCCGGCATACCGGCACTGCAGAAAAAGAATCCCCTCCCTTTAACATATCTGCAATATCATCGGGAGGGGTCTGTTCCCATTACGTGATCACTCGTCCAGTTCAAAGAACAGGGTGGTATATCTTCCCATGTCGTAGAATACGGGACGTACTCTTACGGGAAGCTTTCCGTCGATCTCGCGGGCTTTCTTCTTGTTGATGCCAAGGATCACGGCGTTGATGGCGGGTCCTTCGTCGAACTGCACTTCGCCGCAGACATATTTGAGTCCTCTGTCCTCGAGTTCCAGACGGGCGTTCATGCCGCCTGTAAAGACAAAGCTCTTCAGAATGCCTTTTCCGGTCAGGGTGGTCCACTCGGTCTCATGATAGCCGCAGGTGTTGCAGGCCAGGTGGGGCGGGAACTCGATGGCGCCGCACTCTTTGCATTTTCTGGCGTAGATCACGCCTTCCCTGAGGCCGTTCCAGAACTTTTCTACGATGTGCTCCGGATTCCAGAATTCTTCTGTTGCGATTCTCTCGTTGCTCATTTTCGATCCTCCTGTACTGGTTTAATAATTGGACTCAAGGATGATGGCGCGGACGTTCTGTGCACCGCCAAAGCCTCTCAGGAAGACATGTTTCGGAAGCTTTTTCACCTGACGCTCGCCGGCTTCGCCGCGCATCTGGGTGACTGCCTCAAAGATATCAGCCATACCGGAGGCACCGAACGCATGTCCGTAGGAGGTACGTCCTCCGTTGGTGTTCATGGGCTTGTCGCCATCATAGGCGATCCTGCCGTCCAGCACGTATTTCCAGCCTTCTCCCTTGGGAAGGTAGCCGACCTCTTCGGCTGCCAGGAAGGCGGAGGATCCGATAAAGTCGTTGACATACAGAAGATCGATATCGTCCGGAGTGAGGCCCGTCACCTCGTATACCTGGCGGGCAGCTTCCGCGGTCGCTTTCTTTTCCAGATGCGGAACGATGGCGTCGAGCACGGATGCGCCGATCCCGAGGACTTCCACAGGCTTGCTGTTGAACTGATGGGCGATCTCGGTGGGCACCACGATGCAGCAGGCAGCGCCGTCCGCCACGCTGGAATCGCTGGAAGTACGCAGATACTGGGTCATCTTGGGGTTGTAGGGAGACTTGAAGTAATCCCATACATTGTCAAATCCGGCTTCTTTTGCGATCTCGTCATAGGGTTTCCTGCGGAGCGCTCTCGGGCAGAGAGTCGCGGCTCTGCGGAAATGATAAGCCTGGTGTGCCAGGATATCGTCGATCTGATCTGCGGAGAGGTTGTTCTCCTTTGCGTAGTAGTTGATCCAGTCATCGTGGTTCATGCCGGGGCCGCCGCCAAGATATCT
>CAMOQF010000030.1 GCA_946622645.1 uncultured Blautia sp.
TCATGACCATGTGGATCCCCGGGATGGGAACATGGACGGAAATAACGACTTCTTCCTCACTTGTCGTGGGCGCGGATCCCTCTGAAAAGGAACCCTTCACTTCTTCGCCCGCTGCGGGCGCGGATCCCTCTGAAAAGGAGCCCTTCACTTCTTCGCCCGCTGTGAGCACGGATCCCTCCGGATCAGCATCCTTCGTGGAAAACGCTCTGTTCTTTATATGGATCCGGCAGGTGGTTCCCTGCAGACCAAGCGAGCGGATCTCCGAGGCGTACACATCGTTCTTTGGATCAAGCCCGAAGAACACCGGGATCTTTCCGTGCGATTCCCGGACCGTGCAGAGCTTGTCGTCATCGCCGTTCAGGACAATATGGCCCTCCGGGCGGATAAAATCCAGCATCTCCGTTTTGGCGCGCAGGATCCCGTCCCGGTCGCCCAGAAATTCCAGATGAGCCGTCCCGATATTGGTGATCACCCCAGTGTCCGGTCTTGCGATGGACGCAAGTCTGGTCATCTCTCCGAAATGGTTGATGCCCATCTCCAGAACAGCGATCTGATGCTCCTCCCGCAGACGGAAAACAGTGAGGGGAAGACCCAGTTCATTGTTGAAATTCCCCTGTGTTTTCAGGGTATCGTATTTCTGTGAAAGGACCGAAGCGATCATCTCTTTGGTGCTGGTCTTTCCGACAGAACCTGTCACACCCACTACCGGGATGTCCATCTGTTCCAGATAGAATGCAGCGATGTCTTTGATCGCCTGCAGAGATGATTCCACGCGGATATAGGGGAGGGGCGCCTCCTCCAGATCCTTTTCCGACAGGGTGCATAAGGCGCCTGAAGCCGCCACCTGCGGGATATAGTCATGTCCGTCGGCGCGTTCTCCCACGATCGGGACAAACAGGCAGCCCGGCTCCGCCTTGCGGCTGTCGGTGGTGATGGACACTGCCTCCTGTGACAGAAGAGCCTCCTCTCCATGCCACTTACCGCCCGTCACCCGGACAATATTCTCCAATGTAAGATTTTTCATATTGATTCATTATTCCTTTCCGGGAATCCTGGATCTGCAAGTTCAGCCGGTCCTTTAAGACCAGGCTCGTTCGTGCTTCCATTTACCGCTTATAATATTTGATGATGTCCGGTGAACACCTGCTGCCATTCAGGAAAAAAATTCGCGCGGATACCGGATCTGCTCTCACTCATACTTCCGCAATGAAATGCGGATAAGCTCATCACAGAGAGTCGGATAGTCCATGCCCAGCACGGCAGCTTCCTGCGGGATCAGGCTGGTCGGAGTCATCCCCGGCAGAGTATTCGCCTCCAGGCAGTAGATGTCGCCGTCCGGCCGCATCATGAAATCCAGCCTGCAGTAGCCTTCCATTCCCAGCGCTTTATATCCTGTCTCCGCGTAGGACTGCATCAGGTCCGTCAGATCCTGCGGAAGATCCGCCGGACAGGTCTCGATCGTCGCGCCCGGCTGATACTTGTTCTTATAGTCATAGAAGCCCGACAGCGGCTGGATCTCAATGACGGGATAAGCCTTGCCGTCCACCACGGCCACCGAAAACTCACGGCCTTTGATGTACTCTTCCACGACCGCTTCGTCTTCATACGAAAAAGCTTTTTCAAGCGCCTCCTCGTACTCTGTCTGATCCTGCACGATATACACGCCTACGCTGGAACCGCCACAGCAGGTCTTGACCACCACGGGAAAGCCAAGACCAACGCTCTTCAGATCATGCACCGGCTCGTTTTTCGTCATGGTGATGCCCCTGGGGGTCGGAACATGGTGCATCCGGAACATCTGTTTGGTCACGCCTTTGTCCATCGCCATCGCGCTGGAGAGATAGCCGGTCCCGGTATACCGGATCCCCATCAGATCAAACGCAGCCTGCACCCGGCCGTCTTCCCCGTTGGCGCCGTGAAGCCCCAGAAAGACGATATCCGCCCTCTGGCAGAGCTCCAGCACACAGGGACCGAAGAAAGAACGGCGTTCTTTCTTCATCTCCCGGATCTTATCGTTGAAGGAACTGATATACGCGGCTGCTTCCGCCACATCGTATTCCTCCGGAAACGGATCTCCCTCCACGAAAGTCTCTATACCGCAGAAAATGTCGATCAGGATCGCCCGATGTCCTTTGCTTCGGAGCGCATTGCAGATCCCGGTACCGGAGCTGATGGAAACCTCACGTTCTGTGCTGGTTCCGCCGGCCAATACAACTATATTCATAGGAAACTCCATTCCGCCGTCCTTGTCTGACGGCATTCATTCTCCTTCAGGATCCGTGTGCAGGTCACATGCGGATCCGTCATTATTCATAAATCACAACAGGCGTACCGATATCCACCGACTCGTACAGCGATGCCATCGCGTCGTACGGCACATGGATGCAGCCGATGGTGCCGTCCAGCAGATAGGTGTCCACTGCGTAATCCACCCGCCAGGTGGAATCGTGGAAGCCGATGTCTCCTTCAAAGGTCATCCAGTAATCAACGCTGGCGCCCCAGCCGTCTTTCTGCAGGATCGCAGGAGACTGTTTCTTCTGGATCGAGAATACACCCGTAGGTGTACGGGTCGTCTCGGTCGGAGCGCCGCTCACGACAGGCGTATCGATCTCCGGCCGGCCGTTATGATAGTAGACCATCCGCTGGTTGGTAAGATCCACCTCCACATAGGTGGAGCCGATGTCGTAGGAAGTCCGGTTGGACTGGCCTCCTTCATAGACAGGCTCACGCACCTTGATCGCGGCATTGACCACATCATCGATCAGCGCATCGGTCTCCGCGTCCACATCGATGACCCAGCCGAAATCTCCGCCTCCCACTTCGATCTGTCTTCCGTTGTAGGTGATGAATTTCCGGGTAGAACCCACCGAGTTGAACCGGGAAGCCAGATCCTCCACATAGGCATGCACCTTGTTTTCATCCAGGTACAGATACCCGTTGGAGTCCTCCGAAAGCCACCCCTGCACCCGGGGCCAGTCCACCACTTCTTTATCATCGGCAAAATCGTACGTGATGAATACTTCTTTCATGGAATTCATCAGGTCACAGTTTGCGATCATATAATCATCCGAAGCGTACACCTTCGGCCGGTAATAGCAGCCCTGCTCCACAAGATTGACCTGCGGATATTTGGCTCTGACGGCTTTGCCGATGGCTTCCGCCACTTTGGACTTGTCGAGCGCAGTGCCGAGAAACTCCTCCCGGATCACGTATTTTCCGTTCTTTTCCTCGATCACGGCGTCTTCCGGATATTTCTGGTTTTCCGGCAGCATGCAGTCCAGCGTGTTGATCTTTTCCATCAGGGCTTTCTGGTTGAAAGTGACGGCGTTGTCCAGCGTAAGGCTGGGCGGATCGCTCAGATACAGGAACCAGCGGAAACGGTCCTGGCTTCTCAGGAAACGTTCCACGCTCCCGTCGGAGTTGTATTCCATCTCGATCTCGTCGGCGTAGATGGCTTCCCGTCCGTTGTTCATGGTATCCACCGCCAGGGCATAGGAGTGCGCCTCTCTTTTCAGGAGATGCTCTGTATCCTGCCAGGTTTTAAAACCGCAGTGAAAATCATTGACCTTCGTTCCCGGGAAAAAATGGTCCTCAAAGTACAAGATGCCGATCACATACACGGCGCCTGCCATCAGTAAAAATGCAAGGATAAAAATCAGAATGGCCTTGCGGCGCATCGGATCACCTCCCCAGGAGTTTTTCCACGCTGGCTTTCTTCACACATAATACGAACACCTGCACGGCCTTCCCCAGCTCATCCAGAGAAGGATAGGTCGGCGCGATACGGATATTGCTGTCGTGCGGGTCCTTTCCGTACGGATAGGTGGCGCCGGCTTCCGTCATGACGACGCCGGCTTCTTTTGCCAGGGCGACGATCCTTTTGGCGCAGCCGTCCAGGGAGTCAAAAGAAATAAAATATCCGCCGTGGGGGCGAGTCCATGTCCCGATCCCCAGATCTCCGATCTCTGTATCCAGCGTGTTCAGGACCAGTTCGAATTTGGGGCGGATAAGATCAGCGTGTTTATGCATGTGGTCGTGCAGCCCCTGCAGATCCTTAAAGAAACGCACATGACGGAGCTGGTTCAGCTTGTCATGGCCGATGGTCTGGATGCGCATGTAGCTGCGGAAATCCTCCAGGTTCGCGGGGGAAGCCGCCACGGCCGCGATGCCGGAGCCGGGGAAGCTGACCTTCGAGGTGGACGTAAACTTGTAGACGAGGTCCGGATTGCCTGCCCGCATGCATTCTCCCAGGATCTCCACCAGGAAGTCCTGCTTATCTTTGTATAAATGATGGATGCTGTAGGCGTTGTCCCAGTAGATCCGGAAGTCCGGCGCGGCCGGCTTCAGACGCGCGAAACGCTCCACGGTCTCCTGCGAGTAGGTGTAGCCCTGCGGGTTGGAGTATTTGGGGACGCACCAGATGCCTTTGATGGCGTCGTCTTCCGCCACCAGCCTTTCCACCATGTCCATGTCCGGACCGGTGGGGCTCATGGGGACGTTGATCATCTCGATGCCGAAGAATTCCGTGATCTTAAAGTGGCGGTCATATCCCGGCACCGGGCAGAGAAATTTCACTTTATCCAGCTTGCACCAGGGTGTGTGTCCCATAACGCCGTGTGTCATGGAACGCGCGATGGAATCGAACATAACGTTCAGGCTGGAATTGCCGTAGATGATGATCTCCTCCGGGTCGACCTCCGACATGGCGCCCAGAAGCCTCTTGGCCTCCGGAATGCCGTCGATCACGCCATAGTTGCGGCAGTCCACGCCTGTTTCGCATTTCAGGTCTGCGTTGCCGTGAAGGACATCCATCATGGCCATGGAGATATCCAGCTGTTCCGCGGAAGGCTTTCCTCTGGACATATCGAGGGAAAGGCCAAGCGCCTTGACATCCTCAAATTCTTTGTCCAGTTCTTTTTTGAGCTCCAGGAGCTCCTCCCTGGACATCTCTTCGTATTTTTTCATCTCGCCGTTCCTCCTGTGTCTTTTCATTGTTCTTATTCTATTTTTCTTTTGATTTATTGTCAAGTCTCATCGCTCCCGGATGCTCCGGCCCCGGGATTCTTCACGCGGCTCTTGCATGAAAGACCCGTTTCTTATATACTTTACAGAGAAGAAAACAAGGAGGGACCGGCCGTGTGGATCGCAGATCGTTGGAAGGATTATGAAGTGCTCGACGCTTCGGGCGGAGAAAAGCTGGAAAGATGGGGGAAATATATCCTGGTGCGGCCGGATCCGCAGGTGATCTGGAATACCGAAAAGACGAACAGGGGCTGGAAGAAGCCGGACGCCCATTATCACCGCAGCTCCAGAGGCGGCGGCGAGTGGGAATTCTTCTCTCTCCCCAATGAATGGGAGATCCATTATGACAGACTCACCTTCCGGCTGAAGCCCTTCAGTTTTAAGCACACAGGTCTTTTTCCGGAACAGGCGGTCAACTGGGACTGGGCCGGAAATCTGATCCGGCAGGCCGGACGGAGCATCAAGGTGCTGAATCTTTTTGCCTATACGGGCGGCGCTACGCTTGCGGCCGCTTCTGCCGGCGCAGCCGTGACCCACGTGGACGCTTCCAAAGGGATGGTCACCTGGGCAAAAGAAAACGCCGCCGTATCGGGCCTTTCGGACGCGCCGATCCGGTGGCTGGTCGATGACTGTGTCAAATTTGTGGAACGTGAGATCCGCCGCGGCAACACGTACGACGCCATCATCATGGATCCGCCTTCCTACGGAAGAGGCCCCAAGGGGGAAGTATGGAAGATCGAGGACGCCATCCATCCCCTGATCCGTCTGTGCACACAGCTCCTCTCCGGTGAACCGCTCTTTTTTCTGGTCAATTCGTACACGACGGGCCTGCAGAGCGCAGTGCTGACCTACCTGCTTTCGACAGAACTTGCACGGTTTGGAGGGCATGTGGAATCTGATGAGATCGGCCTGCCTGTGACGGAGAGCGGCCTCATCCTGCCTTGCGGCGCCTCCGGACGATGGACAAGATAAAAGCTGTCCGATAAAAAAATACCCCTCCGTAAAACCATACGGACGGGGTATTTTCTGTTTGTTCTTCACCGGAACGCTGCAGGGCAGAATACTCAGAAGAGTTTTTTGAACGCATTGATCGCGCCGGAGAGGATTCCGCCGCCTTTTTCCGATGCCTCTTCTGCCTTGTCGGCTACTGATCCGGCTGCATCGGCAGCTGTGTCCGCGATTCCGCTGATAGCGTCCTTGGCCGCATCCAGCGCGCCGCCTGCGAGCAGGCCTTTGACAGCCTCGATCACTTTTGCGATGATGTCATCCGGAATGTCGATCCCGATGATGGATTTGATGATCTCCGCCGGTTTGCTTGCAAAAGAGGTCAGCAGGTTGTTGTCGCCCTTGAAAGCTTCGATCGCCTTGTTTGCGTATTCCATAATGTTTTTTTCATCCATGGTAAAATCTCCTCCTTTTATATGATGGTTGATCATAGGATCAGTATAACAGATTCCTTTCCCACAGTAAAGCAGTAAAACAGAGCATGCCAGATCGGTCATGGCAGTCTTACAGCTGCGGCGCTTCAGAATTCAGAATAATATCCCTTTTGCCTCTGCGAAAGCTATACAGCAGGCTGTCCACCGGTCTTCCGCCGCCGCAAGCCCCGGGGGATCCGGAGATTCCATCAGAAGGCGGAACACTTCCGCCTCTGCTTCCGCAAGATCCTCCCTCGCAAGACGCACGCGCCAGTCCCGGTATAATTCCTCCGTGCCGATCTCGCGAAGCCTGCCTTTTTCTTTTTCAGGTACTTTTTTGAATTCCTCCAGCATCGCCTGGTCTTCCGCGCGCAGGAGCGCGGTCAGATTCTCTCCCTCTCCCTTGTCTTTTCGGGAGAGATAATGGTCATAGCCGAAAGGATAATACATGACCTGCGATCCGTCCATGACCAGGATGGCGTCCGCCACCTGCCGGATAAAATAGCGGTCATGGGATACAAAGAGAATGGTTCCCTTGTAGGCCTGCAGGGCTGATTCCAGGGTCTCTTTTGCCGGAATATCCATATGATTGGTCGGTTCATCCAGGAGGAGCAGGTTGGGGCGGCTTTCCAGCAGCTCCGCCATCAGAAGCCGCGCTTTTTCTCCCCCGGAGAGGGAGGAGACTTTTTTGGAAACGTCAGAGCCCCTGAAAAGATAGGAAGCCAGCGTATGCCGCAGGTCTTTTTCGGTCAGTACCGGAAACAGTCCGTGAAAATGTTCCAGGACGGTTTTGTCTGAGGAAAGCTCGGCGGCTTTCTGATCAAAATATCCGATCGTGGTGCGTTCTCCCAGATGGAAAGTCCCTTTCAGAGCCGGAAGAAATCCGGCGATGGTCTTCAAAAGAGTGGTCTTTCCCGCTCCGTTGTCTCCGATGATGCCGATCCTGGAACCGCTTCTGACACGGAGGGAGAAAGACGCCAGGCACCTGTCGTACCCGACCTGCAGTTCTTTGGCATCCAGGATCCATTTGTTCGGCGCAACGATGGGCGTGATCTCTCCGGTAAAGATATGAGCGTCATCCGGCTCCGGTCTTTCGAGCTTTTCCATCCTCTCCAGGATCGTCTTGCGGGACCGCGCGAAAGCCGCTTTTCTGGGTTTCTGTTTAAACCGTTCGATCAGATCGTTCAGCCGTTTGATCTCTTCCTGCTGGCTCTGGTAAGCCTTGTTTTTCTGAGCGGTCTCCTGTCTTTTCTGTTCCCGGAAGGCTGTGTAGTTCCCGGCGTACCTGGTCAGACGTCCGTTTTTTACCTCGTAGATCACAGATACCACACGGTCAAGGAAAAACCGGTCGTGTGAAACGACGACGACCGCTTTGTCATAATGCTGCAGGTACTCTTCCAGCCATGACAGGGCGTTCAGATCCAGGTGGTTGGTCGGTTCATCCAGGAGGAGAAGGTCCGGCTTCATGAGCAGCAGGCGGATCAGCGCGATCCGCGTCTGCTCTCCTCCCGAAAAGGCAGCGAGCTTTCGTTTTTTCTGTTCTTTTTCAAAGCCAAGGCCCGTGAACATCCGGTCGTATTCCATCTCGTAGAGGAAGCGCTCCTGCGCGTAGCGGTCCTTCACGGGACAGCCTTCCACCAGCAGTTCCTCGACCGTCTTTTTCAAGTCGTTCTCCCGCGTCTGGGTCAGCATTCCGATGGTGAGCTCGCGCGAAGAAAGGATGCCCGGACCTTGTCTTCTGTCATCTCTGTCCAGAGAGAGTCCGCCTGAAAGCACCCGCAGCAGAGTGGTCTTTCCCGCTCCGTTCTTCCCCACCAGACCGATCTTTTCATTTCCTTTTATCACGAAATCCGCATGGGACAGGATCACCTGTCCTCCGACAGACACCGTTCCGTCCGTCATCTGATACAGCATTCTGATTTCCTCACAAGAGAAAACCGCCTGTAAGGCGGTTTTCAGATCACATAATCATTCGTGAGGGAATCCTGCCACGAAAGCAGGTCCTCCAGCGTTACATTGTCCACGACATTGTTGACGGCTTCCGAAATCTTTCTCCAGAGGATAGCGGTCGCGCAGGCTGTCTCGCGGGGACAAAGGCCCGGATCTTCGGTACAGTCCACCGGGGAGAGACTCCCTTCCGTCAGGCGCAGGATCTCGCCCACGGTATAATCCGCGGGATCCCGGGTCAGGATGTACCCGCCCATGGCGCCCCGGACGCTCCTCACAAACCCGGCTTTATGGAGAATGCCGATGATCTGTTCCAGATACTTGTCCGAGATCTCCTGCCGCGCGGCGACATCCTTCAGACGCACAGGCTGCTTTGAGTTGGTCGTTGCCAGATCCAGCATCAGTCTGACTGCATATCTTCCTTTTGTTGAGATTTTCATGATACATCCTCGCTTTTATTTTGTGAACAAGGGTGTGGAATAATACCGGTCTCCGCTGTCCGGAAGCAGGGCTACGATGGTCTTTCCTTTGTTCTCGGGGCGCTTAGCCAGCTGAATGGCTGCATACAGCGATGCGCCCGAAGAGATGCCGGTCAGAATGCCTTCCGCTTTTGTAAGCCGTCTGGAGGTTTCAAAAGCATCTTCGTTTTCCACCGTGAACACTTCATCATAGACGTCCGTATTCAGAATGGACGGCACAAACCCTGCGCCGATGCCCTGGATCTTGTGAGGTCCGCCGTGGCCCTCCGAAAGAACAGGCGACGCAGCAGGTTCCACAGCTACTATTTTAACGGAAGACTTCTGAGATTTCAAGTATTCTCCGATTCCGGTGACGGTTCCGCCGGTCCCGACGCCTGCCACAAAGATATCCACCTCTCCGTCGGTGTCGTTCCAGATCTCCGGGCCCGTGGTCTCCCTGTGGATCTTCGGGTTTGCGGGATTGTCAAACTGAGCCGGAATGAAACTGTCCGGGATCTCGGAAGAAAGCTCCTCTGCCTTGGCGATGGCTCCCTTCATGCCCTTGGTGCCGTCGGTCAGGACCACTTCCGCGCCGTAAGCCTTCAGGATGTTGCGGCGCTCCACGCTCATGGTCTCCGGCATGGTCAGAATGATGCGGTAACCCTTGGCGGCCGCGATGGCTGCCAGGCCGATGCCGGTGTTGCCGGAGGTCGGCTCAATGATGGTGGAGCCCTCCTTCAGAAGACCTTTCTGCTCCGCGTCTTCGATCATGGCTTTGGCGATGCGGTCCTTTACGCTGCCGGCGGGATTGAAGTATTCCAGCTTGACCAGGAGTCTTGCCTCCAGGTTCTCTTCCTTTTCCAGCTTTTTGACCTCTACCAGAGGCGTGTTTCCGATCAGTTCCAGTGTGCTCTGATAAATCTTTGCCATTGTTCCTTCCTCCATATCCTACTAAATCTCTATGAATTATGTGATTTAAGAGAATTATAGCACGCTGTCCCGATTTGTCAAGCCTTTTTTATGGAAATATAATCAAACAGGGAACGGATGTTGTCCGTCCCCTGCAGTTTTTTACAGCACGATCCTGATCCGGGTCCCCAGTCCGGTCCTGGAAAGGATCTCAAAATGCCCTTTGTGTTTGTCTATGATCCATTTTGCGATGGACAGGCCAAGGCCGGTTCCATCATAGGAACGCACCTCATCACTGCGGTAGAAGCGCTCGAACATGTGGCTCACGTCGGCTTCTTCCATGCCGATGCCGCTGTCCTGCACCTGCAGATAAGGCTGGCCTGTCTCCGTCCTGCCGCAGGAAAGAATGATCTCGTCTCCTTCGTTGGTATACTTGGCCGCGTTGTCCACCAGGATCCGCACCGCCTGCTTTAAGAGCCCCTGATCCGCCGACACGATGACGGAGTCCCGGTTGGAATTAAACCGGTAAGGGTGCTTTTCGTCGATCATGAAGGATTCTTCATAGATCTCCTGCATCATGGCGGAAAGATCGGTCTCCTCCAGGTGCAGCGTGGTCCGCCCGCTGTCCCCTCTGGCCAGGAACAGAAGCTGCTCCACCAGGTGATTCATATGGTCCGATTCATGCCGGATGGCGGTGATGGATTCCTCCAGGATGGTCTGGTCCTCCTTGCCCCAGCGGTCCAGCATGTTGGCGTAGCCCTGGATCACGGCGATGGGGGTGCGCAGCTCATGCGACGCGTCGTTTACAAACCGGGCCTGCTGCCGGTAGGTGTCCCTCATCCGGAGCAGGAGGTTGTTCATGGCGGTCTCCACTCCGGCCAGGTCCGTGTCTCCGAAGGAAAGGGTCTCTTTTCCTTCCGGCTGGATGCGGGCGATGGCTTCCTCCAGCTGCTGATATTTATCTTCCGAAAATGAGATCCGGCTCAGCTCATCGGCGCGGAGAGCCAGCTGATCCAGCGGGCTTAAGATACGCCGGATCTTCCGGTCCTCCCGGAAATAAGAAAGCCACAGAAACAGAAACTGCAGCAGAAACAGCCCCAGAAGCACCATCATGGCCCCGAAAAGATAGGTCCTCAAGGGGATCCGGAGCAGCACTTCTCCGCTCTTTTCCACTGCATTGTAGATGATCCCGCCTTTGTCATGATCGTAGGTGAAGTACCGGGAAACCCCGGCTTTCAGGGTCCCGGAGACCGCGACCTCCTGTCCCAGCAGGAAACAGACGGCAGCGATCAGAAGCATCAGGAAATCCACCCGGATATAGAGCCAGGTCGTCTTTGCGATCTCATGAAAATGCAGCTTGCGGGTGATGGAGCTTACTTTTTTTCGGTTTTCCGTCTGACTCACGGATTGTCTCCTTCCCATGTTTTGATCACGTATCCCACGCCCCGCACGGTATGGATCATCTTGATCGAGAACGCGTCATCGATCTTTCCGCGTAAAAACCGGATGTAGACGTCGATCACGTTGGTCTCTCCGACATAGTCGTAGCCACAGACCGCGTTCAGAAGCGTCTCCCTCGACAGCACGATATCCTGGTTCGACAGAAGCGTCTTCAGCATCAGGAATTCCCGGTTGGTCAGCGTGATCTCGTGCGTGCCGTAGGTGACCCGGTGACGTGGTTCGTCAAGCCGCAAAGGGCCCCATGTAAGGACCCCTTCGGTCTGTTCCTGATCGTGCTGATGCCCGGCCGTCTCCGCCAGATGCAGCTTTAAGGCTACACGGATGCGGGCCAGCAGCTCTTCGATGGCGAAGGGCTTTGTGATGTAATCCACGGCGCCGGCGTCCAGACCGGCCACCTTGTCCATCACCGCGTCCCTGGCTGTCAGAAGGATCACAGGCGTACTCTTCTCCTTCTGCAGCCTGCGAAGCACCTCCAGCCCGTTCAGGCCCGGGAGCATGATGTCCAGCAGGATCAGGTCGTAATCATTCTCTGTCGCTTTGTCCAGTCCGGCTCTTCCGTCAAAGGCTTTGTCGGTCTCGTAGCCTTCGTGTTTCAGCTCCAGCTCCACAAAGCGGGCCAGTTTTTCTTCGTCCTCCACGATCAGGATCTTTGCTCCCATTGTTCTACCTCGTCTGTTTCAGTTTTATTCTTCCGCGGCTGCCGTTTTCTCCTGCACGGTTTCCGCTGCTGTTTCTACGTTTTCTTTTACGGTTTCCGCTGTTTTTTCAGCCTGTTCCTGAACGTCTGCCGCCTTCTCTTCCGCTTTCACGTTGGAGTCTGCAAATTCCTTCTTGACACGGTTGACAGTGGTCTCTGCAGTGTTCATCAGGTTGTTGACCGTCTTCAGGTCGTCCTGGCCCTCAAAGCTGTATTTGAATCCAAGGAAGAGGCCGATCAGCATCGCGGGCAGGATCAGCTTCCAGAAGAAAACGAGCAGGATCACCAGGATGCTCACCGGGATGCGGACGATCTCTTTCTCCTTGTGTCCGATGCAGAAGACGTTCTCGCGGCAGACGCGGATGAAGCCTTTCAGGATCGACTTGACGCCGTTTTTCGCGCGGGTCTTTTCTCTCTTTTCATCGTAGACCGTCTTTTTGACTTCGGCGTATTCCTCCTGCTGGTCGTAATCGGTGGAGTAGCTGCTCTTCTGCGGGCCGTTGGTCCTGCCGTTCTTTTCCAGAAGGACCATCGCGTCCAGCATGTCCCAGCCGCTCTCCTCCAGCGCGTTCTTGGCTTCCTCGTAGCTTACGGATGCTCTTTCTCTCAGCTTTTCTACCTTTTCGAAGTTATCCATGATCGTTCCTCCTTTATGATCGTGTCCGCCGACCGGCGTATCTTTTTCATCCGGGGTCTTTCCTGTTCCCCTTACACGATCATAGCTTACGCTTCCCGTCTTAATTCATCTTTGAGGAAACATTAAAGATACATTAAAAACTGCCTGATCTGTTTTTTATACTGCGCTATTATGATATAATAAACCTGCTGCGGAACCTCCGCATGAAAGGAGGTGATGTTATATGGAATCTTTGCTCATCAGTTTCCTTGTCTCCGTCGCAGCAAGTGTGGCTGGCTACTACATTTGCAAGTGGCTGGATGGAGATGACTGACCGCAGTCAGCACAAAACGGTTTGACTCACCGTAACGAGTAAGAAAACCCCAGGGAATGGACCCCTGGGGTTTTCGTTATGCTATATGGAAATGCTCATCAGTTTCCTTAGCTATATTAATAGTATAACGGAAAGGGGCTTTTGTCAATATTCTAAAAAATAACAAAGATAATAGTACATAATATGACCACGATCCCGATGCAGGTCATCATCATGGCGAAAGTGAAATTGGAAGCGACGGAATCCGAAGCGCCCAGGAGCTCCGTCGCGAGTGTCCGAAGCAGACCGGGATGCGGTTTCTCAGCCCCTATGACTTTTTTCTCCCGCATTACGGTCTTACGCAGGAACAGGAGCAGAGCGTCCAGCGTGCTCTCCAGAAGCCGCGTCAGAACAGATACAATGACAAAGCCGGCCTTGCAAAGAGGCCGGAGCACCAGATTCTCCCCGAAGATCCCGGCGATAAAGCCGACCGCTGTCGGGAGGATTTCGGTCAGCACCGGACGGTAGACCAGATCCTCCAGATCCAGGCCTTTGGGCCACAGATCCACATAAGAATCTTTCCGGATCATCACCCTGCGGACGATCACCAGATAGACCGCCGCGCCGATGGAAAGCGAGATCAGGCCGCCCTTCAGGTTCTCCAGCGTAAAAGCTTTAAAATGAAGGATCTCTTCAAACCCGGTCATCCTGTACGCCAGGCGCGTGCTTACGAAGGGCTGCCCGAGCACCACCATCAAGAGCGAGGAGCCGAACACCACGGCCGTGCTGGCCTTGTTCATGCAGTACGGGTTCTGGTCGTAGCGTTTCTGCCGCTTTTCGTCCTTGTTCTTCTGTACGAACACACAGATGAACAGCTTCAGCATGTAGGCGAAGGTGAATCCGCCCGAGACCAGGAAGACCCACTCGATCACGGAAAGCATTCCGCTGTATTTGTGGATCTCGTGGATCCCTTCCACGATGCCCTCGTGCAGGAGCGTCTTGCTGATATATCCGTTGAAAAGCGGCACGCCGCTGATCCCCAGGGCTCCCAGGGCAAAAGAGAGCTTTAAAAACGGTTTGTTCCGGCCCCATCCGCGGATCTCGTCAAGCGTCAGGACGTGCAGGTTCATGACCACCACGCCGGCCGCCATAAAGAGGGTCAGCTTGATGAGCGAATGGTTGGTCATATGAAGCATCAGGCCGGACATGGCGATCCCGGCTCCCTCTTCGCTCTCCGCGGCCGTGTTCAGGATCATCATCCCCACGCCGGTCAGGATAAAACCGATCTGGGACATGGAGGAACAGGCCAGGGTCCGTTTCAGGTTGATGGAAAACAAGGCCAGCAGCGCTCCGAGCGCCATGGTGACGACGCCCAGCAGCAGCACGATCAGGCCGAACTGTTCGTGATCCGTCAACGCATAGAGGCTCGTCATCAGGATCCCGTAAATGCCTACTTTGGTAAGGATGCCGGACAGCAGCGCCGACGCCGGGGAAGGCGCCACCGGGTGCGCTTTGGGAAGCCACACGTGCACCGGGAACATACCCGCCTTACAGCCGAAGCCCAGCAGGATGCATACCCCGGACGCAAAGATCATCTCCGGTCTCTCAGACGAAAGCACCGCCTCCCGCAGATCCGCGAAAGACAGAGTCCCCGCGGCATACTGCAGCATGGCAAGCCCCATGAAAAGGACCAGGCCGCCGATCACCGCAATGAACAGGTAGGTATAGCCTGCCCGCACGGCGCCGGGCGTTTCCTCGTGGATGACCCAGGTAAAGGAAGTAAAAGAAAGGATTTCAAAAAAGATGAAGGACGTCATCAGATCGGCGGACAGCATCACGCCCTCCGTGGCTCCCAGCGTCACGATGACAAAAAACCAGTAACGGTTCAGATTCTCCCGCTCTTCTTTAAAATACTCTTTCGCGAACGTCGTGGTGAAAGCCCACATAAGCGCTGTCACCACCGCGTAGACCGAGCGGAACCCGTCCGTCGTGAACGTGAGTCCGGACGGCAGTATTCCCCCGATGGTCAGGGAGGGCATCTCCCGCCACAGAAGGAACGACAGCAGAAGCTCTGCCGCCGTCACCGCGATCACGAACAGATCCCGGGCGTTTTCATTCTTTTTTCCGATCAGAAAAGAGACAAGGCCGCACAAAAACGGCCCGAACACCATACAGGCGATCAGCATTTTAAAATCCTCCGGAAGCGATCGTGTGGATCAGTGAAACGACCGGCTGCGGCCAGATGCCCAGCAGCACATTGGCGATCCCGAAAACAGCGATGGGCGCGAGCATCAGAAGGCTCGCTTCTTTCACGTCCGCTCTGTCACGGTACCAGTCCGTCCCTTCGATGGGAAAGAAGGCCCGCACACTGACGGAGAGCGTATACATGGCGCACAGAAACGCGGAAACGATCAGTGCGGCAACGCCTGCGATCCCCCAGGGCGTCCCGGCCGAAAGTCCGGCCATGACCAGATTCCATTTGGAGATAAAACCGCAGAACAGCGGCACGCCGGTCAGCGAAAGCCCGCCCAGGGTATAAAATACGAAAGTCACCGGCATCCTCTTTCCCACGCCGTTTACCTGGTAGATATAGGAGTTGCCGGTATTATGCATGAAAGCGCCGGCGCACAGGAACAGGGACATCTTGATGATGCCGTGAAACAGCATATGCAGCATGCCCGCCTCATAACCGGCCGGCGACAGCAGCATCACGCCGAAAAGCATGTACGACAGATTGCTCACCGTGGAGTAGGCAAGCCTTCTTTTGAAATGCCTCTCCTTCAAAGCCATGGCTGCCGCAAAGACAAGCGTAAAGACGGCCGCCATCAGGCACACCACCTGTACGGGCGTCCCGATCAGGCGCTCCGGTCCGAAGACATACCAGACCAGCCGCATCACCGCGAACACGCCGGCGTTCACGACCGCCACCGCATGCAGAAGAGCCGTCACCGGAGTCGGAGCGACCGAAGCCGTCGGCAGCCACCCATGCAGCGGGAAGACCGCCGCTTTCGCCCCGAAGCCGAAAAAACCGGCCGCAAAAGCAAGGGCCAGAAGGAGCGAGACGCTTCCCCCCCGCATGCTTCCGCCGAACAGGAAATTCCCGTTTTCGCCGTACAGGGTCGAGATCACGACCGTAAAAAAGCCAAGGCCCGACCCGCCGATGGTGTAGGCCGCGTACTTGCGCCCCGCGAACATGCTGTCATGATTCTTGTAATGGGAGACCAGCGGAATGGTCACCAGTGTCAGCATCTCAAAAAAGGCGTAGAGAGTGGTCATGTTGGCGGCAAAAGCCACCCCCACGGTCACTCCGTAGGTCATCACATAGAAAGCCAGGAACTTGTTTTTTCCTTTATCATGCCGCATATAATCAAAGGTGTACAGCATGACCAGCGGCCACATAAGAGAAACCATCCCGGCAAACAGGCTGCCAAGCCCGTCCGCCCGGAACTCGATGGAAAAGCCCCTGATAAAACTGTATACCTCCGCATTTTTATGTCTCACGAACAGGAGGCACAGCCATACTGCGGCAGACGTCAGGAGCACGATCGTCTCCAGGAGCACGTTCCGCCGGTGATCGTCTTCCTCCGGGATCTTCAGAAAGAACAGCGACAGTCCTCCCAGGATCGGAAGCAGGATTGGAACCAATAAAAAATACGGACTCAACGGTATCCTCCAAAATCCATTACAAGGTCAGCATGTTTACGATCTGGTTTCCCCAGACGCCCACGATCAGAGCCGCCAGGCAGAGCGCCATCAGCGGAACCGTCATGAGGAATGAGGGCTCTTTCTTTTCCAGCCCTTCTGATTCAAACTCCTCCCCCGGGAAGAAGGCGTCCACCGCCACCGGGAACAGATAGCCGGCTGTGAGAAGCGCCGAGATCAGCAGGACCACCGGCGGAAGGATGGCGAATACGCCCATCCCGTCTCCGATTGCAGCCCCGGCCAGGGCCCATTTGCTGGTAAAACCGCCCATGGGAGGAATGCCTACCAGCGACAGAGAAGCGATCATAAAGCACCACATCGTGACAGGCATCTGTTTGCCGACGCCCTTCAGCTCGGACACATTCCGCTTTCCAAGCCTGTAGATAAAGATACCTGCCACCAGGAACAGGCAGCCCTTGGAAACCGCATGGGCCAGCAGATGCAGGATGCCGCCTTTCAGCCCGTCAGCGGACAGCAGGGACAGCCCCAGCAGTATATAGGAGATCTGACTCACGGTCGAGTAAGCCAGACGTTTTTTCATCACCTTTTCGCGGAAAGCGCAGGTGGAACCCATCAGGATCGTCAGCATGCACAGGCACATCCAGGCATACTGCACCCAGGTCCCTCGCAGCAGCTCGGTCCCCACCGAATAATAGATCAGCCGCACAATAGCGACCACGCCGGCCTTTGCGATGATGCCTGACAGAAGCGACGAAGCAGGAGCCGGCGCGATGGGGTGCGCCGTAGGAAGCCACCCATGCATGGGATACATACCGGCCTTGGTGCCAAAGCCCAGGATCCCCACGAAGATCACCGCCAGGAAGACTCCTTCATTGCCTGACAAAAGAGAGCTGTCGAGAAAACCGCCCAGGGTGAACTCTCCTTCTCCGCTGCTGTAATAATAGACGAAGAATACGGCCAGCAGGCCCATCAGGGCTCCCGCGATCGAATAAAACAGATACTTGAGGCCGGCTGCCACTGCAGCTTTGGTCTGTTCGTGCAGAACAAGCGGCACCGAGGAAAGCGTCGCAAGCTCAAAACAGAAATACAGCGTGATCAGGTTGGCGGACATACAGACCGCGAGCAGCGCGCCCATGGATACGAAATAGAAACCAAAGAATACGTTCGGCCGCTCTTCCATCTTCATATACTCAAAGGCGTAGAAGCAGACAGCCGTGTAGAGGACCAGGACCGCCGCCGTGACGATCCTTCCGAAATCATCGAACGCAAAACGCATGACCGCCTTGTCCGTCAGCCTGAACAGCGTGAAGGAACTCCCGTACAGGATCGAAAGGATCCCCAGCACGTCGGTGACGATCAGGACAGCCGCATACCGCATATTCTGCGCTTTCTCTGCATTTGCAGGACGGACGGAGACGAGAGTCCCTGCGATCATCGGAAACAGAATAGCTGTGAGCAGAAGCATAGATACCTCCTATCGTTTAGCTGAACATACCAAGGCCGGTCTGCAGAAGATTCACCGCCACCCAGGAAAACAGCCCCAGAAACAGATTCCCCGCCGTCAGCACCAGCATGGGGACATTGTAGCCTGATCTGTGGTGCGCCCTGACATCCTTCCGCGGATCCTCCGCATAGATGCGGATCACCGTCCGGATAAAATAGAGCGCGTTCAGCATGGAGCTGACCGCCAGGGCCAGCATCACCATCACCAGCTTGACCATGCTGGCGTTTTCCGCCGCCGCAAGGCCGAACTGCAGCTTGGACGCAAACCCTGCGAAGATCGGGATCCCGATCATGGACAGAGCGGCAAGTGTGAAAAACACCCCTGCGTCCCGGTCTCTGAGAGCGCTCCCCTGCAGCTCCTTAAACTTGAGGCTGTCTCCGGAAACCTCCGCAAGACGCGGTGTCGTCAAAAAAAGCTGGGATTTCGTCAGCGCATGGGCCATGATGTGGAAGAGCGCCGCCGAGTACCCGATAATGCCCCCGAGGCCGATGCCCATGTAAATATATCCGATCTGGGCTGCGGATGAAAACGCCACCATCCGGTTGATGTTGTTGGCCCGGATGGCGTTCACCGATCCGGCAACGATCCCGCAGATCCCCAGCACCAGGAGGATATCCCGGATGGGCATCCGGACAAAGACCTGGATCCCGATGACGCGGTAATAGATCTTAAACAACAAGAAGATGTACGCCTTGGAAACCAGGGACGACAGGATCGACGCCGACGCGGGCGTTGCCCAGCCATAGGTGTCCGGCATCCAGTAATGGAACGGAAACAGACCGCTCTTGATGCTCAGGCCGATGGTCAGAATGCCCACGGCCATGGTGAGCACCGGCATCACGGCCGGATCTTCGGCCAGCTCTGCGATCACCTGCTGCATGGGAACCATCAGGAGGTTTCCCGTCAGATTGTAGAGAAGCACCACTCCCAGCAGGAAAAGACCGCTTCCCAGCAGATTCAGGATCATGTAGCGGACGGCAGCAAGCGTGGTCCGTCCGAGCTCTCTGACGATCAGGATCCCGCAGCTTGTGAGCGTCAGGATCTCCACGAAAACATAGCCTGTAAACAGGTCGTTCGTCCAGATGATCGCCATGAGGGCTGCCGTCATCAGGTTGATCAGCGAATAATACAGGCTGGTCTTGCTTTCATCGATGTCAGTCTCCACAAACCGGTAGCCTGCCGAAAGCGAACAGCGCATGACCACCAGGAACAGGAGCGCCATCACAGACTCCAGCACTCCCGCGCGGATCTCATTGCCCCAGGGCGCCGGAAACTCTCCCATCACATAGGTGAAGGATCCTCCTTCCCGGTAGGTATAGACCAGCACCGCGCCGACCATGACGATCAGGACGATCTCATATATAAATGTATATTTTCTTGCCGCTTTTCCCTTGAGCAGATAACACAGAACGCCTGAAAACAGGCTCAGCACAATGGTAAACAACGGAAAGTTGGTAACAAAGCTCACCTATCTGTCCTCCATCTGATGTTTGGAAAGCACATAGATCACATCCAGGTCCAGTGTATGATAACGTTTGTACAGGCGTACGGCCAGCGACAGCATGACCGCCGTCACCGAGACCGAGACCACGATGCCGGTCAGCACCAGGCCTGCCGGAACAGGGTTTATGTACGCGGCGGTTTCCTGCACGCCGTCCACGATGATGGGCGCCTTCCGCCCTTCGATATAGCCCATGGACGCCAGGAACAGAAACACACCGGAATCCATGATGTTCATCCCGATCAGCTTTTTGATCAGGTTCCGCTGGAACAAAAGCATGGTGAACCCGATCCCGAACAGGATGATGGCTGCCGCTTCTTCATTGTTGATCAGGAGATGTTCAATCACTGCCGATACTTCCTCTCTTAAACAGACTGTAAAAGCCGAACATGGTACAGGCCACCACCAGGCCCACCGCGATATCCAGCGGCAGGATCAGGCCGCCCGACAGGATGGCTCCGGGCGTTCCCTTGGGGATGTGATTTTCGAGCCCGTTGGCTCCGGTAAAGAAGACATAGCCCTTTGCAAAGCTGTAGAAGGCAAGCGAGACAAAGGTCGTGGTCATCAGGGCTCTGCGCGTGAAGATCCTGTCCACCGCGTTGAAGCCGAAGGCCGTCGCGAACATGATGAGGGCCGCGCCTATGATCGCTCCGCCGGAGAACCCGCCGCCCGGACCGTTCTGCCCGTTCAGCAGCACATAGATCCCGAGCAGGATGATGCAGGGCACGATCACCATGCCCGCCACGCGGATGATGCTGTCCTTTGAAATGTCAAAATACGTGTCCTGTTTGACCCTGTAATAGCTGTCCATATGCCCGCCGCGGATGGTCTTTTTGTCCAGCTGCAGCAGGATCATCACACAGACCAGGGCAGTGAACAGCACGTGAGATTCCCCCAGGGTGTCAAAGGCGCGGTAATCCAGGATCATGCCGGCTACCACGTTGACGGCGCCGGTCTCCTCCAGGCCATGCTCGATATACCGGCGGACCACCTCGACCGTCCGGGGATTTTCGGTCCCGTAGTGCGGCAGATTGGCCACCGTAAACAGAAGGACGCCGATCAGCACGACACAGCTGATCACGGCGATCACGCGGTAGATCGCGTAAAAGCTCTTTTCCTGCGCGCGGAGGACAGGCTCCGAATTGACCCTCTCCAGGATCTTTGCGCGGAACGCTTTCCGCTGCTGTTTCAATTCTTTTCTGGGTCTGTCGGGAACCTCCGCGCCGTCCATGATGTCGGTGAGCAGCTCTGTGTCCCCTTCATACCAGCGTCTGATCCATTCCTTCACGGTTTTTCCTCCGTAGGTGCCTGTCCGGGCTGTTCGTTGTTTTCTTCGCTTCCGATCTTTTTGAGCGTCATCAAAAACAGGATCCCGCTCACGCCGGCGCCCACAGCCGCCTCTGTGATCGCAAGATCCGGAGACTCCATCAGGATCCACAGGATGCACATGATGGAACTGTAGGACATAAAGATGATCACGGCCTGCAAAAGCTTTTTAGTCAGGTTGACCGCGATGGCGCAGACGATCAGAAGGAGCAGCAGTATGCCCCTGAAGATCTCTGTCACTTCCATAATGCCTGTTCCTCCCTTATATTTTACGATCCGTATGACGATACAGATGCGGGTCGGTATAATATTCCACCTGGCTCAGAAAATGGGACGAAGCCGGCGATGTAAACCACATGAACACAGTCAGAAGGATCAGCTTCAGCGCATCCCAGGAAAAACCTGCCGCGACCACGCAGGAAGCAGTCGTAAGCAGAAGCGCAAGCGAATCCCCTATGCCGGCCGCATGGATACGGTTCAGCACATAGCCAAACCGGTAGGCGCCGATCACGGCCGCCGTAAAACAGATGAGCGCCGTCAAAAGCAGGACGGCCGTGAAGATAAAAACGATCCACTCTCCCATCACAGGCCCTCCTCTTTGGTCTCTTTACGGTTGTTTTCCAGGTATTCTTTTTCGGTCTTCAGCTCCTTTTCGGCTTCTTTTCCGAAAGGCGAACGTTTCCGTTGATTGGGAATATAGATGGTGCTCAGGATCAGTACCGAGATAAAGCTGATCATGGCGTAGATCAGGGCCACGTCCACCAGAAAGCTTTCCCCGAGCATGCGCGAAAGGATGGCGATACAGCAGATCACCATGGTCCCGATCATGTTGATGGACAACAGCCGGTCCGTGATCTCCGGTCCTATGATCGCGCGTATGAGCATGGCCAGGATCAGAAAAGAAAACCAGATCAGGGCCCCTGAAAAGAGTATTTGATAAGCACTGTCGATACTCACTTTAACCTCCTGAGCAGTCTGACAAAGGATGAATTCTCGATACCCTCGGCATATTCCGGCCGCAGGCAGTGGATCACAAAATGATCTCCCTCCTGGAACACCGTGATGGTGCCCGGCGTCAGGGTAATGGAATTGGCCAGGAGCACGTTCTGCAGCCTGGAAGGAAAGCCGGAATGGAATTCCACGATCACGGGATCAGGATCCTCCGCCTGGAATACGAGTCCTATGACGGACAGAGCGGCTTTGATGATCTCCACGACCAGATTCAGAATATATAATAAGAAGAGGGGCAGATTTTTGACGATCCGCAGATCCACCGCGGCCGAATAACCCGTCGCTTTGTAGGCGAAGGCGCCCGTGGCTGCGGTAGCCGCAATACCGAAAAGCACGATCTCCGGCGTGACACGCCCGTTCAGAATGACCCATAAAATAAAGAATAAAAGAAGCATCCACGCCACCTCCGTTCTATGTATAAAATTACCACTCTCGCAAAGTGGTGTCAATGGTATGCGTTTTATCCTTCTTTTCACTTTTCACAGAATGTTCACAATTTTTTAGCACTCACCTCTTGACAGTGCTAACAATGCGTGTTATAGTACAGATAGATCAAGGGAGAACAAACAGATCCGAAAGGGACCTGTCCCAATAGAAAGGAGAAATGACTTATGATGTATATGCCTAGTATTTTTGGAGAAAACCTTTTTGACGACTGGATGTACTTCCCGTTCGAGGATGAGTTCTTCAGCAAAAAGAACCCCCTCTACGGCAAACATGCAAAAAACCTGATGAAGACCGACGTAAGAGAGACCGAAGGCAGCTATGAGCTGGACATCGACCTCCCGGGCTTCAAAAAGGACGAGATCAAGCTGCAGCTGAAGGACGGATATCTGACCGTCAACGCAGCCAAAGGCCTTGACAAGGACGAGAAAAATGAGGAAGGCAAGTATATCCGCAGAGAACGCTATGCCGGAACCATGAGCAGATCCTTCTACGTAGGCACCGCTGTACAGACCGAGGATATCAAGGCTAAATTTGAAGACGGCATCCTGAAACTGTCCGTCCCGAAAAAAGATCCGAAGGCTGTCGAAGACAAGAGCTTTATCGCGATCGAAGGCTGATGCCTTCATCCTGATCCGTCTGCATCGCAGACAGCATATCCGTACGGTAAAAACCGTATCCCCCATGACAACGGGGCTGCCGGAAAACGGCAGCCCCTTTATTATTGTCTCTTTTTATTCTTTTACGCTTCCCAGAGCCATACCG
>CAMOQF010000031.1 GCA_946622645.1 uncultured Blautia sp.
AGCGCGGCCGCGATCACGGCGTCCATGTCGTAATACTTGTACTCGCCCAGCCGTCCTCCGAAGATCACCTTCGGCTCTTTCTCAGCCAGCTCTTTGTACTGCGCGTAAAGCGCACCGTTCTTTTCATCATTCACCGGATAATACGGCTCGTCTCCCGGCTTCCACTCGGAACTGTACTCGCGGCTGATGACCGTTCTGGGAAGATCGTTTCCGTTTTCGTCCTTGCCGAACTCGAACCATTTGTGCTCGATGATCCGTGTCCAGGGCGTCTCACGGTCCGTATAGTTGACCGCCGCGTTCCCCTGAAAATTGGGGATATCCAGCAGCTCGTTTTCAAACCGGACGGAACGATACTCCAGAGTTCCCAGGGAGAAGCCGAAGTAGGCGTCGATGGGACCGGTATAGACGATCTTGTCCGCGCAGGCGTCCAGCTCTTCCTTTTTTTCCAGATAATCCACGCCCAGCTCTACCGGGATATCCTGCAGCATGGCTTCCACCATCTTTGTGTAACCGCCTACAGGGATGCCTTGATAGAGAGCGTTGAAATAGTTGTTGTCGAAGGTCAGGCGGACCGGCAGACGACGGATGATAAAGGCGGGAAGCTCCGTACAGGGACGTCCCCACTGCTTTTCCGTATAGCCCTTGACCAGCTTTTCGTAGATGTCGGTGCCGATCAGGCTGATGGCCTGCTCTTCCAGGTTCTTCGGCTCGGTGATTCCGGCTTCTTTTTTCTGCTCCTCGATCTTGGCGGCCGCTTCCTCCGGCGTCACCACGCCCCACATGCGGTTGAAGGTGTACATATTAAATGGAAGCGAATACAGCTCCCCGTGGTAGTTGGCCACGGGCGAGTTGGTAAAGCGGTTGAAAACCGCAAAACGGTTTACATAATCCCATACCTCTTTGTTGTTGGTGTGGAAGATGTGCGCGCCATAGCGGTGCACCTTGATGCCTTCGATATCTTCTGTGTATACGTTGCCGGCGATATGGTCCCGCTTGTCGATGACAAGGACTTTTTTTCCGGCGTTGACTGCTTCCCGGGCGAAAACCGCGCCGTACAGACCGGCTCCCACCACCAGATAATCATATTTCATAAGGGTTCTCCTGTACTCGCTGAAGCAATAGCTTCATGTATTTTAGCGCTGTGATCATATGACCAGCATGATCTCGTTCTCTTCCTTCAGCTTGTCCGCGGGAATATAACCCTCGGAAAGCTCCTCTCCGTTCAGCACCAGCCTTGCAAATCCGCTCTGCTTATGCTCCGGGTTCTGGATGTTGATATGCAGCTTTTTCCCGCGGAAGACTTTGTCGATCGACAGAGAATCCCACTTTGAGGGAATGGACGGCGCGATCTTAAGTCCGTACAGATCCGGGCGCATGCCCAGAATGCCTTCCACACTGCCCACCATCATGGTGGAGGCGGTGCCGGTCAGCCAGTGCACATGCGATCTTCCCAGATTCGGGCTTGCCTTTCCTTCCGTAAACTGGCCGTAGCAGTACGGCTCCAGGATCCGGATCTCGGCGCGGTCGTTCTGCATGGAAGGCGCGTTCTCGCTCCAGTATCCAAAGGCTCTGTCGCCATGGCCGAGCAGCGCTTCCGAAAGCACCAGCCAGCCCTGGGACTGTGAGAAGATACCCGCGTTCTCCTTGACGCCCGCATTGAAAATGACCATCAGTGCGCCTTCAAAAGCTTCATGCTTGTACGGCGGATCCATCAGAATAGCGCCATACGGGGTGTTGAGACGGCTGTACACGCTGTCCATGGCCTTCTCAGCCTTTTCTTCTCCCGCTGTACCGCTGATCACGGCCCAGCTCTGCGGGTTCAGCCACATGTTCGCCTCGGCGTCTTCACGCTTGCCGATGACACGGCCGTCCTCGGTGTAGCCTCGGATGAAGCGGTCCTCATCCCAGCATTCCTGCAGCAGGAAGCTTTCCTCCTTAGCAAGCTGTTCATCCAGGAAAGCGATGTATTCCTGATCCTGCATCTTCTCGGCAAACTGCTTCATGATCTTGATGGCATAACAGAACTGGAAGGCCACAAAGGTGGATTCGCCGTTCTTGCCCAGACGCAGGCAGTCGTTCCAGTCCGCATGCAGACCGGCCGGCATGCCGTGGGGGCCCATGTGTTCCAGCGAGAAGCGGATGGCCCGTTTCAGATGCTCATAGACCGTATCGCTGTCCTTGTTGGCGTAAGGGATGACCTCCTGCAGGAAATCAAGATTGCCGGATTCTGCGATATATTTGTAGACGGTCGGGAACAGCCACAGCGCGTCGTCCGCGCGGTAAGCCGGATGTCCGGTCTCTTTCACGTAGGAAGCATCGTCCGGCGTATCCTCGTGGCCGGGATTGTGCGTAAATTTGACCAGCGGAAGGCCCGCTCCGTTATCTACCTGTGCGGAAAGCATAAAGCGGATCTTCTCCGCGGCCATTTCGGGCGCAAGATGGATGACGCCCTGGATGTCCTGCACGGTGTCGCGGTAGCCGTAGCCGTTGCGCAGGCCGCAGTAGGTGAAGGAAGCCGCTCTGGACCAGATAAAGGTCATAAAGCAGTTGTATGCGTTCCATGTGTTGATCATGGTGTCGAATTCCGGGCAGGGCGTGTGGATCTGGAATGTGCCGAGGCGCTCTTCCCACAGAGCCTTCAGCTCTTCGATCTCTTTTTCACACAGATCTTCTGCCTGATAACGTTCCACAATGGCGGCCGCCTCTTCGTCCCTCTTCATGCCGAGAAGGAAAGTAAAGCGGGCTTCTTCCCCCGGAGCCAGGGTCACGGTTCCCGACAGAGCGCCGCTGCAGTAATCATTGTAGCCAAGGGTGTTCCCCAGGTCGCCGTTTTCCACACCTGCCGGATTTGCGTAAGTATGATATTTACCCAGAAACAGATCCCGCTCTCCGCAGTACGAGCTGACCTTCTGCCCTGCGAGGCCAAGGAAACGTTCCTGCAGATCGTTCCTGTCCATTCCGGCACGCTCGGTCCCCACCAGGTTTCCGTGGATCAGCTGGCGGATCCGGTTTTCATGAAACTCCGTGCTGGTGATATAGCGGGAATACTGCAGATTGACAAGATCCTGCTCATAATTGCTGTTGTTGGTAAACTCAGCGTAGGCGGTTACCGTCAGGCTCCTCTTTCTGTCAGACAGGTTTTTCACCTTGAGGTTCCACACCTCGTACGTCGCTCCGTCCGGCACGTAATAGCAGACCGTTGAGCGGACCTGACTGTACTCCGAAGTGATCACGGTATAACCCAGGCCATGTCTGCACTCGGTCTTATACTGATCCAGCGGCTTGCCTACCGGCTGCCAGGAGGCGGACCAGTAATCCCTGGCGTCATTATCGCGCAGATAGATATATCTTCCCGGTTTGTCGCTCTCGTCAAAGACATAGCGCAGGATACGTCCGTTGGCGCCGGACTGTACAAAGCTGTATCCGCCCGCATTGTTGGAGATCAGCGCTCCGTATTCCGGTGAGCCCAGATAATTTGCCCACGGCGCAGGCGTATCCGGCCGTGTGATCACATACTCCCGGTTCTTTTCATCAAAATAGCCGTAATTCATCGATCTTCTCCTTTTCTGCCCTCGGTCATAAACAAATCCAAATACAGATTTACGCATCCTACGTCCTTCAGCCATCCATGCGCAGACACAGTATGGCTGAAGACCTTTGGCACTGTACTCTATTATAAAGCACTTTCAAAGGACCTGTAAAGCGGTATGTGTCAACGAACGCTTCTTTTTGCAGAACCAGGCAGACCTGCAGCCTCAGCCGCCGGATGGGTTCCGGTTCGCTGCAAACCAAAAAGACCCGGGACAATTTCTGTCCCGGATCCTTTTAAACTGGAGTTTTTTTATGCGAGCTTCATGGGATTGATCCTGACGCCGGGGCCCATTGTGGAAGCGACGGTTACGCTCCGCAGGAACTGGCCCTTGAGTGCGGCAGGTCTGGCCTTCAGAATGGCTCCGATCAGCGTCTGGAAGTTGTCATTCAGCTGTTCCTCGGAGAAGGAAGCCTTTCCGATCGGAACATGAATGATGTTGGTCTTGTCAAGACGATACTCGACTTTACCGGCTTTTAATTCGTTGACCGCTTTGGTCACGTCCGGTGTAACGGTACCGGATTTCGGGTTGGGCATAAGGCCTTTCGGTCCAAGGACACGGCCCAGACGACCTACGACACCCATCATATCCGGGGTAGCCACTACCTTGTCAAATTCAAACCAGCCTTCGTTCTGGATCTTCGGAATGAGCTCCTCAGCGCCTACGAAATCAGCGCCGGCTGCCTTGGCTTCTTCAGCCTTGGCGTCACGGGCGAACACCAGAACACGGACGGATTTGCCGGTGCCGTGGGGAAGTACCACAGCGCCTCTGATCTGCTGGTCAGCATGACGTCCATCGCAGCCTGTACGGATATGAACTTCGATGGTCTCGTCAAACTTGGCAACAGCTGTCTTTTTGGCGAGGCTGATGGCCTCGGCTGTATCATATAATGTACCGCGGGTCACTGTCTTGGCAGCTTCCGCATATTTTTTTCCTCGTTTCATTTCTATAACCTCCTGTGGTATTTGCGGGAAAAACCCTCCCACTGCTTATCTGCTGTTAGTCAACGACTTCGATCCCCATGCTTCTTGCAGTACCGGCGATCATGCTCATGGCTGCCTCGACGCTGCCGGCGTTGAGATCTTTCATCTTCAGCGTAGCGATCTCCTCCACCTGAGCCTTGGTGACCTTGCCGACCTTGGTCTTGTTGGGAACGCCTGAGCCGGATTTGATGTTGGCTGCCTTCTTCAGAAGGATCGCTGCAGGCGGGGTCTTGGTTATGAAGCTGAAACTTCTGTCTGCATAGACTGTGATCACGACCGGAATGATCAGGTCTCCCTGGTCAGCGGTTCTGGCGTTGAATTCCTTGGTGAACTGCTGAATGTTGACGCCATGCTGTCCAAGCGCGGGACCAACAGGCGGAGCAGGGGTAGCCTTGCCAGCCGGGATCTGTAATTTGATATAACCTGTTACTTTTTTTGCCATTGTCGGCACCTCCTATGTGGTATTGGCGGGGGTTCTTCTCCCTCCCACTGTTTAGAGCTTCCTGATTTCTTTGAAGCTGATCTCGACCGGTGTTTCACGGCCGAAAAGTTCTACGTTGATGGTCACCGTCTGTTTCTGCTTGTTGATGGAGGCAACCACGCCTGTCGTATCTTTCCAGGCGCCTCCGATCACCACGACGGTGTCACCCACCTCATAACCGATCTGGATCTCATCCTGATGGATGCCAAGATTCTGCATCTGCTCTTTCGGCAGCGGTACCGGTTTGGAGCCCGGCCCTACAAAGCCTGTGACGCCGCGGGTATTGCGGACGACATACCAGGTATCATCGTTCATCACCATGTTGAGGAGCACATAGCCGGGAAGCATTTTGCGCTGTACCTGTCTGGCGACGCCGTTTTTCATCTCCACGACGTCCTCCAGGGGAACCCGCACTTCCAGGATCTGATCCTCCAGATGCCTGTTCTCGATGGTTTTTTCAATGTTGGCCTTGACTTTGTTTTCATACCCTGAATAGGTATGCACACAGTACCATTTTGCTTCTGCTTCTGACATATGATCACCCATTTTACTTTATGATAAGGTTAATCGCCTGCAGGATGCCAGCATCCATGATGCTGATGATGACCGAGAGAATCACCGTGACGGCTACGACGACGCCGGTCTGCTTGACAAGCGTGTTGCGGTCGGTCCAGATGATCTTGTTGAACTCAGCTTTGACTCCCTGAAAGAAGCTCTTGCGGTTCTTGTCCGCATTTGCTTTGTTTTCTTTAGCCATTCGTCTGACCTCTCTAAATGCGATTATTTTGTTTCCTTGTGCAGTGTATGGGTGCGGCAGAACTTACAATATTTCTTGGTCTCAAGACGATCCGGATGGTTCTTCTTTTCCTTGGTCGTATTGTAGTTACGCTGCTTGCATTCCGTACATGCCAGTGTGATCCTTACGCGCACAACTTCCACCTCCAGTTTTTGTGTTTTTTTGCATAAAAAAAAGACCTAACTTCCATGTCGCCCTACAATTCTATCATAGCGCAGGGAATGAGTCAAGTCTTTTCTTTCATGTTCATTTTCTAAAAACGATCCATGCCGGACAACTTCCGACGTTGACGGCCGCTTACAGCTCTGACAGGCTCGTAACGAGTTCCGCACCATATTGCGAAAGAAAATCTACCGCCACATGATAAAGTCCCTCTATCATAACGATCACGGTGAGAAAGACTCCGCCTGCGGGAATTGCCATGTCGACCAGTTTGCTTTTGTGCGTCCTGGTGTAGGAGAAAAGCAGGATGATCGGAATGATGAACAGGAGCATCAGATTGTCTCCGATCCCCCAGCTGTGTACGATATTGAATGCTGATACGGCCATATCCGCTTCTTCCGGGCTGGCAGCGAGCTCCGTGACCATCGGCTCTTTCAGCACGAGCAGTATCGAAGGAAGCATGATCACCAGGATAAGGTCGATGATGCTCGTGATCAGGATCGCTATGGAAGCAAAACGGGAAAACTGAAAAGAATTCAGGTTTGTGCCGACAAAAGTCCGGAATTCCTCCTCTGTCTTTCCTTTTTTGAGGAAAAGCTTCCGTCTGCGGCGGATAAACAGAACCAGCGTGATAAAAAGCACAAAACTCAAAGGCGCTTTGATCGTCAGGAACGGATAGACGAACAGCGGAAGCGTGATCTTCCCAAGACTCGAAAGGATCCGAAGCACCAGAGAGCCAATTTCATACAGCACGGGAAGGACAGCCATCATCCGGAAATATTTTTTCTTTTTTCCGACAAAATATTTCGTTGGTTCATAGTTTACAAAAAACATGAACAGCGTGCATAAGAAAAGGTCGATAAACAGATTAAACCGCATACCGCCCGACCGGGTCCCGTATTCCATGATCGTACTGATGATCTCGCCCGCCGCCTGCCGGTCGCCCGTGGCAGCAGCCAGTATTCCGTTGAGATAGCGGTTGAAGACCAGCATCACGCCGCTGGCCACCATAAGAGACAGTCCTGCAAATTTGAAGATCTGGATCTTATAGGATACTTTTTCATCCAGAATGATGGCGAAATTGGCAAACAGAAACAACGGCAGCGAAAAATCGCCGATCGTAGTCAATACTGTATAGATCGTTCTGATATAGCCCGGAACATCGTCTATCGCCTGCATGTAAATGCCGACGCACAGACCCGCAGCCAGACATACGATGCTGAACCATCCGAAGATCTGCAGATGCCGGTAGGAAAACGGCCCCCGGTACCTGATATCATTTTCTACTGTTCTTTCATATAAAGCAATCTTCTGCTTTTTTCCCATGATCTCACAACACCTTATTCAGAAAATCGATTGTTCTTGGTTCTTTTGGATTGCTGAAAATCTCCTTCGGAGTTCCTTCTTCTATAATATAGCCGCCGTCCATAAAGATGACCCGGTCCGCCACCTCCCGCGCGAAGCCGATCTCGTGGGTCACGATGACCATGGTCATGCCGTCGGAGGCCAGCTGCTTCATGACCTGCAGCACTTCTCCTACCATCTCGGGATCCAGCGCGCTGGTCGGTTCATCAAAAAGCATGATGTCCGGATGCATGCAGAGGGCACGGGCGATAGCCACACGCTGTTTCTGTCCGCCGGAAAGCTGCGCCGGATAAGCGTCTTTCTTATCCTCCATGCCTACCTTGCGGAGCATCTCCAGGGCGTTGTCCCTCGCCTGCTCTTTGGAAGCTTTTTTCAGGTCCACCGGCGCCAGCGTGAGATTGCGGAGAACGTTCATATTCTGAAACAGGTTAAAGTGCTGGAAGACCATGCCTACCCGCTCTCTCACCTTGTTGATGTCGGTCTTTTTGTCGGTGATGACAGCGCCGTCCACGACCACCTCGCCTGAAGTCACTTCTTCCAGAAGGTTCAGACATCTGAGGAATGTGGACTTGCCGCTTCCGGAAGGGCCTATGATGACCAGGACCTCCCCCTCATGAATGTCTATGGAGATATCCTTTAATACTTCCAGTTTGTCAAAGTTCTTTTTCAGATGCGACACATGGATCTTAACATTTTTTCCCTCATGCCCTGCCACGGTTCAGCCTCCTTTCCAGCACTTTGGCAAGCTTTGCCAGCGCAGTGATCACGATCAGGTACATGATCGCAACGATGATCCATGTCTGGAAGGACATGAACGTATTGGCGACCACGTTCTTGGCTGTATTGACCAGTTCCGGAAAACCGATGACGGACAGGATCGAGGTGTCTTTCAACGTGATGATGAACTGATTGATGATGCTGGGGATCATGGTACGGATCGCCTGCGGAAGAACGACCCGCTGCATGGCTCTCCAGTACGGAAGACCCAGGCTCCGGGCCGCTTCCATCTGGCCGATATCCACCGACTGGATGCCGGCACGGATGATCTCGGCCATATAAGCGCCGCAGTTCAGCGCCAGACAGATGGTGCCGGCCTGCAGTGCCGAGAGGGTCACCTTGGCTCCCGCCAGCGTGTTCAGCCCGTAGGGTACGCCGAAATAGATAAAATATGCCAGAACGATCATGGGGACGCCCCGGATGATGTCGACAAAAAGCTGGGCGATCAGATTGCAGGCCTTGTTTTTCAGAACACTCAGCAGACCGAAAAACATACCCAGAATACAGGCAAAAAACAAGCCCCACAGCGCCAGCAGACAGGTCTGCCCCATCGCTCTGAGAAGCAAGGGGCCATAGTCAGTCATGATACGAGCCATCTTGTTACTCCTTCTAAAAGAGGATACCCCCGCCGGACTGGTACCGGGCGGGGGCATACCAGCTTACAGATATTATGTTCAGAAGCCTGTCAGGCTCACTCTGCGGTCATGGCTGCAGCAGCGCTGGCCGCGGTCTCCTCGCCAAGATATTTGGCAATGATCTCTTCGTAGGTTCCGTTTGCCACGATGTTGGCAAGACCTGCGTTAAACAGATCGATCAGTTCCTGGCCTTCTTCGTTGAATACGGCGAAGCCATAGGGAGCGCCTTCGTTCGCGGTGTTGTCCAGCACCTTCATGGGAAGTCCGCCGTCCTGGATGGAGGAAGCCATGATGGGAGTATCCTCGAAGCAGGCAACGACCTGGCCGCCGGAAACAGCCTGATACATGGTCGGTGAATCCTCAAAATAGGTGATATCAAAGCCGTACTCTTCGGACAGGCTCTCTGCATAGGAAGCGCCCTGGGTACCGGTCTTTACGCCGACGGTCTTTCCTTCCAGATCTTCAAATCCGGCAATGTCGGAGTCTTCCTTGACTGCCATGGACTGAGTGGCGTTGAAATAGCCGTCCGAGAAGATCCAGCCGCTCTCTTTTCTCTCATCCGTGATGGACGCGCCGGCGATCATGCCGTCAGCCTGCTGTGCCTGGCACGCAGCGATTGCGGAGTCCCAGCCAAGGCTGTTGAGGTCATAGGTAAAGCCCTGGTCTTCGGCGATGGCAGCCAGAAGGTCCACGTCGATGCCTACAAATTCGCCGTTGGCGTCGGTGTATTCAAACGGTTTGAAAACAGTGTCGGTCGCGATCGTAAAGTGCTTTTCCTCAGCAGATACACACATGGCAGCAGAGACCGCCAATACGCCCGCCAGCAGGCTTACGATGATTTTTTTCATAATAATATCTCCTCTCTGTCTTATAGGCAGCGGCTTTTTCATACGATATGCCGCACTTCTGTTTTATCTTCTATATGTTACTACAAAATCCTTTTAGCTGTCAACGTGCTATTGTATAAAAGTGTTCTCTGAGTTTTTCCGTTTCCAGATCCTCCCATTCCAGCACTTCGATCCCCAGTTCAGCCGCTCTCCGGTGCATCGGGTCCCGGCTGCTTCCTCCCGTTGTAGACGTCACGATGATCGCGCGGGAGTCTTTTCCGCCAAACCGGTCCCGGAGGATCGCCAGTTCATTCAGGGCTTCCGTCTTGATCTCGCTGGTCTTGCAGCTGATGAACACGGGCCGCACGCCATGCACGGCCATCACGTCGATCTCGTTGGTGACCCCGTCCCGCTGGGAGGCGCCGCCCTGCCAGTTGACCACGGCGCTCAGCACCACATCGTCAAAACAGGCAGCCTCCACGCACGCGCGATATACCTGCAGCTCCAGGACCGATCCGATATCCCGCAGCCAGAATCTGACCATATCATCCGGAAAAGCAAAATGGATCTCCTCGTCACCGCAGACAAGGTCTTTTATGAGGCCCGCTTCGGAAAGCTCCCTCAAAAGCCCCTCGTCTGCGGTGACGCTTCCATGATCCGCTTTTTCGGTCCGTCTGCCGTCCGCTTCAAGGATTCCCGGCAGGGAGGAAGAGATCTTCTGGATATAGCTGATCTGCCGGTTCCAGATATTCCGGTAATTCCCGAAAATGCGGAACAGCCTGTCGATCTCCGTAAGCCTGTTCTTCAGCTTCCGGTTATCCTCCCTTCCGGGGAGAAGCGTTCCGCCCGCCATCAGGAAGCAGGATTCCGTATCCAGCCGGATGGTACAGGGAAGATCCCGGGCAAACGGCGCGTTCCGTATCTCAAAAAAAGTGTTCTTATTATGACTGTAGGTATAGACCGGATGGTTCCCGGCCGCAGTGCCTGCCGCAAAAAGCGCTGCGTCCGTTCCGCCGGAAATATCGATCGCGCAGTCCTCATATGTATCCAGGATCTTCTGCAGTGTCCTGGCCACTTTTTCCGCATCCAGCAGGCTCACCGGGACAAAAGTCAGCCTGACGGAACAGTTCCTGTGACGGAAATATTTCTCCAGCGAACTCTTCAGCGTCTGGTCCTCCGCCACCTCCGGCGGGCAGATAAAGATCGTCTCCTCCGGCCAGAACATCTCCGTCCCAAGAACATTCTCTATGGGTCTCTCATCATAAAGCTCGATCAACGTTTTCACGACACCGGCCCTCCTTAAAAACACCTTGCTGCTTTGTCTTTTACTCAGCATAACAAAGAGAAAAGGAGTTTGCAAGTCCGTCGCTTTATGGTATCATTCAATTAAAGTAAAAAGCAAGAGGAGGCTTCCTATGAGCAAGCAAGCGGAATCTGTCTATATGTCTGATGAAGTGGCACAGGCCCAGAGAAGAAAATCAAAAAGAGGTATCGTCGGAGGCGCCATCCTCACTGCCTTTTTTGCTTTCGGGATCGTCGAAGGGATCCTGGACAAAGGACCTGATCATAACCTCCGGGAAGGGCTTACGGTCTATATCTGCTGCTTTATTCCGAGCGTCTTCCTGCTCTGGAGGGGGATCCTGGCCGGACGGATCGCCGACACCGCCTCCCGCTACGAGACGATCTTTGCCGCCGACCGTGACGGCGTTGTCACCATCGAAGAGCTGAAGCGCTTCACCGGAAAATCACAGGAAAAGATCATAAAGGAACTGAAGGCTGCTTTCGGCAGAGGTTATTTTTCCGGCTGCGCCCTGCAGGAGGGGGGCAGTCCCTGCGTGATCCTCTCCGACGCCAGAAAAGTCAGCCCGACCCGCCAGGGATTTTTGACCGTGACCTGCCCGAACTGCGGAGCGTCCAACCGCATCCGCGTCGGAAGCATCAGCATGTGTGAGTATTGCAATTCGCCGCTTACCGGCGAATAAGTGCGGAGGAAATATGACAGACATTCTAACAACGATCCTTCCCGTAGTCGTCATGCTGGTCATCGGCATGCTCTGCCGCAGCAAAAACCTGATCTCCCGTGAAGGGATCAACGCCCTCAAAAACGTCGTGGTCAACATCACGCTGCCCGCCGTCCTCATCGGAGCCTTCGCGACTACGAGCTACACCCTGATGGACATAGTGATCCCGCTGCTGATGTTCCTGATCTGCCTGGCCGGCTGGGCGCTGGGAAAGGTGCTCGCGCCTCTTCTTAAGATGAACTCCCGCTTCGTCCCTTTCCTGACCACCGGATTTGAAGCCGGCATGCTCGGCTACGCGCTTTTCAACATGCTGTACGGAAGCAGCCGTACCGCCGAATTTGCCCGTATCGACCTGGGCCAGGTCCTGTTTGTTTTCACGTTATATAAGATCCTTCTCAGTCTGGATGCAGAAGGCGGCAAAAAACAGGGCGGAGTCAAAATGAGCGCCCTGATCAAAGAAATGCTTCTCTCCCCGATCATCATCGCCATCATCGTCGGCGTGCTGCTTGGCGCGACCGGCCTGTATCGGGCGATGGTTTCCTCCGGGGTCAGCGGGATCTTTGATGCCTGCGTCGATTTTGTCTCCGCTCCTACGAGCGCGATCATCCTCCTGACGATCGGTTATGATCTTGTGCTGGGCGACATCCCCTGGGCTTCCACCGGAAAAGTCGTGGCGCTCCGTTTCGGGATCATGATGGTGCTGCGGCTTGTATTCATCGGCATTCTGAAGCTCCTTTGGCCGGAATCCGGCCTGGCCGCCGCCGCAAACGTGATGTTCATCCTGCCGCCGCCCTTTGTGCTGCCGGTTTTTGCGGACGATGCCGAACAGCGGGTGTACGTATCCTCCGCACTGTCGGTATCCACTCTGGTCGCGATCCTCGGTTTCGCTGTCCTCACTGTGATCCGTTGATACAATAAAAGTATCCCGCCAAACCTTCTAATTGTGAAAGGAAGAACGACCCTATGAAAAAAGCCTCTCTTATCCTTGACAAAGACTATCAGATCAGCCGTATCGACCCGCGTATCTACGGCTCCTTTATCGAACATCTGGGGCGCGCCGTCTACGGCGGAATCTATGAGCCCGGGCATCCCCTGGCCGACGAAAACGGATTCCGGAAAGACGTCATGGAAGCCGTCAGAAAGCTCGGCGTTCCGATCGTCCGCTACCCGGGCGGAAATTTCGTCTCCGGCTTTAACTGGGAAGACAGTGTCGGTCCCGTGAGTCAGCGTCCGAAAAGGCTGGACCTTGCCTGGTTCACCACCGAAACCAACGAGGTCGGACTGCACGAATTTGCACAGTGGGCCAGAAAAGCAGACAGTGATATCATGTACGCCATCAATCTCGGTACCCGCAGGCCCGAGAACGCGCGGGACATCGTGGAGTACGCCAACCATCCCGGCGGCAGCAAATACTCGGATATGCGCATCGCAAACGGAGCAAAGGATCCTCTCGGAATAAAGCTCTGGTGTCTGGGCAATGAGATGGACGGCCCGTGGCAGATGGGCTCAAAGACAGCGTACGAATACGGAAGAACGGCGAACGAAGCCGCCAAGATCATGAAATGGGTGGATCCCTCCATTGAACTGGTCGCCTGCGGCTCCTCCGGCTCCGGCATGCCCACCTTCGGCGACTGGGAACTGACAATGCTGAACGAATGCTACGACAACATCGACTATGTCTCTCTGCACCGTTATTACGGCAATCCCACCAAGGATACGGCCTCCTTCCTTGCCAGCACAATGGACATGGATGATTTTATCCGCACGGTCGTATCGATCTGCGATGCCGTAAAAGGAAAGAAACACAGTAAAAAACAGATCCATCTTTCCTTCGATGAATGGAACGTCTGGTATCATTCCAACGAGCAGGATAAAGAGATCACCCAGCGGGAAAAATGGGGACGGGCGCTGCCTCTCCTCGAAGATATCTACAACTTTGAAGATGCCCTTCTGGTCGGCTCCATGCTGATCACGCTTCTCCGGAATTCGGATCGGGTCAAAGTGGCGTGCCTTGCACAGCTGGTCAACGTCATCGCTCCGATCATGACCCGGAACGGTGGAGGATGCTGGGCGCAGACGATCTACTATCCCTTCATGCACGCCTCCCGGTACGGACGCGGCACAGCGCTGCTTTCCATCGTCGATTCACCGAAGTATGACTGCGCCGAATACCAGGATGTGCCGATCATCGATGCCGCCGCGACACGCTCCGATCAGGGTGAAGTCACGGTATTCTGCGTCAACCGGGATATGAATGAAGAATGTATCCTCGATCTGGATCTCCGCTCCTTCGGAGATCTGAAAATGACGGAACACATCATCATGCATCATGACGATGTGCGCGCTGTCAATACAGAAGAAAATCCAGAGAACGTAGTTCCGACCCAGGCTCCCCTCACAAAGGTCGACGGAGGAAGAGCCGAAGTTCCTGTTCCGCCGCTAAGCTGGAACGTCCTGCGGTTCGCACCGTCAGTTTAAGTCAAAGACACGGGGACGGTTCTTCAGTCTCATCAAAATGAGGCAGAAGACCCGTCCCCGTGTCTTTCCCGATCCTGTTGCTTATCTGTGAATATACATTCGGGTCATTTCAGGCTCGTCATCACCCTGCACCATGCACAGGAATTCCCAGCCGTACTTTTCATAAAATCCGATGTGATCCGTAACCAGATATACAGGCGTGATCCCCTTCGACCGCAGATCTTCAACCGTCATGTTCAGGAGTTTTCCCGCGATCCCTTTTCCTCTGTATTCTTCTTCCGTATATACAGCGCACACATTCGGGGCCAGATCCTTTCTGTCATGGAAATCGTTCTCAATGACTCCCATTCCTCCGATGATCTTCTCCCCGTCCATACACAGATACCAGCCATATTCCGTTTTCTGATCCAGATAATCGTTCATACATGCAAGGTAGGCTTCGGCAGGAACGCCCCATTTATTGTGGAACCATTCCGCCGCTGCATTTTTTAACGCAGGCTTCTCCCGAAGTTTGATATATCTGTATTCTCCCATAATGTTCCTCCACTGTTTTTTATCCTGAAAAAACGTTATCTCAGACTTTTCAGATATTCTTTGTGCTCATCGGTGACCCGGTAGCTTTCAACGGCCTTCTGAATGGCTTTCTTGTGGACCCATTCGTCCAGTCTGCGTTCCTCGAAGTACGGAACCGTCTCTTCATACCTCTTCGCGAGTGCCGTGGCAAAATACCAGGCAGCCATCATCTTCAGATAATACTCGTCGCTTTTTTTACCGGCGACAAGCTGCAGGTATTCCTCCCGGAAGTCCTCCCCCAGATACTCGTTCATCAACATACGCATTCCGAATCTGGCCGTATACACGTGCTCCGAAGCGATCCATTTTCTGATGTACGGCAGTAGCTTCTGATGGTTTTTCTTAAATGATTTCGGGGTCGCCTGATCCGATACCGGCCAGCAGTCGACATAGGGCAGAAACCCTTCCACACGCCGGATGCACTCATCAAAATCCCGGATCATCGCGATCACGAAGAAATGAATCAGATTCTCCTCGTAGTATCTGTGCGGCAGATCATCCAGAAACGTTTCCCGGTCCGGACCTTCGAAAACCATCCTGGCAATCCTTCTCATCTCAGGCGTTCGTACGCCCAGGATCATCTCCTGCGGGATGTTCGGAACCAGTTTTGTCTGAAACTCCCGGTATTCTTCGTCTCTCACTTCCATCAGCCGGCTGTATAGGGTCATTGGAAGCCTCCTTTCCCATCTGCCTGGTCTTAGGACCGGTTGATCTCTATCTGCTGTACAGGAATACGGATCCCGTTCCGCTCGCACATCAGTTTCAGCTCGCGCCGCAGCCTTCGGGTAACAGCGATGTTATACTGTCCCAGGCAGAAACATCTGATGTACAGGCTTACCCAGAAAGGCACGCTTCATCCTGCCGAGTTTATTCTATCATGTAGAAATGGACAAATCTACCTCTGACCCGATTTTTCCTACGGCTTCCCGGGGATTTACGCCATAATCCCATATACTCTGCTTCCATTTTAGGGTATAATGTAAAATGAGCAAGCATATACGGCATGGTCATTCTGTTCGCAGTTCTCATGACAGGGATCATAAAACTTGAATCCGTAAAAGAAACCGGGAATCTGGCAACGGACTGGCCATCGCGGTCTCCGGGATTTTTACGGTTATTCTGGCGCCGGTTTTCGCGCGTCTGATATAGGCTGCAGCACTGATTCCATTAATACTGTTCATAAACAGACAAGGCGCCCCGCTCAAATCGCGGGACGCCTTGTCTGTTCGACCGGTCCAAAACTGTCTGAATAAAAGCAGAAAATCACCTGAGCCTTGTTGTATTATTGACCATACTGTTCGAATACTTTCGCCAACAGCGCAGTCATCAGCCAGGTTGACACCACCGGCATGAACACTACAGAAATCGGCAGGATCCAGATCACCACTGCGGTAAAGACGATCAGCGCAAGCAGGGCCAGGCTCACCTGAAGATGCCGCAGCATAAGGATCAGTGAATTTTTCAAAATCTGCCGCATAGTATTTTCATATACTGCGATCTGAGCAAATACCCATATTCCGTACAGGATCAGAAGGATCTGAAAGACACGGATCAACACATACATATTTCCGATCATATGCCCGTTTTCAAGAAAAGCCTGCAGGATACGCACATCCGCTTCAAACACAAGAAGCACTACCGCCAGTACTGTCCCGGCAGCAAGGGCCTGCCGCCAGTTTTTTTTCACCGCATTCAAAAAACCGGATGCCACATATCCCCGGTTGTTTTTCAGGTTTTTCTCCACGACGGTATACATTGCTGTAAAAGACAGCCCCGCCGTAACGACCGGCACACAAAAAAGCAGAAACAGCAATCCCACGGCCACGATCCCCCACAGTTTCCGCAGGAAGGTCACCAACGGCCCGTCAAAATCAAACAGCTTCATAACAGTTCCCCGGATCTATAGTCAATAAAAATTCAAGCTTCCTCTGTCAGTCTTCTTAACATCTCATGATGCCTGCGCACCTGTTCGATCTCGGAAACGAGATTCTCCTCTCCCATATCCTGCTGATCCCGCTGACCCTCAAACTCAGAATTGATATATCCGTCATATCCGTTCTCTCGAAGGTATTTCATCGGGGTCTCATAATCGATACACTTGTCCTCGTAACAGCCGGGTTTTCCGGGAATCTCAGTCATATTGTAAAATTTCCCGTGAATACTGACGATATAAGGCAGCACATCCAGGATATCCTCCGGCGCGCAGCAGGATTTGTGCAGCGCGACCCTGTCGATCTGGTTCACCGGGATCCCATGCCCGGGGAATTTCTCGTCGACCACGTCTATCAGCTCGTCATGCCCGTATTCAGGTGCATGCTCAAGAATCCAGTCCACCGTCTCCGGATTCTTCGCGTGCCGTTTTACATACGCGATCGTGACTTCCGAAGGACGATACTGGAAGATCCCGAAATCCGGAACGAGTCCCACATAGGGGCTCCCTGTGCGCTCACGAAGCTCGATCATCTCATCGACGGCACGGAAATTGATGCCGGCAGCCATCCCCTTCTTTGGCTGCACATAATGGCCTGGCTTGATCGGCCAGGGCGCATGGATCTCTTTCCCGATGCGGATATCGTATTTCTCCGCTGTGGGGATACACGCTTCGATCACATCGATCGGGACAAGCACCAGGCAGCGCACATTCTTAAAGCCCATCTTTGCCGCAAGGCGGATATCGTTTTTCAGGTGTTCCGCAGCCTCACCATGTGTCATCACATGATCCCGGAACTGGTGGACATCCAGATAGACATCCATCGTCACCGCATTCATATTATAGCGGGCCATATAGCTCCGGAAATCATACAAAAACTCCTCGGAAGGAAACGGATAATGCGGAATCAGCTGCTGATTGATGATCTCAATACCGTCCGTCCCAAGGCTTTCGCGCACTTCACGGATCTGGCCTTTCCAGTCGAGCTGCTTAAAAAACTGTGTCTGCTGATAACTGTACAGCGACACGCCTCTCTTGATCGCCATCCTTACTGCCCCCTTCCTCATGCTCCGCAGGTGCAGCCGCAGTTATCCTGCAGCTCCAGATCAAAGTAACAGATCGTCTCTGTCTTCCCGGCACCTGCACCGCTGCCGGGGACAGGCGGATTCTTCACCCATTCTTCGTCCCAGGGCATGTAGCCATACTGAGCAAGAATGGATTGCTGCAGCCCGATATGGTGCATTCCTTTTTCAAGACCGCCCTCTTTCTTCACATGGACTATTCCCTCGTCGTCATAGTCCCAGTGCTCCCAGGCACACCATTTCAATTCTTCGTAGGTGCGGGGCTCTTTCCCGTTAATCTCAAAGGTCTGAACCTCTCTTGGATATTCCGTGCCATCACAGCTGATATAATAGCCGTTATGCAGGGACAAAAAGCAGCCTCTGTAATCTGCTATACGGACAGCAAACTGAAAACCGACTGCCTTACCATCGATATAATCATTTTTCAGACTGTCCTTTCGGATCAGATATTGATCAAACATATCCTCTTTTTCCTTTCTGATCAGGCAGGGCAAGAAGGAGACAGAGAACGATTCTCCCTGTCTCCCCACCGTTATCATTATTCTTTTACACCGCCCATCGCAATACCTGCAATGAACGCTTTCTGGAAGAACGGATATGCGATCATTACCGGGATCACGCCTATAACAGCCATACACATGCGGATCGAGTTGCCTGGCATCTTTGCAACTGCCTCACCTGCCGCCGTCGTGTTCGACATCGATGCCAACGCACTGATATTATCGATGATGCTCTTCAGGAACTGCTGCAGTGAATACAGATTGGTATCACTGATAAAGTACAGACCGTTGGTCCAATCGTTCCAGTAGCCCAGCGCGACCATCAGTCCGATCGTTGCCAGAATCGGAAGCGAAAGAGGAAGAACGATCCTGAAATAGATCAGCAGCTCCCCGGCTCCGTCGATTTTGGCGGCCTCGACCAGAGCAGGGTGTATGTTGGAACTGAAATTGTTCTTATACAGAATGACATAAAAGCCATTCATGATAAGTGTCGGGAATATAAGACCCCATATCGTGTTCTTAACATGGAACAACTGCGTCCACATGATGTAGGACGGAACGATACCGCCGTTAAACAGCATTGTAAAGAACACAAGGAATGTCAGGATGCTTGCTCTCTTGTAGTCTTTTCTCGACAGCACCCACGCCAGCATCGGACCGATGAGGAGCGAAATGCAGGTGCCCACCACCGTGATCAGGATCGTGATGCCGTAAGATTTGAAGATCTTAACTGCGTTAGAGCTCATCAGATACTCATACGCATAGGTGGAAAACTTTTTGGGGATAAATGCATATCCTTCTCTGATCAGCGTACTCTCATCTGTAAGGGATGAGGAAACCAGCAGAATAAAAGGAAGGATGGCGCAGGCTGCAAAAACCGACAAGATAATGATTACCAGTGCTTCAAACTGCCTGTCAGATGTACTTCTTACACTTGAATCTTCCATCTCTTATCCTCCTTTCTTCTTAGAACAATGCATTTTCTTTGTCGTGTCTCCGGACGATCATGTTAACGACGAATACCAGAATGAAGCCCACAACAGCCTGATAGGTACTGGCGGCGGACGAGACGGAAATGTTATTCATCGTCATGAGCATACGGTACACATACGTATCAACAGTGTTGGTCACGTCATACAGCGCGCCGGAGTTAAGCGGCACCTGATAGAACAGACCGAAATCCGAATAGAAAATACGGCCGACCTGAAGCATCGTGAGCGTAATGATCGTCGGTTTCAGAAGCGGCAGGGTAACATAGCGGAGCTGCTGCCACTTCGTACAGCCGTCCACCTTGCACGCTTCAAGGATACTCTTGTCGATACCGACGATGGAGCTGAGGAAGATGATGCCGTTGTAGCCGATCTGCTTCCAGATGTAGATGAACACCAGTATGAAGGGCCAGTATTTCTTCTCCGCATAGAAGTTGATCGAATTAGCCTCACCCAGGAAATGATTGACAAGACCCGTTTCGTTGCTCAGGAACGCATACACAATATATGCGATGATAACGTAAGAGATCAGCTGCGGCAGAAGGATGCTTGTCTGGAAGAATTTCTGCAGGAACTTGCGGGTGACGCCTGCCAGACAGATACCGACGACCACACCGGTAAATACGCCGAGAACAATGAAGACCAGGTTATAGAGCAACGTGTTTCTTGTGATGATCCACGCGTTGCTTGTAAAGAAATTACCGTTGCTCTGGAAGAGCATTTTAAAGTTGTCAAAGCCGACCCAGGGACTCGCCAGAATCCCCTTGCTGTAATCAACTTTCTTGAATGCGATCGCGATACCCACCATCGGGATGTAGTTATTGATCACAAAATACAGCATTCCCGGAACAGCCATAAAGTCCAGCATGGAGATGGTTTTGTTCCTGTAGAGAACCATCAATGTTCTGATCAGGACGTAAAACCCAAGCACCACCAGGATCACGCTGCCGTACATGATATGGACTTTCTTTGCTTTTTTCAGAGTATCAGAGATTCCCGAAGCCAGATAAAGGTTAAGCGCGATCACGACGATCGACGCCAGGGTCCCGATCCCGGCAAACAGGCTCTTCGCTTTCTTGATGCTCAAAAGCCCAATAAGAAGGATCACGACACTGAGGACAATCGCGATGATCATCGGCACACTCCCGGCCATCGCCACCTTACCGTCCTCTGATGCAAATCCTTTCATCAGATCAAGGCCTGTTCTGGTATAATTGACCTTCTTATAGCGGTATCCCACATAAGGAAAAAAGAAAGAGGCGGTCATGATGCCACCGGCAATTATCAGATCAGGCAATCCGGTAAAACTTTTTTTCTTTTTCATATCGTCATGTCCTCTGATTACAATTGATCATCTGTTCATTTCAATGCTTCTGCCCTTCCGCAGGTTATTGCTTTCAGGACAGATGACAGAGCAGGCGGCAGAGTATCCACCGCCTGCTCTATTATCATTGAATGTTATTAACAGCTGCTGATCCGAATCAGATCAGCCGTTCTCTGCAAGCCATGCATCCAGCTGGCCCTGATATGCTTCCACAAGCTGGTCGATGCCGGCTGCTTTCAGCTTATCGTTGAACTCATTCAGAGTTTCTTCCCAATCGCTGGCAGAACCGGAATCCAGCATCGGATGATACTGGTTGCAGACATCGTGGCAGGCTGTGACAATATTCTCAAGTCCTGTATTGTCCACTGTGAAGCCCATGTACTTGGATACTTCAGCGTTTTCGTAGGATTCTCTCTGCTGTTCACGGATATCTGTGGAGTCGCCTTCCCACGGAGTGGTCAGGTCTCTGTTGCCATAGAGGAAGTCGCTGGTGTGATATCCGACATTGTCAGCGTTCACGCCTTCCGGATAAGTAGCCATGCCGTCTTCATTCCTTACCCAGTTTACGCCCTCAACGCCCCAGGAAAGGATGTTATTCAGCTCCTCGCTGAGGAAGAGGTAGTTCAGATAGCGGACTGCTGCTTCCGGCTCAGTTGCCGTAACCGGAACTGCATAACCGAACTTCGTCGTGCTGGATGTACCGATCTTGGAATAGCAGATATCCTTGGCGATCAGCTCGTAACCTGTAGCAGCCTGGGAAGCTTCAAGAGAACCGATCTCAGCAGAACGGATCTCAGCAAAACCGGAACCGGCCTTTACAAGAGTATCCGAGTAATCCTGTGTTGTAGCGGCATCCTTATAGATAATGCCATCCTGGTACCACTGCGCGGAACGCGCCGCCATCTCTTTGAAGTCCTCTGTAGCATAGTAGCAAAGAACTGTATCAGTTTCAGGATCAGCCAGTACCATGTTGTAGCCATCGCCGATGCCATCGTACCAATAAGCACCGTCAAAGCTGTCGCCGTGAGCCATGAAAGGTCTCGGATAAAGCACAGTACCCTCAGCGTCTGTGTTGACAAAACCGGCCATACCGCTGGTCTCGGCGATCTTCTTTGCAGCATCGCCCAGTTCAGTCCAGGTCGTTGCATTTTCGATCATCTCTGTGACGCCGGCTTCATCAGCCAGATCCTTGCGGAAGAATGCAACCTGACCGCCGCGAAGAACGATGAAGTTCGTCACGCCATATACAGCGTCGCCAAAAGAGGTTCCCTTGATCAGATCGCCTTCCAGCTCCAGAAGGTCCTCGCCCTCTTCCTCAAGATATTCGCTGATATCCAGCAGCTGATTTGCTGCTCTGTAAGAAACATAAGAAGCGCCCGGAACCGGTGTGAACATGATCAGATCGAGTTTCTCGCCCGCCTGGATCTGCATGGGAATCTGTGTGCCGTAGGTAGCAGCGTCATACCAGGAAATGTTGCAGTGAACATCGATGGCGTCCTCGGTAATCTCATTGACTGCGTCCACGATAGGATCTGTCACGCTCTGATCCATCGGCGCAAAACACATCAGCGCGATATTGATCTCGGCAAGGTCCTCGTCATCCTCGTCTTCTTCATCTTCTTCATCTTCTTCATCTTCTTCATCTTCTGCATAGACATCAGCCGCTCCGGCATAAGTATACACGGAAAATGTTGTTACAACCATCGCTGTTGCAAGAAGCACAGAAAGTATTTTTTTCTTCATACAGTCCTCCTTTTTGTTTGGCAAACGAGAAAATCCCGTTTCAGCTTTTACTTCCAGTTAATACTATCATTCTATTCTGGGATTTAATAGTCAAAAAGGATACATATTAACCAATAATCTTGACCTTTTTTCGATAGAAAGATGTCAGAATGACTGTACAGGTCAATAATTTACACATAATAGGGTTTATTTTCACCCTCTCTGCAGAAGATGGTAAAATTCAGACGCTTAATAATATGGAAACAGTTTCAATCTGTTATCTCCTGAGCGGTTGGGACGTCCCAAAGTGACTTCTCCGGAAGCAGCCCATTCTGTACCGCGCACGAGTATTGTGATAAAATTAAACCGGTCCAGCGCTTCCCAGTGGCCGATGGATGTCACAAACACACGGCCCTTTCCATAAGTGTTCTTCCAGATGCAGGGTGTATACTGGTTGACCCCGGGCATATTTTCCAGCCTGCCTCCCGGAATCTCAACAGGATGATGTTTCGGCGGGAAACCGGGTACCCGGTAATTTTCTACATCATCATAGATTGACGCAAGCACATGGACATTTGCTTCCGGATGAATGATCACCTGTGAAAAAAGATCATCAAAAACATTCATCCACTTAGCGTCGATATCTTTCATGATCGGATCATCCGGATCTGTTGTCTCAATAAAATG
>CAMOQF010000032.1 GCA_946622645.1 uncultured Blautia sp.
AAAGCCGGCAGATCCCTCGCCAGGCTGGTGGCTTTGCAGGAAATATAGACGATGGTCTCCACGCCGTACTGCAGGATCTTGGGCAGCGCTTTTGGGTGGATGCCGTCCCGGGGCGGATCCAGGATGATGACGTCCGGCTTCTGCTCCACTTCGTCCAGAATCTTCAGGACATCACCGGACAGGAATCGGCAGTTGCCCAGGCCGTTTCGCTCAGCGTTCTCCCGTGCGGCGCGCACCGCTTCCTCTACGATCTCGATGCCGATGACTTCTTTCGCCACCGGAGCGGCCAGCTGGGCGATGGTGCCGGTGCCGCTGTACAGGTCGAACACGACCCTGCCGCTGGTGTCGCCGATATATTCCCGCACCTTTTTATACAGAAGTTCAGCCGCAAAGGAGTTTGGCTGGAAGAAGGAAAACGTGCTGATCCGGAATTCCAGTTCCAGCAGCCTCTCGTAAAAATGATCTCTTTCCCACAGAATGATCGTCTCATCGCTCTGCACCGTGTCCGACAGAGCGTCATTTTTCAGATGCAGGACGCCCACGATCCTGCCCGAAAGAGGAAGCGCCAGCACGCGCTCCATCCAGGAATGCAGATGCGGCGTGATCTCCGGAGAACCGGTCGTCACCAGATGGACCAGGATCTCCCCGGTCGTGTTGCCCCTTCTTAAAAGAAGGTGGCGCAGAACGCCCTTGTGGGTGATCTTATGGTAGTGTGGAAGCCCGGTGTCTTTAAAATACTGCCAGGTGCATTCCACGATCTTCTGCAGGTCCGGGTGTACCAGAGCGCAGTCCGGGGTGTTGATCACATCGTAGGTGCTGCCCTTTTTGTGCAGTCCGAGCGTAAGCGGACCGTCTTTATATTCGTCCCCGAAGGAAAACTCCATCTTGTTGCGGTATCCGAATTCCTGCGGACTTCCAAGAATGCCTTCCCAGCATACATCCTCCATGGAAAGCCCCGGCACCTCCGAGAGAAGTCTTCTGATCTGCTCCTCCTTCATGCGGCACTGTTCTTCATAGGACATTGTCTGGTACATGCATCCGCCGCAGGCGGGAAACTCCCGGCAGACGCTCTCCCGGGTCTCCAGAGGCGACCTCTCCATGACCTCCAGAAGACGGCCTTCCATACGGCCGGACCGTTTTTTGTTGATCTGCAGACGTACCTTCTGGCCCGGGATGCCGTTCTTGACCAGGATCTTTTCTCCGTCCACGGTCAGGCGGCCTCTGTTGGGATAATCCACGCTCTCTATGATGCCTTCGATGATGTCACCTTTTTTCAATCCTGTCTCCTTTTCACACGGGTTTCCGGTCTGCTGCCGCAGCAGACCATTCTGCATACAAAAAGCTGCAGGAGCCGTCCGGATCAGCCAGAACAGCCGCTGCAGCTGTTTATTTGTTTCGTCAGAAGAAAGAAATGATCATTCTTCGGTTTCTTCGGCGTCTTCTGCTTTTTCCTCTTTGTCTTCAGCTTCATCAGCATCTTCTTCAAAGTAGTCGTCAAAGTCTTCGTCGAAGTCTTCTTCAAAATCTTCCAGATAATCCGGTCTGAAGAAACGATAGACTGCATATGCGATAGCAATCGAGGCCAGCACTGCACCGATCACAGCCAGAATGATGATGACTTTTTTCTTGTCGTACTCATCCAGTTCCTTTTTCACCTTGAGGGCTGTTACGATATCTTCAAGTTTCTGTTTTCCCAGTTCCATAGCAGATACCATCCTTCCATTAATGATTGTTGGTTATTAACTGTCTGTATTATAGCACAACGGTTTCTGTATTTCCACAAAAACATCTGCTGATTTCAGATCTTCTGCAGTTTGGCGAACCCGGCGAACATTTTCCGGCGTCCGGCCCGGTCGAACTCCACCGTCACCTCATAGTCACGGCCGCCTTTCACGATCTCCGTCACCTTGCCGACACCGAATTTCGCATGCCGCACCGTGTCGCCCACCGTATAGTCAAGTTCATCCTTTTTGCCGCTGTCCCCGAAGTTTCTGGGGGAAGGCGCGGATGCCGTCTTCTGATACGGTTTCGCCCTGAACGCTTCTCTCATTTTGGCGTAAGGGCTCTGGGAAGGCAGGACAGACGAGAGTTTTGGATTTTTATCTTCGACGGTGTACCCCAGATCCACCAGGTCCCGCGGGATCTCATGGACAAAACGGGAGACCGAATGCATCTGGATGTCGCCCCGCAGCATGCGCTGCCGTGCGCTTGTCATGGTAAGACGCTTCATCGCGCGGGTGATGCCCACGTAGCAGAGCCGCCTTTCCTCCTCCAGCTCTTCTTCATCCCCGCCCCGTTGATAGGAGACGTTGGGGAACAGGTCCTCCTCCATCCCGGCCATAAAGACCCAGGGAAATTCAAGGCCTTTGGCGCTGTGGAGCGTCATGAGAAGAACGTAGTCCTGCGTATTGTCCACGGTATCGATATCCGCCACCAGTGCGATCTCCTCCAGGAAGGCGGACAGCGTCGGGGTCTCGCCCCGGGCTTCGGCGGCTTCCATATAGGCCTGGCTCTTGCTGACCAGTTCGTCGATGTTCTCGATCCGGCTTTCAGCTTCCTCGGTCCCTTCCGCCTGCAGCTCCTCCACATAGCCTGTGGCTTTGATGACCTCCTCCAGAAGCTCCCGCACCGAAAACAGTTCAGCCTTGCTTTTGAGCGTCTGGATCAGGTTGACAAAACCCTCGATCTTTTTCAGGCTCCTGCCCATGGACGGGATCTCTTCCGCCACGCGCAGGGCTTCATAAAAACTGTAGCCCATATCTTCGGCGTAGGCCTGGATCCTGGCCTGCGTGGTGTCTCCGATGCCGCGCCTCGGCACGTTCAGTATCCTCCTGACCGAAAGGTCATCCCTGGCGTTGTCGACCGTCTTCAGGTACGCCAGAAGATCCTTGATCTCCTTTCTGGCGTAGAAATTGATGCCCCCCACGATCTTGTATGGAATGCCGGCGTACAGCAGTTTTTCTTCAAAAAGCCGTGACTGCGCGTTGGTCCGGTACAGGACCGCGCAGTCCTTGTAGCGGAACTCCCCTTCCCTCCTGGCCTTTTCGATCTCTCCGACGATGTATTCCGCCTCCTCAAAGCCGTTCAGGAACTGGCGGAAGCGGATCTTTTCACCGGGTTCGTTGGCGGTCCACAGACGTTTTTCCTTGCGGCCTTCGTTGTTCGCGATCACAAAGTTGGCCGCCTCCAGGATCTGGGCTGTAGACCTGTAGTTCTGTTCCAGGCGGATCACGACCGCGTCCGGAAAGACGTTCTCAAACTGCAGGATATTCCGGATATCCGCCCCGCGGAACCGGTAGATGGACTGATCGTCGTCCCCGACCACGCAGAGATTCTGGTATTTTTCCGCGAGCAGTCCTATCAGGCGGAACTGGGCCAGGTTGGTGTCCTGGTATTCATCCACCAGGATGTATTTAAACCTTTCCTGATAGTAATCGAGCACCTGGGGGTGTTTTTCAAACAGCTCCACCGTCCGGAAGATCAGGTCGTCAAAGTCCAGCGCGTTGTTCCTGACCAGGACGGACTGGTATTCCCGGTACACCCTGGCTGCCGTCTCTTCAAAAGAATCCCGGGCGTCCTTCGCCAGGTCGTCCGCCGTCAGAAGACGGTCCTTTGCCTGGGAGATCCGGGCCATCAGCGCTTTTTCCTTGTACACGCGGGTGTCCAGGTCGAACCTTTTCACAATATCCTTCACGACACTCTTCTGATCGTCCGTATCGTAGATCACAAAATGATTGTCGTAGCCCAGAAAATCGATATGCCGCCGCAGGATCCGCACACAGGCGGAGTGAAAGGTCGACACCCAGATGCTCTCGCAGCCGTTCCCCACCAGGCGGTCCACCCTCTCCCGCATCTCGTCAGCGGCTTTGTTGGTGAAGGTGATGGCCAGGATATTCCACGGATCCACGCCCTTCTCCTCGATCAGATACGCGATCCGGTGGGTCAGGACCCTCGTCTTTCCCGAGCCGGCCCCGGCCAGGATGAGCAGCGGCCCCTCCGTACACGAAACAGCCTCCTGCTGAGGCGGATTCAACGATTCATAGATTTTACTCATAGCGTTCTCCTTTGTATTCTCTCATTATAAAGGAAGTCCATTCCCCGCACAAGAGAGAATCCCGGGCTTGAAAAAAGCATTTACATTTTCTTTGGCGGAATTTATAATAAAACGCGAGGGGCAAAAAGGGTTTTTCCCTTCCCCTGATCCACACAGAACGCACATTCCATGTGCAATGAGGTAAACAATCATGACCGATGAAAAACGAAGGATGTTTCAGACGCTCTCGGACATTCTGTCAGGGATCGACTATATCGATCCGGAAGACCTGCCCAACATCAATCTCTACATGGACCAGGTCACGACCTTTATGGAGGAGCAGCTGAACGCCACAAGGCGTCACAAGGACGACAAAATACTCACCAAGACCATGATCAACAACTACGCCAAGAACAAGCTCCTCCCTCCGCCGGAAAAAAAGCGGTATTCCCAGGAGCATCTGCTGATCCTGATCTTTATCTATTATTTCAAGAACATCCTGTCCATCAGCGACATACAGAACCTTCTCGGCCCCGTGACCGAAAAATACTTCGACGCTTCGGGCGACCATGACATGACCTACATCTATCGTGAAGTCTTCCGCACCATCAAGGACCAGGACAGCTACCTGCAGAAGGATCTCTGGAAACGCTACACCATGGCGGACAGCGCGTTCCAGGACGCCGACCCTGAGGACCAGACCTTCCTGCGGAATTTCACCTTCATCTGTCTTCTGAGCTTTGACGTCTATATGAAAAAGATGCTGGTGGAACGCCTGATCGACAAGATGACGGACGAATCGCTGCACAGCAAAAAACCGGAAAAAGGCAAAAACAAAAGGCAGGAGTGAACCTGCCTTTTGGATTTTCTGTCACTGTTTCTGCTTCATGCGGGAGAATACCATCTCATACCCGTCATTTCCGTAGTTCAGGGAGCGGTTGACACGGCTGATGGTCGCCGTGGAAGCCCCTGTCTTTTCCGAGATATCCAGGTAGGTCCGTTTATCCACCAGCATTCTGGCCACCTCGAACCTCTGCGAGAGGGACAGAAGCTCATTGATCGTACATACATCCTCGAAAAACGTGTAGCATTCCTCTTTATTCTCCAGACACAGAATCGCCTCAAACAGATGGTCCACTGCTTCGGTTCTGATTTTTTTGCTCATCACGGTTTCTCCTTTGCTTTTATATGCTAATATTTTAGCACTCTAAATTGTGAAAAGCAAGAGTAACTTTAATTGTGAAAAACAAGAGCAGCTTTTTTTCGGACAAATGCATGGCTGCTTGCCTTTTTGGTCCGGATTCGTTATACTGTACACAGGCTTTCTCCGGACGAAAGGCAAGCCTTACACTATATTATTTAGGAGATATTGTCAAATGGGCTCTATTTTTAATATGGACAACCGCTTTTTCCGCTTTATGGGAAAGCTGGCCGACCTGATGATCCTGAACCTGGTCTTTATCGCATGCTGCATCCCCATCGTGACCATCGGTCCGGCGATCACAGCCTTGTATTACATGACCCTCAAGATGGTGCGGAATGAGGAATCCTACATCGTCAAAGGCTTCTTCCACTCCTTCAAGCAGAATCTCAAACAGGGCATCGTGATCAATCTGATCCTGCTCGCGGCCGGCATCCTGATCTACGTGGACATGACCGTCGTCACGCAGAATTTTACCGGTATTCTGGGAAAAGTCATGTACGTGATCATCTGGATGGCCATCGTGGTCTACGCCATGGTCTTTGTGTACATCTACCCGCTGCTGTCCAGATTCTTCAACACCATCAAGAATACTTTCACGAACGCTGTCCTGATCGCCATCAGGCACCTTCCCTACACGCTTCTGCTGGTGGTCCTGACTCTGATCCCGGTATTTATCGTGTTCATCCCGGACGCCCGGATCTCGTCCCTTCTGATGATCCTGTTCATCCTGATGGGCTTCTCTGTGGTCGCCTACTGCAAGTCCGTGTTCCTGGCCAGGATCCTGGACCAGTACATGCCGCCGGAAGCGCCTGAAGAGCAGGAACCTGCCGATTCCTTTGGCGAGACGCCTTCATGGTCTTCCTGGGGCGAAACATCCGATGCATCCGCGGAAGCTTCTTCCGGCAGCACGCCCGACACATCCGCGGAAGCTTCTTCCGGCAGCACGCCCGACGCAACCTCGGAGGCCTCTCTGCCGCTGAGCAACGATGCCCCGGAACAGCCGGAGCAAACGGAGGAATAAATTGCAGACCGTACTCACCACCTACAAACTGATGCTCCTGTTTTTTCTGAACAATTCCAGGGAGCCTCTTTCCAACTCCTTTTTGTCGGACTACCTCCTGGAGCAGGAAAACAACGACTTTTTCCGTCTGCAGCAGGCCATATCGGAGCTGACCGAGGACGGTCTGATCCACAAAAACGCCGTCGGCAACCGCTCCTACTACTCCATCACGGAAAACGGCCGGGAGACCCTCTCCTATCTGGAGCAGGACCTTCCTGACAGCGTAAAAAAGAACATTCTCGCCCACCTGCAGAAGCAGCAGTTCATCATAAAGCATGAGGTCAAAACGCCCGCGGACATCTATCCCTCGGGAAAAGGGAACAGCTGTACCGTCCGGTGCCGGATCGTCGAGGATGAAGCCGTCCGCCTGGAGCTTTCGTTCGACGTGCCCTCCCGGGAGGCGGCCGATTCCATCTGTGAAAACTGGCCCATGAAATGCCGGCAGGTCTATGACAAAATACTGGAGGCGCTCTTATGAGCGCCTCCGTTTTTTATTCTTGTTTGATTTTTTTCAGATATTCCCTGATCTTCTTCTCGTATCCCAGGTCGCCGGGAATATAAAACTTTTCTCCCAGTACGGCATCCGGAAGATACTGCTGCCTGACATAATGGTTGGGGAAATCGTGGGCGTACAGGTAGCCGACGCCGTGCCCCAGCTTTTCATGCCCGCCATAGTGAGCGTCCTGCAGGTGGACCGGTACCGCAGCGGGCGTACGGGAGACCACATCCATTGCTTTGGAGATAGCTTCCACCGCCGCGTTGCTCTTGGGCGCACAGGCCATATAGGCGGCCGCCTGCGCCAGGATGATCTGGGATTCCGGCATGCCGACCCTTTCCACCTCCTGTGCCGCCGCCGCGGCGACACAGATGGCCATCGGATCCGCGTTCCCGATGTCCTCGGACGCCAGGATCATGATCCTCCTTGCGATAAAGCGCACGTCTTCTCCCGCGTAGAGCATCCGGGCCAGGTAATAGACCGCGGCATCCGGGTCGGAGCCCCGCATGCTTTTGATAAAGGCGGAGATGACATCGTAATGATTGTCCCCGTTCTTGTCATAGCGAAGCGTCTTCTTCTGGATGCATTCGCCCGCCGTATCAAGATCGATATGGATCAGGCCGTCTTCGCTTCTCTTTGTGGTCAGAATGCCGAGCTCGACAGCGTTCAGGGCCGCTCTCGCGTCCCCGCCGGCCATGTCAGCCAGAAAATCACAGGCATCCTCTTCCAATACGGCGCGGTAGCTGCCCATGCCCTTCTCCGTATCCGTGACCGCTCTCTGCAGGAGGATCTTGATGTCATCCTTCGACAGCGGTTTCAGCTCAAAGATGATGGAACGGGACAGAAGCGCCCCGTTCACTTCAAAATACGGGTTTTCCGTGGTGGCGCCGATCAGGACCAGGGTGCCGTCCTCCACAAAGGGGAGCAGATAATCCTGCTGGGCCTTGTTGAAGCGGTGGATCTCGTCGATGAAGAGGATCGTCTTCTGCCCGTACATGCCCAGGGTGTCCTGAGCCTCGTGCACGACCTCTTCCATGTCCTTTTTGCCGGCGGACGTGGCGTTGATCTGCCGGAACACGGCGCTCGTGGTATGCGCGATCACCTTGGCAAGGGTGGTCTTTCCCGTACCGGGCGGTCCGTAGAAGATCACGCTTGTGAGCTTGTCCGCCTTGATGGCACGGTACAAAAGCTTGTCTTTTCCCACGATGTGCTGCTGCCCCACCACTTCTTCCAGGGTTTCCGGGCGCAGGCGCGACGCAAGAGGAGACTCTTTTTTCAGTGTATTGGCCTTTGCGTATTCAAATAGATCCATACTCACCTGTTCCGCATCGCGTTGTATTTCTTAACGATCTGCTCATAAACGCCGTCAAATCCAAGGACGCTGGAGTCCAGGTACAGATCGTAGTACGAAGGATCCGTCCATTCCTTGCCGGTGTAGCGCTGACAGAACTCCATCTTGCGCTTGTCGTCTTTGCGCAGGAATTTCTCTATATCCTTCTGGGAACCGCCCATCTTCTGCATGGCTTCCTCAACGCGGAAATCCCAGGATGCATGCACATAGACCCGGAGGACGTTCTGAAACTCGCTCACGTCCAGGATCAGGTTGGCGCACCGGCCGATGATCACGCAGTCTTCCTTTGTTGCAAGCTCGCGGATGATCTTGGCCTGATAATTGAAAAGATTTTCGTCCGAAGTGAAATTCTTGTCCTGCGGCGGGATCAGTTCTTTGGAATAGACGCCGCTCTTTGCGCCGAAGATCGGCGGCTTTGCGCTGGAATACTCATCCACTCTGCCGAACAGCTCCGGATGGATCCCGCTGTCGTCGGACGCCAGCCGGATAATGTCCTTATCATAGTACGCGATCCCCAGGTCTTTAGAAAGCCTCTGGCCGATGGTACGGCCGCCGCTCCCGTATTGACGGGCGATCGTGATCACATAATGATCCATGACGCCTCCTATTCTCCCAGATATGCCTTCTGGACAGCTTCGTTATGCAGAAGCTCGTCTGCTTTTCCTTCCATAGTGACGGTTCCGGTCTCCAATACGTAAGCGCGGTCCGCGATGGACAGAGCTTTTTTAGCGTTCTGCTCCACAAGAAGCACCGTAGTGCCCCCTTCGCTGACCACCCGGATGATGTCAAAGATCTCGTTCACGAAAATCGGTGAAAGGCCCATCGAAGGCTCGTCCATCACGATCAGCCTTGGACGGCTCATGAGCGCGCGGCCCATGGCCAGCATCTGCTGTTCGCCGCCCGAAAGGGTGCCGGCCCGCTGGGCTTTTCTTTCCTCCAGACGGGGGAACCGCCTGTATACCGTCGCAAGACTCTCTTCGATCTCCGCCTTGTCCTTCCGCGTGAATGCACCCATGATCAGGTTTTCATACACGTTCAGCTGCGAAAAGATGCGGCGGCCTTCCGGCACATGGGCGATGCCCATCTCCACGATCTTGTGCGCCGGAACGTGGGTGATGTCCTTCCCCTCAAATACAATGGAGCCCTGCTTGGCGGGAAGAAGACCGGTGACTGTATGAAGCGTGGTCGTCTTGCCAGCTCCGTTCGCGCCGATCAGCGCGATGACCTCTCCCTGGCTGACCGTAAAGGATACGCCTTTCAGGGCATGGATCATTCCATAATACACGTGCAGATTCTGCACTTCCAGCATTGCCATATCGCATTCTCCTTATGGTTCAACCGATCATTCGCCCAGATAGGCGGTGATCACATCCGGATTACTCAGGACCTCCGCTGTCTCGCCCTGGGCAAGCAGCCGGCCGAAGTTCAGCACCGAGAGCTTCTCGCAGATCCCGGCCACCAGACGCATGTCATGTTCGATCAGAAGGATCGTCATATCAAAATGATCCCGCACAAAACGGATGGTCTCCATCAGCTCGCCGGTCTCGTTCGGGTTCATGCCGGCAGCCGGCTCATCCAGGAGAAGAAGCCTCGGCTCTGTGGCCAGCGCGCGGGCGATCTCCAGCTTACGCTGTTTTCCGTAGGGAAGGTTGCCTGCCAGGATGGCCGCTTCTTTGTCCAGATCGAACACCTTCAGGATCTCCATCGCGCGTTCGTTCAGTGTATTCTCGACCTGGCGGTAGCGCGGCAGTCTCAGGATCCCCGATACGGTGGAATAACGGTACCGGTTGTGAAAACCTGTCTTGACATTGTCCAGCACAGGCATGTTCTTGAACAGCCGGATGTTCTGGAAAGTCCTTGCGATACCGGCACGGTTGATCTCGATGGTGTTCTTCCCCGTGATATCCTTGCCGTCGAGGCTGATCTTGCCCTCGGTCGGTTTATACACCCCGGTCAGAAGGTTAAAGACGGTCGTCTTTCCGGCGCCGTTAGGGCCGATCAGGCCGTACAGCTCACCCTTCTCGATGGTCACGGAGAAATCGTCCACCGCATGCAGGCCTCCGAAGGAGATGGAAAGGTTCTTGACTTCGAGCATTGCCATTATGCTTCCTCCTTTCCGGCGGCTGCCTTCTTTTTAAAGGGCAGCTTCTCCCGCATGCGTTCCCTCCAGGTACGCGCTGCCGGAGCCCAGTTGAACAGCATCATGACGATCAGCACGATGGCGTAGATCAGCATCCGGTAGTTGGAGAGGAAACGAAGCATCTCCGGGAGGGCTGTCAGGATGACGGCCGCGATCATGGAACCGCGGATATTGCCGATGCCGCCCAGCACCACAAATACCAGGACCAGGATGGAAGTGTTGTAGTCAAACTTTTTGGTGTTCAGAGTCGCCAGATTGTGCGAATACAGAACGCCGGCCACGCCGGCCATCGCCGCAGAGACGGCAAACGCCAGCAGTTTGAACCGCGTCACGGGGATCCCGATGGATTCCGCCGCGATCCGGTTGTCCCGGCAGGCCATGATGGCACGGCCGCTGCGGGAACTGATCAGGTTCTGCACGATGAACAGCGTGATCAGGATCAGGATAATGCCCGCCGTAAAGGATGAGTTTCGCGGCGTTCCCGAGATGCCGAGAGCCCCTTTGATGATCTGTTTTCCGCCGGGCTCCATGTGCAGATCCATGGCTGTCGTTGTGCTGATGTGAAGACCGTTTGAATCGATCCCCATGTAGACCACGTTGACCAGGTTTTTGATGATCTCACCGAAAGCCAGAGTCACGATGGCCAGATAGTCCCCCTTCAGGCGGAGAACAGGGATCCCGATCAGAACGCCGAAAAGACCGGCACAGACCGCCCCGATCAGGATCGCCAGAATAAACCGCGGAATCTCCGGAAGGCCGTCTCCGACCGCGTTCGAGAAGAAGGCGCTCGTGTAGGCGCCGATACACATAAACCCGGCATGCCCGAGGCTCAGTTCGCCCGAAATGCCGACCACCAGATTCAAGGAAATGGCGGCGATCACATACACGCAGATCGGTACCAGAAGCCCGGTCAGAAGACTCGACAGATTTCCCGTGTTGATCAGGACCTGGATCACCACGTAGAACACGATCACGATCAGATACGTGATCAGATGGTTCTTGAGGGTCCTGTTTTTCATTCGTCTGATTATTTCTAAGCTTTTGTCCATCTTACTCCCTTCTGCCGCCTCAGACCTTCTCCTGCACATTCTTGCCGAACAGACCGGTCGGTCTGACCAGAAGAACGATGATCAGGACGCCGAACACGATCGCGTCGGCCACCTGAGAGGAGATGTAGGCTCTGCCAAGAATCTCGATGACGCCCAGCAGGATACCGCCGATCATGGCGCCCGGAATGGATCCGATCCCGCCGAAGACCGCGGCCACAAAAGCTTTGATGCCGGGCATGGCACCGGTGTAGGGAGTGACGACCGGATACGCCGAACAGAGCAGCACACCGGCGATGGCTGCCAGGGCGGACCCGATGGCAAAGGTGAGCGAGATGGTCCCGTTGACGTTGACGCCCATCAGCTGGGCCGCGTCACGGTCCTCGGACACAGCCTGCATGGCGCGCCCGCGTTTGGTCTTTTTGACGAACAGCGTCAGGCAGATCATGATGACGATGTTCGCAAGGACCGTCACGATGGTGACTCCGCTGATCACAAGCTGCCCGTCAAACAGGTTCAGAGACGGAAGAGATACCACGTTGATGAAGGTTTTTCCGTCCGCTCCAAAAGCCAGCAGAGCAATATTCTGCAGCAGATAGCTGACGCCGATGGCCGTGATCAGAACGGCCAGAGGTGAGCCTGCCTTTCTGAGAGGCCTGTAAGCGACCATCTCTATGGTGATGCCGAGGATCGTGCATGTGGCCATGGCGATCAAGACCGCAGGCAGCGCCGGAAGCCCTGCCCTGGTGATCATCATAAGCGCCGTATAGGCGCCGACCATGATGACATCCCCATGGGCAAAGTTCAGCATCTTTGCGATCCCGTATACCATGGTATAGCCAAGCGCAATGATGGCGTACACACTGCCCAGGCTGATCCCGTCCTTCAGATATGTAAGAAAACTCATTGTGCACCTCTTTACCGGAAAAAACAGCAGGGGGGACCGCCCCCAAAGCAGACTGGTGACTGTCCCCCCGAAATGTTTACATCATTACATCGGCTGATATTCGCCGTTTTCGATGACAACCGCCTTGGGCTCTTTGTTCGGCTCGCCGGTCGCAACGTCCCAGCTGATCTCGCCTGTAAGGCCGGTGATGGTGATATTGCCCATGGAAACCTTCATCAGGTCGCAGATCTCGGAAGCGCTCATATCCGGTGTTGCGCCGGCGTCTTCCAGAGCAGCCTTCATGGCATAGATTCCATCGTAGGCATCTGCTCCGAACTGGATCGGAACAAGGCCGTCAAATCTCTCTTCGTAGGTCTTTACGAAGTTCTGGGTCATTTCATCCTCTGCATTGGGGGTGAAAGGAGTCAGCATCATAAGGCCTTCTGCCAGAGAGGTATCAAAGTTTTCGATTCCAAGGATGCCGTCCATACCGTCGCACCCGAAGAAGGAAGGAGCAAAGCCCATATCAGAGGCCTGCTGCAGAATGAGGGCTGCTTCCTGATAGTAGATCGGCAGGAAAACAAGCTCTGCGCCGGCGTCCTTCGCAGCGTTCAGCTGTGCGGAGAAGTCGGTCCTGTTGTCGGAAAACGCCTCTGCGGAGACGATCTCCAGGCCCTGGTTTTCAGCCTCGGCCATGAAGTACTCGGTGATGCCTGCGGAATAGGGATCGGAGGAATCATAGATGATCGCGATCTTTGATGCAAGGCCGTGTTCGCCGATGTACTGGGCGGAAGCGGTCCCCTGTGCGGGATCGGAGAAGCATACACGGAAAGCATTTTCGCCGAAAATGCAGTCTACAGCTGTTCCGGAGGGAGTCAGCAGGAACATGTTGTCTTCGACAGCCAGACCTTCCACTGCGATGCAGGGAGCGCTGGTGACGGTGCCAAGAAGAAGCTGCATGCCCTGATCCTTAAGATCATCGTAAGCATGGGTAGCAAGCTCTGCGTCATGGGTGTCATCTGCGGTCAGCAGTTCCACCTGATAACCGTTGATGCCGCCGGCTTCATTGATCTCATCTACTGCGATGGCTGCGCCGTTCATAACGGATGTGCCGTAAGCGCCTGCCGCGCCGGTGATGGGGCCGATGGCGCCGATCACAAAAACATCATCTGCAAAAACGGATACGGGAGCCATAAGAGAAGCTGCCATAGCCATTGCTGCTGCTACGCTGAGTGCCTTGGTCATTTTTTTCATAATACACGTCCTCCTCATGAAGCTGTTTTATGTTACCCGTGTTTTATGCGATCGCTTTTTTTGCGATCTCGGACAGAGCGGCAAAGCCTTCTGCGTCGTTCACTGCCATCTCGGCAAGCATTTTTCTGTTGATCTCGATGTCTGCCTTCTTGAGGCCGTTCATCAGTTTGGAATAGGAAAGGCCGTTCATTCTGGCTGCCGCGTTGATACGGGCGATCCAGAGCTGTCTGAACTGGCGCTTTTTCTGCTTTCTGCCGGCATAGGCAGAGGTCAGAGCTCTCATAACGGACTGCTTGGCGATCCTGTACTGTTTGGAACGGGCGCCTCTGTAGCCCTTAGCGAGTTTCAGTGTACGGTTATGTCTCTTTTTTGCGTTCAAGCCGCCTTTGATTCTTGCCATTGTTCATCATCCTCCTGTTCTTAATCGATCTGCTGCATCAGAGATACGGTAATGCTTTCTTCATGTTTGCAACGTTGGTCTCGTCAACAACAGCAGATTTTCTCAGATTACGTTTTCTCTTCTGAGATTTCTTGGTCAGGATATGGCTTTTGTATGCTTTGTTGCGGATCAGTTTACCGGTACCGGTCTTTTTGAAACGCTTTGCTGCAGCTCTGCATGTTTTGATCTTTGGCATTTTTGTATCCTCCTTTGTATTGGTTGTCCTGCGGTCAACGTTTTTCAGACAGGAACATCGTCATGCTGCGGCCCTCAAGCTTGGGGGCTTTTTCCACGACGGAGACGTCTGACAACAGTTCTGCAAAAGATTCCAGAACCTTGCGGCCGCCGGCCATGTGCGCCATCTCTCTTCCTCTGAAACGAAGAGTAACCTTGACACGGTCCCCTTTGGTCAGAAACTTGCGTGCGGTATTGGCCTTGGTATTCAGATCGTTGGTATCGATATTAGGGGAGAGCCGCACTTCCTTGATCTCGATGGTCTTCTGTTTTTTGCGCGCCTCTTTTTCTTTTCGTGCAAGCTCGTAGCGATACTTGCCATAATCAATGATCTTGCAGACAGGCGGTTTGGCCTGCGGCGCGATCTTCACAAGGTCAAGCCCTGTCTCCTGCGCCTTCGCAAGTGCTTCACGGGATGAAACGATACCCAGCTGGGCTCCATCCGGGCCGATCAGACGTACTTCTCTGTCTCTGATCTGTTCATTAATCATTAAATTGCTGATAGTTTTGCACCTCCATACCCTAAAAATGCGTACCTGTGATCTTTCGTCCTTACGTGACATCCGCAAAAAGAAAAGTGCGGACAGTATCCGCACTTTTTCCATACAAATAAACCGCAGTACACGGTATCATTCTGTATTAACCCGAGTCACATGTCTGTGCTGAGGTGAGAGCGGAACTCTGCTTTATTATCACGTACTGAAAGATAATAGCACAGATAAAACCGCTCTGTCAAGATATTATTATCTGTTTTTCAGGAAATCCGGGATCTGGATATCCTTCTTCTGCACCGTGCTGGTAGGACGCTTGGTGTTGTAAGGCTGCGTGTTCAGGTTCGGCATGGTGAAGGTCGGCATATTCCCTACGTTGGAGGGTGCAGGAGCCGGATTATTACGGTTCATGCTGCCGTAGCCGGAATTCAGGTTTCCGCTGAGGCCTGGGCTTCTTCTGTTGACGTTGTTGTTGTACAGAGAACCCGATGTATTGCGGCGGACGTTGTTGTTGCCGAAGGGGCTCTGGTTGTTGACATCCTGCAGGCCCGTAGCGATCACGGTGATGCGGCAGTAGTCAGCCACTGTGTCATCGTACATCGCGCCGAAGATGATGTTGGCGTCTTCGCCGGTCAGATCCTGTACATAGGAAGCTGCATCGTTGGCGTCCATCAGGGAGATGTCGCCGGAGATGTTGATGATCACGTGGGTAGCGCCCTGGATGGTGGTCTCCAGCAGCGGAGAAGAAACCGCCTGCTGTACGGCCTCCATAGCCTTATCGTCGCCTCTGGCTTCGCCGATGCCGATGTGGGCGATTCCCTTGTCGGTCATGACGGTCTGCACATCCGCAAAGTCAAGGTTGATCAGAGCCGGCAGGTTGATCAGGTCAGTGATGCCCTGGACGGCCTGCTGCAGGACCTCGTCCGCTTTGCGGAGAGCTTCCGGCATGGTGGTACGTCTGTCGACGATCTCCAGCAGTTTGTCGTTGGGGATCACGATCAGCGTATCGACTGCTTTTTTCAGATGTTCAATGCCGTTCAGGGCATTGCTCATACGGGTCTTTGCTTCAAAACGGAAAGGCTTGGTCACAACGCCGACCGTCAGGATGCCCATCTCTTTGGCTGCCGCCGCGATGATCGGAGCCGCGCCTGTTCCGGTGCCGCCGCCCATACCGCACGTGACAAAGACCATATCGGCCCCTTCGATCAGCTGCTTGACTTCTTCAAGGCTTTCTTCCGCCGCTTTTTCGCCTACCTCAGGCTGCGCGCCGGCGCCAAGACCTTTGGTCACTTTTTCACCTATCTGAAGTACAGTAGGCGCTTTGCAGAGGGTCAGGGCCTGTTTATCGGTATTGACGCCTACAAATTCAACGCCGCCGATCGCTTCTTCCACCATTCTGTTGACTGCGTTGTTGCCAGCGCCGCCTACGCCGATCACTATTATCTTGGCAGAAGATTCCGCCTCGTTTGTCATAATCTCTAACACTGTACTTCCTCCTTTATCATCTATCCGTACAGGGAAGTCTATACTACCCCTATTACCACACATACAGGTATATCATATAATTTTTCGAGGAAGAACGCAACCATAATTTTAAAAAATCTTTTAAAACCCGTCAGTCTGCGGTGTTTCAGCGGTTTCAGCGCCTGTCTCAGGCACTGTTTCCCCCTCGCCGGCGGCGTCTCCGACGCCGACAATTTCGCCCGTACCGGTGATGTCTCCTGTCGCGACGGGAGATTCTTCACTGAAGGCATCCTCTTCATCGGCTGTATCTTCCTGTACCGGAGCGTTGGGATTCGGTCCTACATAGATGCCGGAATGGTCATATTCTCCCGTTCCGTTGAACATGCCGTTTTCGGTGAATCCGCCTTTCCAGCCGCCGAACGATTCGATCAGCTCCGCCGTTGGATAAGGACCGATGTGATTTCCAAAGGAATCGTACTCGCCGTCCCCGGTAAACTCGCCCCATTCGGTATAGCCGCCTATCCAGCCATACAGAGCGTACTGCAGTTCTTCCGCGATCTCCTGTTCTCTTTGTTCCTGCGCCGCCGCTTCGGCTTCCTCCGTCGCAGCTGCGGAAGCATCCCCCTCCATACCTTCGAGGGCTTCGCCGCCCGTTTCTTCGAGAAGGGCTGCTTTTTCTTCTTCCGTCATCTCCTGCGGTTCAAACGTCACGATCTTTGCGTTGTCCTTCACGCTCTCCAGATGCAGGATCCCTTTCCTGTTCCGGATCTTCGGCAGGATCGCGACGGCTCTCGCCATCTTGTCCTCCAGATATCTGTTCTCCCCCAGGTTGACCTTGATCGTGCCGTACACCAGCGTGATCTGGCCCTTCCCGTCAAAGCCCACGGAATCCGGAAGGCTCTGTTCCTTCTGGAAGATGGCCGAAAGGGTGACGGCCGCGTTCAGGATCTCCGTCTTTCCTTTAAAGGAAAGCTTTTCATCCTCCACGATGGTCTTGACCTGGAGCCCTTCAAAAAACGGGACCTTGTCTTCCCTCGAGCGGGAACCTTCCACAAAGATCCCGTTCCGGTCAAAGTAGATATAGCTGTCGAGGAAGGGAAGGCAGCCGACGGGCTTTTTCTCCCTCACATTGATGGCGATGGTGTCCTTGGACATCTGCGTGACCGACCATCCTTCCACGAAAAACATGTCGCTCACATGGTCCTCGGAGCAAAAGATCGGCGCCAGGACCGAATTTTCCGCAAAGAGCCCGTTCAGGACTTTGTCCTTGATCTCCTCCTCTGAATACCGGGTGCTGCCCCGGACCTCCACATGCTTCACCTGGAAGTAGTAGAAGAAAAACACGGCTCCGGCGATCAGCAGCACAGCCGCTATACCGCCGGTCCAGGCCATGACCTTCTTATTCAGTCTGAATTTCCTGCGAAACCTCGGTTCATCCATACACTGTCCGTTTTCCTATTATAATTCCCGTACGTATTCCTTAAACAGATCTCCCCGCTGTTCGTAGTTTTCGAACTGTCCCCAGCTTGCGCACGCCGGAGACAACAGGACGCAGTCTCCCGGGAGAGCTTTGTCGTGACAGATCTGCACTGCCTCCTTCAGGTCGTCGCACAGGATGATGCTTTCATCGGCAAGGCCGCATCTTTGCGCAGCAGCCTGGATCTTCTCTCTTGTCTGGCCGATCAGGACCAGGTACCGGACCTTCCCGTCAAACGATTCGATCCACTCATCATAGCTTGAACCCTTGTCATAACCGCCCGCGATCAGAAGGGTGGGACGGTTCATCGCGCGGATCCCCTTGATGGCCGCGTCCGGATTGGTCCCCTTGGAATCGTTGTAATAGGCGACCCCGTCTTTTTCGGTCACGAACTCGATCCGATGCTCCACCGCTTTGAACGCGCAGACGCTCCTGCGGATGTCTTCCAGGCTGACGCCCATCGCCATGGCGATCGCGGAAGCCGCCATCACATTTTCATAGTTGTGTTCACCCAGGATCTGCAGATCGCCGGTGTTCACCAGCACTGTCTCCTGTCCTTCCATCCTGCAGATGATCTCGTCACCGCGGAGGAAGAAGCCCTCCGGGAGCTCTCTCCGGCTGGAGAACCAGATCACCTTCGTCTTCAGTCCTTCGCCGAAGGAACGGAGCACGGGATCCTCATAGTTCAGCACGCAGGTATCCTCTTCGGTCTGGTTTTCCGCGATCCGCTCTTTTATGCGGATGTATTCCTCCATCGTATGATGACGGTTGAGATGATCCTCCGTGATGTTCAGGATCGCGCTGACCTTCGGACGGAACTCTTCGATCGTCTCCAGCTGGAAGCTGCTGATCTCCGCTGCGGTTTTGGACTCATCCGTCATCTCCAGCGCGCGGGAGGTATAGGCAGTCCCTATATTCCCGACTACGAATACCGACGGGAATACGTCCGAAAGGATCTTTCCCGTCAGGGCTGTCGTGGTCGTCTTTCCGTTGGTGCCGGTGATGGCGCACACTTCGCCTTTCCCGGCTCTGTAGGCAAGTTCCACCTCGCCCCAGATCCGGACGCCGTGTGCCTTCAGCTCTTCCACCTGAGGCGTATCCACCGGAACGCCGGGGCTTAAAACGGCCAGATCCAGACGGTCTATGACCTCCGGAGCCAGTTTCCCGGTATAGATCTCCAGATCGCAGTTTTCACCGACCCGGCTGCGGATGATATCGGCGTCCGCCTTTTCATTTCCATCAAACAGGATGGGACGGCATCCCAGCTTCTCCAGAAGATGGACCGCTCCGATCCCGCTCTTGCCGGTCCCGAACACCAGCACCTGCATTTCGTCAAAGTTCATAGTTTTTTCCCTTCCTATATAGCCAAAAGCCCTATCAGGCACAGAATACCCGTCACGATGGTAAACACCGCGACGACCTTTGTCTCCGACCATCCGCTCAGCTCAAAATGATGATGGATGGGGGCCATCTTGAAGATCCGTTTTCCGTGCGTCAGTTTGAAATATCCGACCTGCAGGATGACCGAGACCACCTCGATCAGATAGATAAAACCGATGATCAGGATGAAGAGCGGCATGCCCAGCATGTAAGCCGTGCCGGCCACAAAACCGCCCAGGGCAAGCGAGCCCGTATCTCCCATAAAGATCTTTGCGGGATAACAGTTATAAAGCAGGAAGCCCATCAGGCCTCCCAGCACCGCTCCGCAGACCGGATCGACCTGTCCGCCCAGCAGCAGGGAAGCGAGGATGAAGAAGCCCGCCACCACCGTGGTTACGGAAGATGCCAGCCCGTCCACGCCGTCCGTAAAATTGACGCCGTTTACAGTCCCGATCACTACGAAGAACAACAGGGGGATCGAGATCCACATGGGCAGCGAGACTGTCCCGCCCCAGGGGATCCGGATATCCAGGCTCACATCGGTAAACTTCAGCATGCAGAAGGCGTACACAGCCGTGACCACAAACTGCAGCAGCAGCTTCTGCCAGGCCAGCAGTCCGTCCGAACGGCGCAGCACCACCTTCAGGTAATCATCCAGAAAGCCGATGACCCCGAAGCCGAGCGTCAGGATCAGGACCGGGACGATCTTCGGATACTTTCCGATAAAAAAGATCGACGTGATCAGAATGGCCGCCAGGAAGATCAGACCGCCCATGGTGGGCGTCCCTGCTTTTTTCAGGTGCGCCTGCACGCCTTCCTTCCGCTCCGTCTGTCCCATCTTCAGCCTGCGCAGGAACGGGATCACGATCGGTCCCAGCACGGCGCTGATGCCAAAAGATACGATGATTGCGATGATCGTTGCTTTATAATCTGTCATAGATGATCTCCTTCACTGATCATTCAAATCCGGCTTCTTCGTTGGTGATGCCTTCACTTTCCATATTGTTGTCCATCACCAGATCCTGCGGCTCATCCAGGGGGCCGGGCGCGCTTGTGTTGGACACGCCGTCGGCTTCCTCGTTGGTGCCGCCGTCCAGGGCTTCGGACTTGATGTACATGCCGTATTCATCCATCTGGTAATTGCCGTTGGCATCCAACAGATAGCCTTCATCGTCGATCCGGTTGCCGTCCCAGTCGATCCGGTTGCCCTTCGAATCCAGAAGATTTCCGTTTTCGTCGATGACCGTGTCCTCCGTGTTGGTCAGAAGGCCTTTGAAGCCCTCCCACAGAGGCGTCGTCGGAAGGTAGCCGTTGATGGTCTCATCCGGCTCCACATCGAGATACGGAAGCAGCTCGGACAGAATGCCCTGCGCGATAAACTGCGCATAGGTGGAACTCGCCTGATCGGCTACATTGGGTTCATCCACGACCACGTAGATCACGACTGCCGGGTCGTTGACCGGCGCAAATCCGATAAACGAGACCAGGTATTTTCCGTTGCCTCGGGGAAGCTTCTCCGCGGTTCCGGTCTTACCGCCGGAGGAATAGCCGAACACCTTTGAAAAACGGCTGGTTCCTTCCTCGACCGATTTGGCCATATAGCTTCGGATGTCCGCGGAAATATTGGCGGAAATGGTCTGCTTCAGCAGCGTGGGGGAATATGTCTTTACGATCGCGCCGCCGCTGTCCCGGATGCGGGTCACAAGCCTTGGCTGGTAGTAATATCCGCCGTTGATGACGGAGCACATGGCGTTGATCTCCTGGATCATGGTGCAGGTGAAGCCCTGTCCGAAAGCGGAACAGGCCAGCTCCGTGGATCCCATGGACTCGGTGGTATGGATGACGCCGGCGCCTTCGTTCGGAAGGTCGATGCCGGTTCGGGTGCCGAAGTTGAATAAGCTCTGGGATTTGATAAACTGCTCTCGTCCCATCGCGTCCGCGATCTGCATCATGCCGTCGTTGCAGGAGTTTGCGATGATGTCTTCCAGCGCTTCCGAGCCATGTCCGTACGGATAGGCCGCGCACTTGATCATCGTCACATAACCTGTCGCGCCGAAGTTTTCAAAACCATCACAGAAGAAATGGTCGTCCTCCGAGATCTTGCCCTTTTCCAGAGCCGCCGCCATGACGATCGGCTTTACGGTGGAACCGGGCTCATAGGCGTCGGTGATGCAGTAGTTGCTCCACATGTCATTCAAAGCTTCGACCGTCTCCGCGTCCGACATGCCGGAGATCTCCGCCTCGTTGTACACGTTCGACATGTCTCTGGGCGTGTTCAGGTCATACCGGTCTCCGCCGTCGATCGCCAGGATCTCGCCCGTGGAAGGTCTTTCCACGATCACGCCCACGTTTTTACCACCCATCCGGGTGTTGAAGGCGTTCACGTATTTTTCCACCAGCTGCTGCACGCCCACGTCGATGGTGGTCTCGATGCTCATGCCGTTGGTCGGTTCGATGATGGTCATTTCCACATCCGCGTCGGAATTGAAATAGCCATACTGCCGGCCGTCCACCCCGGAGAGGGTCGAGTTGTAATAGCTTTCCAGACCGATGTCGGCAACGTCCCTCGAGAACGTAAAGCCGATGGTGTCACAGGCCAGCTCGTTGTAGGGATAGATCCGCAGATAATCCTCTTCGAACCAGACACCCTTTACATTCCGCCTTTCCGCCTTTTCGGCGTCAGACAGAGAGCTGTCTTCCGTGACGGTCGTGTATTCCTCAAAGTCTTTTTTCTTTTCGACCGAAAGCTGTCTCTCGACGATCTGGTACTGGCTGTTTCTGGTGCTCTCTCCGTTCAGTCGGCGGCGGATATCCTCTTCATCCAGCCCCAGGATCTTTGTCATGGCCCTGACCGTCGGTTCCACATAAGCCGGGTCGTCGTTTACGGCCTTACAGTCCAGAATAACATTGTAGACCTTGTTGCTTGTAGCCAGCAGATTCCCGTTCCGGTCGTAGATGTCTCCCCGCTTAGCCGGGAGGACACGGCTCTCGTATTTCTGCTGCGCCTGGGAAAGGACCTGCTTACGGTATTTATTGCCGCTGGTCGCGTTGATGTACGAGATCCTGACCGCCAGACCGGCCAGCGCAGCCAGCACGACCACAAAAAGCATGGCCAGCTTTTTCTTCATGACAGCATGAAATCTCCGGGGCTGTTTTGCACCAGCTCCAGAGATTTTATTATTTTTCTTTCTGCTCGTTATCGTTTTGGTTTTTACCGCCATAGTAACACCTGTTATGCGCCTGGCACATCCTGGAACTGACGGAGATAGCTGCGGCCCTCCGTCTCATAGGTCATGATCTGATCCGCTTTGGGGATGCGCATCCCCAGTCTTCCGATCGCGATCTTCTTGATCGCTGTCAGATCCACATTGGAAGTCACCTGGCTGTAATATGCATCGTTGTCTTCTCTCAGCTGCGTAAGCTCCGATTCCAGAGCGGCGACAGCCTTCATGCTGCCCGTGATCTGCGTTTGCAGACGCAGATAGTTTACGCAGATAAGCAGGATCATAACACAAACTCCGGCAAGAAACAATACATATCCTTTGCCGATGCCCATCGCTCTTTCACGGTTCCGCTTCGCCTG
>CAMOQF010000033.1 GCA_946622645.1 uncultured Blautia sp.
CAAGTATTTATACGCCCGCCCAACTTACCTCTCTTTCAGCCGGCGATATAAGAAAGCCAAAGGCATGTAATTATACACCCGCCCTTACTTGCCTCTCTTTCAACTGGCGATATTTATGGTACTAAAAAAAGCCCCGAAGGGCTTTTTTTATTTGTCCTTTGCTTCCTGCATCTTCTGGATGTCTTCAAATGCGGAATACATAGGCTTCACATTCTTGTTGTGGAATTTGCGGTCTACATAGTTTTTGGTGATGGCCATGACCGTTCCGGAGAGGGAAAGCACGCCGATCAGGTTGGGGATCGCCATCATCCCGTTGAAGGTATCGGAGAGATCCCATGCAAGAGAAAGGTTCATGGTAGCTCCGACAATGATAAAGAGCACGAAGATGATCTGGTAGATCTTGACTGCCTTTGTGCCGAAGATGTACTCGAATCCTTTGCTGCCGTACTGGCTCCAGCCCAGAACGGTGGAGAACGCGAACAGCAGGATCGCGATGGCGATAAAGCCTGCACCGGCTTTGCCGAATACAGTGGAGAAGGCTTCCGAAACAAGCGCGGTGGACTCAGCGCTGCTGGTGACTGCGCCGGTCTCCAGATCCACAAGACCGCTGCTCAGGATCGCGAAAGCTGTCAGAGTACATACGATGATGGTGTCCGCGAACACTTCAAAGATGCCCCACATTCCCTGCACGACAGGTTCTCTTACGTTGGAACTGGAATGAACCATGACCGAAGAACCAAGACCTGCCTCGTTGGAGAACACGCCTCTCTTCATGCCCCACTGGATCGCAAGGCTCACGCCGCTGCCGACGATGCCGCCGCCGACCGCCTTAAGACCGAAAGCGCCTTTAAAGATAGATCCAAGCACGGCGCCGGCCTGTCCGATGTTGGCAAACACTATGATCAGCGCGCCGATCACATAAGCTACAGCCATGAAGGGAACCAGTTTCTCGGTAACGGACGCGATCCTCTTGAGACCGCCGACGATCACGAGCGCCGCCAGGATCATAAGGACGATGCCTGCTGCCAGAGGCGGAATGCTGAAAACATTGTTCAGGTTGGCTGCGATCGAATTGATCTGGCTCATGTTGCCGATACCGAAGGATGCGATCACGCAGAAAATGCTGAAGAGGATCGCCAGAACGGCGCCGATCTGTTTACATCCCGGTTTGGCTCCAAGGCCGTCGCGCAGATAGTACATTGCACCGCCGCACCATTCGTCGTTTTCATTTTTCCTTCTGTAGAAGATACCCAGCACATTTTCGGAATAGTTCGTCATCATGCCGAAAAAGGCAACGATCCACATCCAGAAGATCGCGCCGGGGCCGCCGGAAACGATGGCCGCTGCGACGCCGGCGATATTGCCGGTTCCGATGGTGGCGGCCAGAGCGGTACAGAGGCTCTGGAACTGGCTGATCTGTTTGTCATGTTTTTCCGTATGTTTTGTTACATGTTTGTCCGTGAAAATGCTTCCGACCGTGTTCTTTACCCAGTGTTTAAAATGGGTGATCTGAAACACTCTGGTAAGAAGCGTCATCAGGATGCCGGTGCCGACCAGCAGGATCAGCATCGGAAGGCCCCAGACAAAACCATTGACGGCCCCGTTCACATCCTCGATAAAAGTGGTGATCTGACTCATAATATCCCTCCCTAAGATGCAATTCACTTTAACACTTTAACACATTACTTCGCAAGATGCAAGAAATTTTTTCAAATAAAAAGCCCCTGCAGCGGCTATGATCAGGCCGCTGCAGGGATCTCCTGCTGCTCCCGGCTTTCTCCGGTACTGTAATCGATCTCTATCCCTGGCTGAATGTTGTAGAAGAAAACATGAAAACAGACTCCCCGGCCTTCATCTTCCACGGACCAGGCTTCCATCTCCACTCCCCTCGCCACGAGCTCATCATCATTGTAGACGGGAGTCACCCGGTACAGGACATGGTTATCCGTCCGGTCCATGTATTCCAGCACTTTGATCTCATATGGAAGCATCAGTTCCGTGTTCAGATATCGTGTGCCGGTGATCAGATTGCATTCGTTGGCATTCTGTCCTGTCATGGAATAGGCGATCAGATGGCACCGGTTGTACAGATAAGGCGGTTCCGCATCGATGATGCCCGGGTATTTTTTCTGCCTCCAGCCGGAAGGACGGATCTCTGTGATCTCTTCCCGCCGTCCTGCCGGGCGCATGGTCCGGTCCAGCAGCGCTGCCGCCTCCCCGCACCGTCCAAGAGCATCCAGAGGGCTGTAGTTTTCTCCCCGGATACGCCGGATCTCTTCTCTGGTAAAGGCGGGAACATTTCCGTTCAGTTCGATCGAAGGCGTTCCTGAATAAGAAGGGATCGCGATCGCTTTTTTCTCTCCGTCCTCTTCCGACAGAAAGAGCTGCACCTCTTCCTCCGACGGAGTCCTGTCCCGGTAATACTGTACTGCGAACCATGCGCAGAGCACTACGACAAAAAACACGAGGGTTCTTAACAGTGTTCTTTTCATTTCGTTTTCTGAACGTTCCCGAACAGTTCATCCGAGTCCAGAATGATGGTAAACGGACCATCGTTTGTGAGCGTCACTTTCATATCCGCTCCAAAGATCCCTCTCTGAACTACCGGTACCTGTTCGCTGCATTTCGTTACTATATATTCGTACAGTTCATTGGCCATATCCGGTTTGCCGGCATAGGAAAAGCCCGGACGGTTTCCTCTGCGGCAGTCAGCGTACAGCGTAAACTGCGAGATCAGAAGAAGCGAACCTTCCACATCCGAGAGAGACAGATTGGTCTTGCCGTTCTGGTCTTCAAAAATGCGAAGCCCGAGCATCTTCCTGATCATGCGGTCCGCGGTCTCCCTGGTATCCTCCTGGCTTACCCCGATCAGGACGAGCATCCCCTTTCCGATCTCTCCGACGTTCTTCCCGTCCACACGGACATCCGCCCTCGAAACCACCTGTATGACAAACCTCATCTGATACCTCCGTCTACAGTTTCTTTTCTGCTTTCTCTGCGCGTTTATGTTCATACATAAGCTTGTCCGCGCGGTGTATCGTATCGATCACATACCGGTCAACCTGCGGATCAAAATCCGCGATCCCCATCGAGATATGCACCTGTTCCCAGAGGTTTTCCGTCGACTGGTTGATCTCCCGGACCTTTTTTTTCAATTTTTCTGTCAGTTCAGTCTGCCGTTCATAATCCTTATTCTGCAGGACCGCGACGAACTCGTCTCCGCCGATCCGGAAAACGGGGCTGTGCTGAAACACGGTACAGATCACACGGCATGCGGTTTTCAGATAAATGTCTCCTTTTTCGAGTCCGTACCGGTCATTGATCTTTTTCAGATCGTCACAGTCGAACATGCCGATCGCAAAGCGGACTGAGGAGATGTCGTCCTCCGCCTGGTTCTGAAGTCTGTCCATCATCTCAGAGAAAGCCCCTTTGTTCCGCACCGACGTCAGCGGATCGACGTATGCCTGCCTGTCCGTTTCGTTATTCTGACTCTTCATATTGTCTGTCAGGCGCTTAAGGACAGCGGTCAGCCTGCCGGTCTCATCGTCCCGGTCATATTCCATCGAAAATTCACGATGGTCCTCATCCAGCTGCTCCGCAGCTTCGGCAAGCTGTTCCAGAGGCTTTGCGATATGCCTTGCAGCGAACAGAGCCGCAAGGCTCAAGATCACCAGGACAGCGAAGGAGACCAGCAGGATCAGGCGGATCAGCGACTCCCAGTCCCCCTTCATCTCTTCTACAGGGACAGCTACCGTCAGGCGCATCCCGTTGCTGAGAGGAAGCCAGGCAGCCTGCTTCTCCACGTTCTCAAATGTATAGGTAAGAAATGTGCTGTCCCCCATAAGACCTTCCGGAAGGTCCGGCATGGTTTCTTTCGTCAGGGAAGTCACGTCGATTCGCGGATGGTAAAAAAGATTTCCATCCGTATCATTCAGAAAAGCATATCCGTTGCTGAACAGACGGATGCTTTCCACCTGTTCCGCCATCATGGAATAGTCGATCTCGATCCCGACCACGCCGACGAACTTTCCTTCGAAAAAGATCGGAGCATTGTAGGAGATCACCCGGACATCCAGGTTGTCCGTGATGTACGGGGGAAGCCAGATCGCTTTTCCATCGTGTTTGGGGACCGTAAACCATATCAGCTGTGAGGTATCCTCCGTATCGTAAAGCGTAATGTCCGTCACTTCATGCGGCACAAAGCCTTCACCATCCAGATTGGTGTACCAGAAACCTTTCACCTGACTCGATATTTCCGGATCGATCCGGTAATAATAGGTCAGGACACCGTTCGTTTTGTATACCATCTCGTCAAAATACTGCTTTACGCGTTCCATATGCGCCTGCAGTTTTTCGTCTTCAATGCCGTCCAGATCATCTTCCACAAAAGAAGAGACCTCTTCAACAGAATTCTGCACGCTGTTAAAGTAGAAATCCAGGTTCGATTCCCCGGTCTCACAGAGCAGCAAAAGCAGCTGCTCGGATTTCAGCCTCTCATTTTTCCTGATAAACAGAATGCTCAGAACAGATACGACACTCACAGCGATCAGGATCACACATGTTGTCAGCAATGTTATTTTCGTTCGTAAGGAATGCATCGACAGCTCACCTCAGCTTCAGGATCAGTTATCGGGTGGGTCTTTTGTTTTATCCTGCAGAGTGTTTCTTTTGAAAATAAGAAGTCTCAAACTTAGAAGGATGCAGCGGACGGGAGAAATAATACCCCTGGACCAGCGGACAGCCAAGTTCTTTTAGAAGCCGCATCTGCTCCTCTGTCTCCACGCCCTCGGCGATCACCGGGATCTTCAGGTTTCCGGCAATATCCAGGATCAGGGCGACCAGCTGGATATCCTTTTCGTTCTCAGAGATGTTCCGGATAAACTCTCTGTCCATCTTCAGGACATCCACCGGCATGGCGGAAAGCATATTGAGGGAAGAATAGCCCGTACCAAAATCGTCCATCTCCACCTCATAGCCCTTGGCGCGCAGTTTTTCCACGACCTGGATCAGCTGATCCGCGTTTTCAGTATACGCCGTCTCCGTCACCTCAAGCTTCAGCATATGATGATCCAGCTGATTGTAGGCAAGGATCTCGTCCAGGATCGTCTCCAGGGCCGGATCAAACACATCCGCCCGGGAAAGATTCACGGATATCGGGAGAACTGCCCCGTATTCCCGGCGCCATCTGGCAGCCTGCCGGGCCGCTTCTGACCATACAAACTGGTCCACAGCGCTGATCTGGCCGTTTTTTTCAAACAAAAGGATGAAATCGGCCGGAGGGATCATGCCCAGTTCGGGATGATTCCACCGGACAAGCGCCTCCGCGCTCACAAGGCGGGGCGGATCGCACTGGATATCAAACTGAGGCTGATAATAGACTTCAAACTCATAGGAATCCAGCGCCCGGGGCAGATCGTTCAAAAGACGCTGTTCATAGATCTCCCGTTCGCGCACCTGTTCGTCAAAGACGATCAGGTTCTTGTAATTGCCCCGGGCCATGCTGCAGGCCGTACGGGCACTGTCAAAAAGCTGTACGGGATCGAGATCCCGCTTCGATGTCATGACGCCCATGCGAAGACGGATGTTCGTATTGGGAGCCATATGGCTGATCTTGTTCTGCAGCCTGTCCAGAGCCGTATGCGGATCCGGCAGATGACGACAGTAGATGTCAAAACGGTCCGCTCCGAATCTCCCTGCGATCCCCCCGTTTTCCTGGGCGATCTTCTGGATCTCATCCCCGAGAACGCGGAGCACACGGTCGCCGAAATCTCTTCCGTTCAGCGCATTGACGGAATGGAACTGATCAATGTTCACGACAATGGCGTCCCGGGAAGCATCGGGGCGTTCATGATAGATCCTGTACGCGTACTGGAAGAAAAAGTCTCTGTTGTAAAGCCCGGTCAGATCGTCGGTTTCGGTCGCCGCGATCAGTCTCCTGGCTTTTCCCGCCGCCCTCATGGTCAGCACCAGAAGAACCAGAATGATCAGCATGATCAGGCCTGCGACTGTCAGAACGATGGCCTGATGATCCGACAGGAAATCAGCAAACGACAGCTTTGCATCCTGCGTGACATAACGTGTAAGCGCTGATGTGACAATGCTCCCGGGTACCATGCCGACGATCTTGGTCATAATGGAATACAGATCAGCGTTGCCCATGTCGACCGCGAAATAATAATCCATGTCAAGCCCGGTTGCCAGAGTGCTCAGATGATATTTTTTGCAAGTCCTTTCGAGGTTGTTGTAACGGTAATCACTGATCAGGACACAGTCGGCCATACCCTCCGATATGGCTTTCAGGCAGTCCTCTGTGGTGGGAAAGTATATTTTTCTCCAATCCGGAAAATGCTCATTCAGAAAGGCATCGTAATTCGGATCCCCCTCGTTTACGGCTACGATCACATGCTCTTTCTGTGAAAATGTCTTCTGTTTTGTCGTGGAGACCACTGCGTAGATTTCCGCATCCATCAGAGGAGGCGTCATAACGACACCCAGTTCTTCACCGTCATACACACAGATATTGGCGGGGAAAACGCAGTCCACGTCTTTGTTATGCATCGCTTCCAGAGCGTCAGCTATCGTAGGAAAAGCGACAGCCTCAAAGTCAATATGGGTGTTGACCATACAGTCGGACGCATAGTCCAGGTAATCCTTCAAAATGCCGGTCAGCTCACCGGTCTTCGGGTCCTGCTCGCAGAAAGCCATGTAGTCGTCCTGATACCCTACACGGATCGTCTTATGTGCGGAAAGCCATTCCACCTCTTCGGGAGTAAAAAACGCATTGGCTCCGGCCCGCTTAATGTGCTGTTCGAACAGCTGTTCGTGATAATACCGGTTCTCATCCTGGATCTTGCTGAGAGCTGCGTCGAGCTCCTGAACGAGCTCCGGCCGTTTTTTGCTTACGGCAAAATAAAAATCGGAAGAGCCGATCTTATACACCGGTACCGCACCTTCGGTATTGATAAAAAAGTCTACCGTTACATAGGCATCCAGCCCGCCGTCCTCCAGCATATGCATGGATTCTTCTTCCGTCCCGGTGACTTCCACGACCTCCGCCTTCACGCCGTTCCGTCTGGCCCAGTCCCTGTAAATGTCAGCCTGTAAGCTGTCCTTGTTGACGCCGACTCTTTTTCCGTTCAATGAAGAATAGTCCGAAGAGCTGATCTCACGGTTGTGCCACGAGGTAAAGAGATAGTACTCTTCTGTCCCCATGGGGAGCGACGAAAACAGCATCTTTTCCGCCCGCTCTTCGGTAAAAGAAACGTCGCTCAGAAGATCGATCGTTCCGTTTTCAAGCATCTGAAGCAGTTCCGCCCAGCTCCCGGTGACGTAATCGTATTTCCAGCCGGTATAGGCGGCTATCTTCATCTGATATTCATATCCGTAACCTGACCGGTGCCCGGCGTCGTCCTCATGATTAAAGGAAGATTCGTACCAGCCGACACGGATGACTTCTTTGTCTTCTTTTTCTTCGGCTGCGGTATATACTGAAAAAAGAGCAGACAGACACAGACACAGTAAAACGACGGCAGTCTTTCTGATATGAATGAATCCGGCATTTACACACATCTTCATAATACCTGTCCCCTTGGTCACTCTGATCTGAGATACAGCTTTACTGGATCACGCACATAACTATCCGCTTTTAATATAATATCCTTCTATACAATTTGTCAATAACAAAGCCTTTTCGGCCGCCTGGCATGTCACATTTTCACAACTGTCCAGTCAGGCAGGGGAGATGAATCCCCTGCCCGATCGTCGCACCGGCCGTCAAACGTGCGCTCGTTCAGGCACGGCGCCTGCCAGGCAGCCTTATCGCGAAAAAAAGGAACAGCCGTTTCGCTGTTCCTTTCTGAATCTTTATTGAATTACATACCCATCTGCTTTGCTACTTCTTCTGCGAAGTTTTCCTGCTTCTTCTCGATGCCTTCGCCGGTCTCATAACGGACAAAGCCTTTGATGTTGATGTTGGCGCCGTTTTCCTTGGCAACCTGCTCTACATACTTGGAAACGATCTGCTTGCCGTCTTCAGCCTTTACGTAGACCTGATCCAGGAGGCAGATTTCCTTCAGCTCTTTGTTGATACGGCCGTTCACGATGCCCTCGATGACCTTCTGCGGCTTCTGGGATTCTTTGGGGTCGTTCATGATCTGAGACATCAGGATGCTCTTTTCATGCTCGATGTACTCGTCGCTGATCTCGCTGCGGTTGGTGTACTGCGGCTTCAGAGCGGCAACCTGCATGGCAAGGTTCTTGGCCATCTCTTTTACGCCGTCGTTGATCACGTCGGTCTCAACGTCCACAAGGACACCGATCTTGCCGCCCATGTGAATGTAGGAAGAAACAAAACCGTTCTCCTCGTTCACTTTGGTAAAGCGGCGGATGTTCATGTTTTCACCGATCACGGCGATCTGGGCTGCCAGCGCTTCTTTGACAGTCTTGCTGGTGTCAGCGGCCCAGGGCTCTTCCATAAAGGCTTCGATATCGGCTGCTCCGGTGGTCAGTGCCTGACAGGCGACCTCGGCGACATAGTTCTGGAATTTCTCGTTCTTTGCGACAAAGTCTGTCTCGGCGTTAACTTCGACAACGACAGCGTTCTTCTCGTCTTCAGAGACCAGTGTTTTGCAAAGACCTTCTGCCGCGATACGGCCGGCCTTTTTCTGTGCGGTGGCAAGACCCTTTTCACGGAGCCACTCTACAGCCTTGTCCATATCTCCTTCGGTGGCGGTCAGGGCTTTTTTGCAGTCCATCATACCGGCGCCGGTCATCTCACGTAATTCTTTTACCTGTGCTGCTGTAATAGCCATCTTGTTCTTCCTCCAAATATCTTCTTACTCTTCTGTTTCCTCTGCGAACTCTGCCGGAGCAGCTTCCAGATCGCCTTCGAACTCCGTCTGGCCCTGTTTTGCCTCGATGACAGCGTCGGCCATCTTGGAAACGATCAGCTTGACGGCACGGATGGCGTCATCGTTGCCGGGGATCACATAGTCGAGTTCTTCCGGATCACAGTTGGTATCGCAGATACCGATCAGCGGAACGCCGAGTGTATGAGCTTCCTGTACGCAGATTCTTTCCTTCTTGGGGTCTACGATAAAGATGGCATCCGGAATTCTCTTCATCTCTTTGATGCCGCCCAGGTTCTTCTCGAGCTTGGACATTTCTTTTCTGAGAGCGATGACTTCCTTTTTGGGAAGAACGTCGAATGTGCCGTCAGACTCCATGGCTTCGATCTGTTTCAGTCTGCCGATACGGCTCTGGATGGTCTTGAAGTTGGTCAGCATGCCGCCGAGCCATCTTTCGTTCACATAGAACATGCCGCAGCGCTCTGCCTCTGTACGGATGGCATCCTGCGCCTGCTTTTTGGTTCCGACAAAAAGAATGGTGCCGCCGTTGGCTACGATATCGGCGATGGCGTTGTAAGCATCGTCAACCATGCCTACCGACTGCTGAAGGTCGATGATATAGATCCCGTTGCGCTCTGTGTAGATGTAGGGAGCCATCTTGGGGTTCCATCTTCTTGTCTGATGTCCGAAATGAACACCTGCTTCCAGAAGCTGTTTCATTGAAATTACGCTCATGTTTGTTCTCCTTTTTTTGGTTTTTCTTCCGCACGGATCCCTTTCCTTCCGGACCCTTAACGGGCACCATCCATCGGAATCACCATGCGTGTTTACTCTGCAACTTTTTGAGTATAACATACAAAAAACCTCTAGTAAAGAGGTTTTTTGCAAGATTTCCATAATTATATTTTCTTTTGAATGCACAGGATATTCTGTCCCTCTTCACGCCGGTAAGTGACAGTATCCATGCTTTTTTTGACCATGTAGATGCCAAGCCCTCCGATCTGTCTTTTATTGACCGGGAGCGTGGTATCCGGATCTTCTCGTTTAGTCGGATCAAAAGGACTTCCTTTGTCCAGGAAAGTGATCACAGCTGTTGCCGGACTTTCCGTGATCTCTATCTGTATGGTGGCAGGACCTGTCTGCGGGCTGTACGCATAATTGGCAATGTTTACGAACACTTCCTCCACAGCCACATCGATCTGCATCTGGATCGGGATAGAGCAGTCAGTCCTTTCCAGGATTTCGTCCACAAAGGCGAGAACTTTGGGCAGATTCCCGACCTTTGCTTCTATCTGCAGCTCCTGCATCTTTCACTTCCTCCTGCGGGCCTGTCCCCGTCACTCTATTGTCAGGATATCCACAAAGCCTGTCACTTCGAAGATCTCCATGATCTCAGGGCGCACATTCCGGATGATCATCCGGCCCTGCTTGTTCATCGTCTTCTGAGCAGACAGAAGGACGCGAAGGCCGGCAGATGAAACATAGGCGAGGTCTGCAAGATCAAATCCAAGATCGGTAATGCCCTCCAGGGAAGCCTTCAGTTCTGTTTCCAGCGTCGGAGCAGTGGTGGTATCCAGTCTGCCTTCCAATGTGATTGTGAGTTGTGATCCGTCAAAGGTTTTATTAATGTTCAGCATTCTTTTTCCTCCTTAAATGCTCTTATTGATCGGGTGAAGCCCGATGAGAAACAGTTCTTTCTTGATCGCGGCAGCCCTTTTCCGAGGCATGATCGATTATATTATTACTTTATAGTGCGCGGTACCCTCTGTCAAGTCCTCTTTGCTTCAGCGAAATGCTGACAACGATCAATGTGGTGATCCCAAGCACGACAGCCGCGAGGATCAGCATATTCAGGATCATGACCGTGGCATTGTCTTCCCCTGCAAAGCGTCCCAGCTCCTGCACCGCCAGCGAAAATATGTTCGCGCCGCAGTGCAGCAGAGCACTTGCCCAGATATTGCCGGTCATCTCCAGCGCCCAGGCAAAAAAGAAGCCGAGCAGGAAGGCGTACAGCCCCTGGGGCACATTCATATGATAGATGCCGAACAGGGCTGATGTGATCAGGATCGATGTCCAGACAGGAAAATGATCCCGGATCCTGAGATAGACAAGCCACCGGAAGATCATCTCTTCCGCGATGGGAGCCGCGATCCCGAGCCACAGAAGGAGCCACCAGAAGCTCTGACCCCTTTCGACGCCTGCAAGAGCGTTGTCATTCCAGGCAGGCGGCAGCAGCTGCATGATCAGCGACAAGAGCATATTCCCTGCCAGCGATAGAGACGCCCCGAACACCAGAAGCGAAAAGGCCGTGCCTGCGCTGAGCCTGCTGCCCGCCGGGTCCGGTACAAGCCGTCCGTATTCCCTCTTTCTCTGGTCCTGCCGGTACCAGAAGTAACAGGGGATCGCGGTGATCACGCCCGAGAGTCCGGTCAGCAGAACGGTATGCCTGTATACAGTCCCTCCTGCAAAGGTGAGGAACAGTACCATGCTAATCCATTGCACTCCGAAATGCAGCGCTATGGGATAAAACACTCTCCAGATCCTGTTTGTCATCCCCTGCTTCCTGAGCGGGGTCCGACGAAAAAAACCTGTGATCTCTTCCGGAGACGAAACGATCCGCAAAGGGGCTGCTTCCTCCAGCTCTTCAAGGCTTCCGTAGCCGAAGGTAACGCCCAGGCACTCCAGTCCGGCGGTCCTGGCGCCGTAGACATCATAGTTTTTGTCTCCCACCAGGACGACAGCCTCCCTGTCGTTCTCCAGGCCCAGACGAAGCAGAGCTTCTTCCACCACCTCCGACTTCGCGGAACGGGTGCCGTCAAGAGCGCTCCCGACCACGACCGTAAAGTACTGCAGGATCTCAAAATGCTCCAGGATCTTTTTTACAAAGGGCTCCGGCTTGGACGAAGCCACGCCCAGCATATAGCCTTTAAAGTACAGCTCCTCCAGCATGGATCTGATCCCTGGATACAGTTTGTTTTCATAGATACCGATGGGTACGTATCTTTCACGATAGTACTGCACGGCAAGCCTGGCCGTCTCCTCATCGATCCCGGCGTAACGCATCATCTGCGGAATCAGGGGCGGGCCTACAAACACTTTCAGATTGTCAAGCACCGGTTCGGGATGTCCGATCTTTTCGAGCGCGTACTGGACGGATTTCATGATCCCTTCGCCGGAATCTGTCAGGGTTCCGTCCAGATCAAACAAGATTGCCTTATACATGCTGCCTCCTACATTCTTTCAGGCGATGAAAATCCCAGCAGCCATATGCTCTTCTCCAGCACCTTCTGCGTCAGATCCAGAAGCTTCAACAAGGAGCTCTGCTGCTCCTTATCCTCCAGACCGAGGATCCTGGTCTCATGATAGAAACTGTTCAGAGCGTTCGCGACATCGTAGATATATGCGCACAGGCGGTGCGGCGCGAGCTCTTCGAACGCCTGCAGCGCCACTGTGCCGAAGGACGTGAGCGAGAGCATCAGAGCCTTCTCGACATCATTAACGGGAGGAAGCAGTTTTCCTTCTCCGGGATTCAGCCCTTCCTCACGCGCTTTGGAAAGGATGGACCGGATCCGTACGATGGTGTACAGGATATACGGGCCCGTATTTCCTTCAAAGGATGTGAACCTGTCTATGTCAAAAATATAGTCCTTGGTAGCCTGGTTGGAAAGATCCCCGTACTTGATGGCGGAAAGGCCTACGATCGCGGCGGTATCCTCTGCATCCTTGTCTTTGACGCTCTTGTTCTCCACGATCTTCCGGAACATCTCCTCGTCGATCTCGCGGATCAGTTCCTCCAGGCGCATCACGCCGCCTTCACGTGTCTTGAACGGTTTTCCGTCTTTTCCGTTCATCGTTCCGAAGCCGAGGAAGGTAAGACGGGTCTCATCCGGAACCAGTCCTGTCTTTCGGGCGCAGCGGAACACCTGTTCAAAATGAAGATCCTGCCTTTTATCCACGATATACAGGATCTCGTCGGGATCATACAGCTTTTCCCTCTCCACGATGGTGGCGAGATCCGTTGTGGTATAGAGGGAGGAACCATCTGATTTTAACAGGATGCACGGCGGGATCTCGCGGGTATCGTCCGCGTTTTTCACATCCACCACAAGCGCGCCCTGGTCTTCATAGGCATAGCCCTCGTCCTTCATGCGCTGTACCATCTCCGGAATGTATGGCTGAGCATCGGATTCTGCTTTCCAGAGATCAAAGGAGACATCCAGCTTTTCGTAGTTCTTTTTCAGATCGGCGAGCGAAAGCCGGTTGATGTGCCTCCAGATGGCCATGTAGCCCGGTTTTCCCTGCTGCAGCAGGCTGGTAGCCCTGAGCGCTTCCTCCCTGAAGGCGGGATCCTCCTTGGATCTCGCGCTTGCAGCCGGATAGATCTCCTCCAGCTCACTGATGGTAAAAGGCGCTTCCTCCGGGTATTCTCCCTCGTAGGAATCGTCAAAATAGACAAGCTCCGGTTTCCGGTGGCGAAGCTCCGTTATGATGAGCCCCATCTGCAGGCCCCAGTCTCCCAGGTGCACGTCCCCCGTAACCGTATGTCCCGCAAAGCGTCCCAGCCTCTTCAGGCTCTCTCCGATGATGGCGGAACGAAGATGTCCGACATGCAGCGGTTTTGCGACGTTGGGTCCTCCGTAATCCATGATGATCGTGCGGGGAGAAGCGGTCTTTTCCGCCCCCAGACGCTCATCGGACGCCATCTCTTCGAGATACGCGGCAAGGAAGCTCCCGTCCACCTTCAGATTCAGGAATCCGGGACGTACCACTTCCACGCTATCGAACATGCTGCCTGACGCAAGCTTTTCTTTTACCTCCTCTGCGATGACAAACGGCGCTTTCTTATATTTTTTGGCGCCCGCCATCGCGCCGTTGCACTGGTATTCGCAAAGATCCGGACGGTTGGACACTACCGCATGGCCCAGAGCAGGGTCATAGCCTGCCGCTTCAAAAGCCTTTGACAGCTCCGCATCCATTCTTTCGATCAATCCAAGCATTTTTCGGTCATCCTCCTGTTTTTACATTGAACCGCATTTGGCCGCCGCGATCGCGATGGCCCCTTTGCCGATGTGGCAGGAAACGCTCAGGGAGAGCGGATCCATATGGATCTCGGAAAACTCCGGGAAAGCCTCCCTGATCTCCGCGAGAAACTCCGCGGCCTCCTCCGGATTGCCGGAATAAGCCGCCATCAGCCGCATCTGTCCTTTGTCCAGATACTCCTTAAAACGAGTATCCATATCGTGACGCATGGCGTTCAGCATCACTTTTTTGGCCTGTTTTTTCCCTCGTACCTTGGAATAAGCGTCCAGCTTTTCCCCCTGGATCTGCAGGACAGGCTTCAGATTCAGGACCGTGCCGATGGCTGCGGCAGCCGGGGTGATCCTTCCCCCCTTTTTCAGATATTTCAAGGTATCCAGCGTGATATAGATGCTGGATTCCATTTTTTCTTTCAGCAGTATATTTTTGATCTCTTCGGCTGTTCTGCCCTGCTTTGCGAGCTCGATGGCATCGAGGACAGACTGTCTCTGCGTCACCGAGATCCGCTGGTTGTCCACGACCTGTACTCTCCCCTCATAATCCTGCGCGAGCATGAGAGCCGTGGCGCATGTGGTGGAAAGTCCGCTGGACATCGGGATATGAACGATATCGTCATAGTCCTTCAAAAGCTTGTCCCACAGATCCGTGACGTCGCCCGGGCTCGGCTGTGACGTGGAGATCTTTACGTCAGACAGAAGCTTTTCGTAAAAAGTCTCCTGGTCCAGAGTCACATCCTCCAGGAATAGTTCTCCGTCGATAAAAAAGGGCATCGGTATCACGCTGATCCCAAGGAGTTTTCCTTGTTCCTGTGTGATGCCGCTGTTGCTGTCGGTTATGATTGCAGTTGCAGGCATAAAAACCTCCTGTCCATATAAAGAATCATTCGCTTCTGAGGGCGTCGATCGGGTTCAGGTTGGCTGCCTTCACCGAAGGCATCAGGCCAAAGATCACGCCGATCAACATGGAAAAGACCACCGATCCTATGATGGCCGGGATGCTGATGGCCGAAGGCGTCCCGGTCAGTTTTGAAACCATCTTGGAAAGGCCGATCCCGCTCAGGACCCCTATCAGACCGCCAAAGCTGGTCAGCATCGAGGCTTCGGTCAGGAACTGCCACAGGATCGTCTTCTTCCGGGCGCCGATCGCCTTTTTCAGTCCGATCTCGCTCGTACGCTCGGTGACAGAGACCAGCATGATGTTCATGACGCCGATCCCGCCGACCAGAAGAGAGATGCTGGCGATCCAGATCAGCTGCTGGGAAGTGCTTTCCGAGAGCTTCTGCATGCTGCGGACTTTTTCCATGATATCGTCCGCTTTATAGGAATAATTGGTCTGATTGGTCTGATTGTCGATGTTGGCGTTCAGGATATCCGCAGTTGATTTGCCGGCGGAACTCATGCTGTCGGTGGAATCCGCCCTTATGATCACATTCTGAGGCTCATCAAACCGATACGGGATGGGCCAGCATTTGTCCGGGATCAGAATGCTTCCCGCGGTGTTGTTCATCATCTCTTCATAGTCGCTGATGGAATTCATCTTGGGAAGGTAGTCGTCCGGCTGCGTGATGATGCCAACGATGGTAAAGGGCTGCTGTTCGATCTCGAGCACCTTGCCGATGGGGTTTTCTCCCAGGAAAAGCGTCTCGACCACGTTGGTGTCCACCAAGGCTACTTTATTAAACTGTTTATAGTCCCTTTCTACAAAGCCGCGGCCTGTCTGTACGACGTAGCCTTTGGTCCCGAGATATTCCTGATCCACTCCCAGGACGGTCCCGCTCGAAAAGGATTTGTCGAGATAATATACATTGCTCCAGGAACGGGAGTAATAGAATGTGGCGTTGACGACGTTTTCCAGCTTGCGCACCTTCCGCTTCTGGTCTTCGGTGATGACCGGCGTGGCGGAATTGGAGTCGCCGTAAAAGCCTACCTCTCCATCGCCGTCATACAGGGTAATATTCACCGAGTTCAGACCGGCGCCGATCAGATCCTCCTTGATCTGTTCGCTCGTCCCCTGAATGGTGGATACAATGGCGATGATGGAGGCAATGCCGATGATAATGCCCAGCATGGTCAGGAAGGATCTCATTTTGTGAGACCAAATGCCCTGTATCGCCAGACGCAGGTTTTCAAACAAGCTCCTCCCTCCCTTTCTTAACTGTATTCGTAAAGCTCGTCCAAGGTTCCCTTTTTGGTCTTGACGCCTTCCGCCGCATCAGAATCATACGGGAAGGCGAGCCGGTCGCTCAGAGAGATCCCTTCGGAAATCGTGATCGTATAGCCATATGAATCTGCTTTGCTGATCTTGACCGCCTGCTTTTTCAGGACGCCTTTTCTGTCCTTGTAGACAAAGCTCACGCCGTTTTCAGAGCGGACAAAGGCTTTCGGAATGGTGATCCCCTCTTCCTCCTCGTCTTTTCCGTCTTTGAATTCAACGCTCATCAGCATGGTGTCCTGGTTGATCTGTACATAATCGTATTCGGGACAGATATTGGCAGAAAAACTGTAGTTGGAGGAGTTGGGATTGGCGTTCCAGAAATAACCGTCTGACTTGCTAGGATAGCTGGCGATGCTGATCACCTCTGCCTCAAACTCTTCTCCCATGTCCGTCATGCATTTCAGTCTTGTCCCGACCGAAAGCTTGTCCAACGACATTTCATTTACGCTTCCTTTGATATAATATCCTTCCGCGCTGTTGATCCGCAGGAAGGATTCCATGGAGCTGGTCCCCTCGACCGGATTGCCCGCATAAGAGACCACTCCGTCGATCAGGCTGTCGATCTCCTGCATGGAAAGCTTTCTTTCCAGCTTGGTGATCCGAACGTCGCTTTCCTTCAGGCTCAGCTGCAGCGCCCTGATCTTGCTTTCCTGCAGTTTGATGGCCTCCGCACGGGAGATCGAGCTTTCCGGCGCCGTATAACCGCTGTCGTCCGGGATCTCCGGTTCTTCCGGTTCATACCGTTCATACTGATCGGCGCCGGATACGGTAAACTCGGCTTCCGCAAAAGGATTGACCGGTCTTTCCAGCATGGAACCGTCTATATAGTAATAACCGATGCTGGAAGCCGTCCTGTCCGAAAAGTCCGTGATGGTATCCATCGTGTGAAACTCCAGCACATACCAGTAACCGCCCGGCTTAAACTGTACGCTGCCGTCATCGTTGTAGCCGGCCATCTTGTTGAAGAAGGATCCCTTGACTGTCACTACGCCTCTCGCATTGCTGCAGAGAAAGACCAGCGGATCGTCCGGGGTACCTGTTCCCGTAAAAGGTTCGGAGTCATAATCCAGCACCATGTAGAAAGGCGGAAGTCCGTCGATCAGACCGTCGATCATGGCAGGGTCGACCGGGAAGGGAGTCGGTGTAGGTCCCTGGATCGGCTCGAAGGGATCTTCCTCCTCTTCGGAAGGCGTGTATTCTTCCCCGCTTCCAAGCTCTTCGTCTCCTCCTCCGTCTTCTCCTGTGTCTTCTCCCGCCCCTTCTTCTCCATAATCTTCTGTCGACGGTGCGGGTGCGGGATAGCCCGGATCCACATAGGACTGGTTCGGCGTTCCATACGGATTGGATGAGATATCCTCGCCTGTCAGCTCTTCCTCCAGACCGCCTTCCATCATCTCGGCCGCCAGCAGGACAGGAAACGCGGCCGCTGTATAAAAGCCGTCGTTCGAAGGAAGCAAGGCGGTTTCCTCGGTAAGAGACATCGTGTCCGAATCGGACTCTTCCTCCGTCACGGGACCGCCGCGCTGCAGACTGTCAAGCCTTTTGACGGCCGTATTCAGATCCTGTTCCAGTTTTTGTTTTTTCAGTTTCGTGATGTTCAGCTCCATGTCTACCAGAGTCATGTCCAGGGTCATGAGTCGGTCCCCTTTTCGGACCTCGTCCCCCTGGGAGACCAGCAGATTTTCGATGATCACATCTTTGTCGATCCGGACGTTCTGTACTACGTTGGTCACGATCTCACCGCTCAGCGCGCCGTTGTCTCCATAATAGTAGTACGTATCGTCCTGGACAATGGAAGCGACATCCACTACGATGATCTCCTTCTGATTGGATCGTTTCATGTACGTAAAGCCATAATAGCCTCCCGCACCAAGAAGCGAAGCGATGATCAGAAAGATGATGATCCTTTTGATGATCTTTCCGGCTCTGCCACGCATCCGCCGTCACTCCTTTTCTAAAAGCATCCCGTCCCGGATCATCACCATCCGGTGCGCATGAGCGGCCACGTCCGCATCGTGCGTGATCATCAGGACCGAGATCCCCTCCTCGTTCAGTTTCTGAAAAAGTTCCATGACCTGGGCGCCCGATTTGCTGTCGAGAGCGCCGGTCGGTTCATCGGCCAGCAGAAGCTTGGGATTGTTGACGATCGCCCTGGCGATGGCCACACGCTGCATCTGTCCGCCGGACAGCTGGTTGGGCCTGAAGTTCACTCTTTCTGAAAGGTCCACCCGGGCAAGGGCACGCAGAGCGCGTTCCCGTCTCTCCTTTTTGGGGACCCTGGCATAGGTGAGCGGCATTTCCACATTGGCAAGCGCCGACTGTCTGGGCAGAAGGTGATAGCTCTGAAAGACAAAGCCGATCTTGTGCAGGCGAAGATCAGACATCTGGTTCTCGCTGCACTTGCTGATGTCCTGTCCGTCCAGGAAGAAGTTTCCTTTGCTGGGTTTATCCAGGCATCCGATGATGTTCATGAGCGTGCTTTTGCCGGAACCCGAAGGACCCATGATCGCTACATACTCTCCCTCTTCCATGGTAAAGCTCACATCATGCAGCACCGGAACTTCCATTTTCCCCTGATAATAGTTTTTACAGATTCCCTGCAGGTCAAGGATCATTTTTTTGCCTCCCGGCGGGCAGCCTGTGCAAGTCTTATGTCTGCCCGGCCGTTATTCTTCGACGACCTCTTCCGAGTCGCTGAAGTCTTCTTCGATGACTTCCTCCGAATAATCGTCTTCATTCTCCGTTGTGTCTTCGACGATCACTCCGTCATCTTCTTCTAAAATATAATCTCCATCTTCGACGATGTACTCCGGCTCATCGATATACTCTCCGCTGTCATCGTACTCTTCAGATTCATCATATTCTTCGAAATCGTCATATTCTTCAGAATCATCGGATTCTTCATCGTCCGACTCCTCGTCCTCCTCTTCCTCCATCAGGAGCATGGAGTCGCGGGTCTGGTCGACGCTGCCGATGATCGTGGTCATCCCTTCCACAAGCTGATCTGACGGGAAGGCGATATAATCATCCTCCGTGAGCCCGTCCAGGATCTCATATTCCATCTGGTAGGGATCGTACTCTCCTACGGTGATCGTCTGTCTGATGAGCTTGTTGCCAGAAGCGGCCATCCATACAAACGGATCCCCTTCTTCCGGTTCCACCACGAAGTCTTCAGACAGCCACAGACCGTCCCTTACTTCTTCCTGGCCAACATCCATCTCGATGTAGACATGCTGCCCGAGCATGAGCCCGTCGGAAGAGAACAGTTCCACATAAAACGGATAGGTGGTGGAACTTGTCTGTGAATCCGAGGATGCGTCGTAATAGCCGCCGTTCTCGTTCTCCGACTTGCTGGCCTGCGTATCGATATAGCCCATGCTGCCGCGCCAGATATCGTCCTCGTTCACACGGGAGCGGATCAGCACCGGACTGCCGGGAACGATCTTGTCACGGTTCAGCTCGTTGACCTTTCCCTTTACGCGGTACGAGCCGGTGCTGAGGATGGTAATAAACGCATTGTTCGAATCGTCAGACGTGTAGCCGTACGATTCCTCAAGCGAATTCGAAACCGAATCATCGTCGTTGCCGGTACTGAGCTTGCTGGTATCGATTTTCTGGATGATACCGTCGATCTCACTGACGACCTGCGTGTTGGTCGTCGCGTTCTGCAGACGCTCGATCTCCGCCTGTTTGGCCTTCTGATCGTACTCGTTCTTCTTCAGATTCATCTTGTTGGTTTCGATCTCTATTGTATAGGAAAGCTGAGCGTTGGCTTTTGCTTTCTTTTTTTCTTTTTCAAGCTGAGCGATCTGCTCCTGATAGCTTAAGGCTTCGTTCTGCAGCCGTTCCATATCCAGCTGGGCCGTCTGCAGATTCTGTTCGATGCTGCTCAGGTCATACTCGAACAAAAGCTGGCCTTCTTTGACCGAATCGCCTTCCTGTACTTTTACTTCGCTCACACGCCGGTTGGATTCCAGATTGACGGAGACGGTGCTCTGCGGTTCTACCACACCGGCAAAACGGTCTCCCGCTTTGCTGTTTTTTCCTGTCAGCGTGGCGACGTCTGTCACGTACACTTTTCCTTTATCCTCTTCGAACATGCCTTTGTACAGGTTTTCGAAATATTCCAGATTCCAGCTTTGGTCGTTATAAAAATACCAGCCGGCTGCAGCGCCTCCCGCTGCCAGCAGCAGAACTGTGGTGATCACAAGTCCTTTTTTCATTTTTAAGACCTCCTGACCCTCTTCTGTCAGAGGGCATTCGTAAACATATACTATCATATTTTATCCGGAGAGTCCAGTTGTAATATGAAGATGCCCTTCCGACACCCAGCCCGGCAAGACAGATTTCGAGTAATCATGCAGGGGAAAAGAAACCCCTGATCGATCGTCGCATCGGCTGTCAGATGTGCTCTCGTTCAGGCACGGCACCCGTATGACAGCGGCATCGCGCAAAAAGAAGACGGCCCAGCTTCTGTGGCTGGACCGTTCATTACAGGTGCGGGCAGACTCAGGGCGCGGAGGTCAATGAGCCGAAGAGGGCTTCTCCGAGATCCTGGCCGGGACTGATCAGACGCCAGGCTGTGCCGTCGTTTGCCAGTTCAAACCTGGCGCGTGATGTCACGGTGTCTTTGTTGTCCGTTATATATGACAGGAGCTTTTCCTGGGCGATGGCAGTACGTTTTTCAGAACCGTCTATGACCGCGTCCGCGGAGGAAAGATAGGCGTCCATATCCCTCTGGTAGGCTGAAAGGATGGACTGGCTGTCGAAGGTGGTGATATCGGCTGTCACGATCGCTTTGGCGCCTTCCCAGGATGTGTCCGTTATACTGTAGTCATAATGTTTTTTGACCTGGCCGATCAAACCTTCTGCGATCTTTTTCTGTTGTGTGTCTTCGGATTTGACGATGCTTTCAACTCCCAGATAATTCTGCATCTGTTCTGTGTTCATGTCTTTCAGGGATGAAAGATAAATATCCAGTGTTTCGGACGGCGTCAGGATATCAGGGTCAGCAAGATATGTGATCAGGCCGCCGGAGAGGGCGTCTTTCAGCTCTTCTGTCTGTTCGATCTCCCAGGTGTCTCCTTTTTGGGTCAGGCTGATCTCGACAGTATTTTTTGTGGGTGGATAATCGTTCGATGAGAGGAGTTCGTATAAAAGCTGATACTTCTCTGCAGACGTGAGAGGCTGCGTTTTGCCCGTATCCGCGGTATGCATGATCTCTGTGCGCAGAATGGCTGCTTCATAGTCTTTGGCAAGCGCATTTGCGTCCAGCGTCGTAAGGCGGACTGTGGCTTTGGCAGAATTGTTTTCCGGATCGGTCTCGACAGACTGGATCTTATAGTCAAAATCCTTGTAGAAAAGAACGAATGAGTCTTGTATTTCAGAGGAGGACCTGCTTTCTGCGGGCAGCACGTCCGACAAAACGCCCGTGCCCCGGATATAACCCGCAACAGTGTCTGTATCCAGGTCGCTCAGCAGTCCCAGTTCATCCTGAACAGCTTTTTTGATCCTGCCGGTTTCACCTGCTGCGCAGCCGGCGATCACGACCAGGATCGGCAATAAAACAACGATCAGACGTTCAAATATCTTCATGTTCTTCTTTTCCATAACAACGGCCAGTCCCTTTCAAGTACATCATCCGTATCATGACCATTATAACAGACAGTGACGCCCTTGTCAAAGCAAGTGGGAACCGGCTTTCGCCGGGAGGCTGTCGCATCCTGGGGAGGCGCTTTCTCCGGGAGGTTATCGCATCCTGGGGAGTCGCTCTCTCCGAAAGGCTGTCGCATCCTGGGGAGGCGCTTTCTCCGGAACTATGTTGCTTAATTAAATTGGCAGAAACGGACGCTGGGCGGGAAGCACATGGTCATCTCAACTGGCTTCCGCGTCGGGAAAAACTAAAATGCCCGGCGATCTGCTAAAAGCGCTCCCAAAAAGCTCGAACTCGCCTGAGGGCTCAAACAGCTCGCTTTTTGGGAGCAACGCAGCTCACCGGCCATTTAAGGTTTTCCAGCGACTTGTGCAGAGGTTGGGATGACCATGTGCTTCCCGCC
>CAMOQF010000034.1 GCA_946622645.1 uncultured Blautia sp.
AAAGGAAGACCTACCTATATCAGAGGTGGTCTTCCTTAAGTTAATGACATTGAGTGTTTATGCGGGTTTCAGGGCATGAAAAAAATGGAGCATACGGGATTCGAACCCGTGACCTCCACACTGCCAGTGTGGCGCGCTCCCAACTGCGCTAATGCCCCATCACGAAGATTATTATAACAGAATTATGAAAGAATGCAAGCAATAATTTCAGGCTTTTTGTTTTTTTCAATATCTGGTATGATAGTGTTTATGAGAAAGGATGCAGAAAACCTTCGCGAAGGGAGAGCGTTATGCAGAAAACTTGCAGGATCCTGGTCGTTTCGGATTCTCACGGCAGGAATCAGTATCTGAAAGCAGTGATTGAAAAAGAAAGACCGTTTGATATGCTGATCCATTGCGGAGACGTGGAGGGCAATCTGTATTCCATTGTGGGAACAGATCCAGGCTTTGAGGTCCATGTGGTACGTGGAAACTGCGATTATTCGGGGTATTCCGATATGGCCCTTGCAGAGGCGGAAGGAAAAAGGATCCTGGTGACGCACGGGCATCTGTGTCGGATCAGAACAGGTACGGAGGGGCTGCTGAGGGAGGCGGTTCGCCACAGAGCAGATATTGTGTGTTACGGTCATTCTCATGTGCCGGACATTACGTACAGCCATGGCCGGTTATTGCTGAATCCGGGAAGCATCGCGGAACCAAGGCAGATGCCGCGGAAAAGGACCTATGCAATTTTGACGATCGCTGCCGGAAAAGAGCCCAGAGCAGACATCTGCGTGCTCGAACCTTGTGATCTGGATCAATGAGTATTGTATTTTACTGCTGAACAAACCAATATGAGGAAGGAGAAACCATGTCGCTGAAAGATTATCGTTTTGACGGAAGCAAAAAACTGAACCTGAAAAAACTGCCGACCAACAGCAAAAAGGACAAAGTTGACAAAGACGAGATCCTTGCAAAGACTGAAAAAAACCTGGAAAAGATGCGCGAGCTGCAGGACAGGCTTTATGCGGACGGCCGTGAGGGCCTGATCATCGTGCTGCAGGCTATGGATGCGGCCGGAAAGGACAGCACCATCAAACATGTCATGAGCGGCATGAACCCGCAGGGCGTCGTGGTTCACAGCTTTAAGGCGCCTTCCTCCGAGGAGCTTGCCCATGACGTCCTTTGGAGGGTGAACAACGCCCTTCCCCGCCGCGGCCATATTGCCATTTTCAACCGGTCGCACTATGAGGATGTGCTGGTGGTACAGGTCAAGGAGATGAACAAGGGCTATCATATGGCAGAACGTGTGATCGGCCAGAGCACGGAAGATTTCTTTGAAAAACGCTATCGTCATTTCCGGAATTATGAAGAATATCTCTATGAGAACAGCTATAGGATGATCAAGATCTTCCTGAACATCTCCAAAGAGAAACAGAAAGAAAGATTTATCGAGCGTCTGGATACGCCTGAGAAAAACTGGAAGTTTGCGGCAGGCGATCTGAAGGAAAGAGAGCTCTGGGATCAGTACCAGGCAGCATATGAAAAAACCATCAACGAGACCGGGACCAAGGAAAGCCCATGGTATGTGATCCCGGCCGATCAGAAATGGTATGCGAGATATCTGGTATCGGAGGCTATCGTAGATGCGCTGGAAGCGATCGACCCGCAGTACCCGGAGATGTCCGAGGAAGAAAAAGCCAATATTCCGATGTACAAAGAAGCGCTTATGAATGAATAAGCAATATTCTGGCTGTTTTTCTGACAAGACAGTGCTGTTGACAAGATAAAGGAAGGCAGAATGAATATCGAAATTTGCAGCCGCGAGCGGGCTTTGAGCCTTGCCAGGGAGCTCCCAACAAAAGTATCCGTCATTTCTATCACCTCAAAAGAGGAGAAGGAAGTTGATTTTGGGGAGGAACTTGAGGCGTCGTCCGTACTGCATCTGAAATTCAATGATCTATGGCAGGAATATGACGAGGAAGGAATCCCTTATGGAAGGCCTCTGCCTTGTCGGGAGGATCTTGCAGGATTGAAAGCTTTTGTGGAAGGACTGGACAGCGAGATCCTGATCGTTCACTGCTGGGAAGGCACATCCAGGTCGGCGGCGGTCGCGCAGGCAGTGTATGAATATCGTGGGTGCCGGGATAATATGCATACGCTGCAGAGCTTCCGGCCGAATCCCTTAGTATATTCGTTGGCTCGATGTGAGTTGTCGTAATGTCGATAGCTTTAGTGAGCAAGACGTGAACAGTTGTAAAGCGGGAAGTTCCTGTAAGGCCACCATGAGCTGGTGTTAAACAGGCACTTTTTACGTGATGTTGTCATGGATTGTCTGAAGCGTACGGCTGCGGCAGAGGTGAGATATGAAGTTTTATTGTGCCCCGATGGAGGGCCTGACAACATTTCCGTTTCGACAGGTGCATCATAGGTTTTTCCCGGGCGTGGACAAATATTTTACGCCGTTCCTGGTCGCTAATCAGACGCTGCACTTTAAACGGAAAGAGATCCGGGAGCTGCTCCCGGAAAACAACAAAGACATCTGTACGGTTCCACAGGTCCTTTCCAACAAAGCGGAAGAATTCCTGTGGGCCGTACGTGCGATACAGCAATATGGATATTCAGAGATCAACCTGAACCTGGGCTGCCCCTCGCCTACTGTAGTGACGCGAGGGAGAGGCGCGGGTTTTTTGGCGGATCCGGATCGCCTTGACCGTTTTTTTGATGCTGTTTTTCAGGATCTGGAGGCGGACCCGGATAGCCGGATGATCCGGATATCCGTTAAAACCCGGACAGGTCTTACGGATCATGCGGAGGCGGGCCCTCTCATGAAAATCTTTAACCGGTATCCGATCCATGAACTGATCATTCATCCCCGCAGGAGGATCGACCTGTACAAGGGACAGCCGGATCGGGAAGTTTTTGGCAGCATGATGGCCGAGAGCGTTCATCCGGTCTGCTACAATGGAGATATTCGGAGCATCGAGGATTATCTTAGGATGAAGGAAGCATTTCCGGAATGCGATGCGGTCATGATCGGCCGCGGTCTGATCCGCGATCCTTCTCTGATCGAGAGGATCAGGGAGGAGATCATGCCTGAGGAAACAAAAAAGCAGCTGTGCTCTGCCGGGGAGCCGGAGATGCACAGCCGCCTTTGGGATTATCAGCTGGCCCTTTATCATGCGTATCACGATACGATCGAGAGCGACCGGGACGTGATCGCAAAGATGAAAGAGCTTTGGAGTTACATGGGTGATCTGTTTCCGGGAACGGAAAAGAACCAGAAGCAGATCCGAAAAGCATGGACGTATGAACAGTATCTTTCAGCTGTGAGCGGTATTTTTTCTGACCATCAGGATGGAGAAAAGTGAACCAGAGTGCGGTAACCGGAAGTCTCGGTCTCGTCGGCTGTTTCGCCTTCAAAAAGGGCGTCTTCGGCTTCCTGCATATAGCCTCTGATATAGTCCTTCTGTGTGTCGTTTTCGTAATCGCCTTCCTCACAAAGTGATCTGTTTGAAGGTGGTCCGGATGGCAGGAGAGTCAGGCTTCATCTGCCACAGCTTTTTTTGCTGCTTCCTGTGCCGCGATGACACGATCGCACCAGCTGTCGAAGGCCGGATCTTCTTTCTGGCATTCGGGATGAGAAGCGATATAGTCAAGAGCGATCCGTACGCCCTGTGCAAAATGCACGGTCGTCTTCATCTCGGGCACCAGTCTTTTCAGCTTGGCGTTGTCGAATATGACAGACTGCGCTTTGTCGCCGATCAGGCCGCCTTCAAAGTCATAACCGTAGGGCTTGCCGGCTTCAGCGAGGAAAGCGGAGGATACATAATATGCGTTTAACGGAACGCCGAGGGCATCCGCGATCGTCTGATAGATCTGGTTCCAGGTGAGGGCTTCGTCGCCGGTGATCTGGAAGGCTTCGCCGATGGCGAGATGGTTGCCCATGAGGCCGGTGTAGCCTACAGCGAAATCCTGATTGAAGGTCATATGCCACAGAGAAGTGCCGTCGCCATGGATGATGACTGGTTTACCCGCCTTCATGCGGAGGATCACCTGATAGGAGCCGTTATCGCCGTGGATGCCCATGGGAATGTTGCGCTCATCGTAGGTGTGGCTCGGACGGATGATGGTGACGGGGAAGCCTTCGGAGCGGTATTTTTCCATCAGGAACTCTTCGCAGGCGATCTTGTTGCGGGAATATTCCCAGTAAGGATTGGCGAGGGTCGTTCCCTCGGTGATGACGTAACCGGCGACCGGTTTGTGATAGGCGGACGCCGAGCTGATAAACATGTATTGTCTGGTTTTGCCTTTAAACAGTCTGTAGTCTCTTTCGACTGCATCCGGTGTGAAAGCGATGAAATCACTCACCACGTCGAACTGCATGTCTTTCAGAAGATCGGCGACTGCCGCTTCGTCATAGATGTCGGCGATCAGCTGATGAACGCCTTCGGGTATAATGTCCTTTCGGTTTCCTCTGTTCAGAAGCCATACTTCCCAGTTGGGGTCCTGTGCAAGTCTGCGTACGATCGCAGTGCTGATGGTGCCGGTTCCGCCGATAAATAATGCTTTCATGGGGTCCTCCTTTTCTTGTCAGTCGTGTCTTGTGTCATCATCATAGCATTCGCAGAATCGGGCGGCGAATGCCGGTTCTTCGTTGTTTATGTACAGATGGGTGCGTTCTCCGAAGGCGAGCATCCTGAGGGAAGCGATGCCTTTCCGCCGTTCTTCGGTTACCAGGGTCGTGACGCTTGTGGGCGCAGGACACATGCCGTGCCAGAGGATCATGGGAGAAATACCCCATATATGGCTCAGGATGACGCCGATGACGCCCAGGTGACAGAAAAGCGCGATGGTGTCGTGGCTTGAATGATCGGTCCTGTACAAGCGTCCATCCCGGCGATAGCCGTGGCGCTCCAGCAGAGCGTCAAAACCTTCCGCCACAGCTTTGTATTCTGCTGCGATCGGATGGGGGGCAAAGTATTCGTTCTCAAACCAGTGCTCTTTCTGGGACAGACGTGGATCTGCTGTCCAGTCCTGTGGAAGCCAGTCCCACATGATATGCTTTTTGTCCGGCGAATCCGGCCGGAAGATCCGGGTGTCGAATTCCTTCAGCCAGGGCATGACCTCCGCTGTCCGGTCCAGCTTCTGCAGCGTAAAGGAAGCGGTGTCCCGGGCTCTTCCGTAAGGCGAGACATAAAACGCTGTAATGTCAAGCTTGCAGAGTTCTTCAGAAAGAAGACGGGCTTCCCGCCAGCCTTTTTCGGTAAGAGAATCGATGGAATAGTCCGGATCGCCGTGTCGGATCAAAAGCAGCTTCATTTTTCTGACCTCCGTCATATGGAACTGTGATTATATAAGAAGATGATACCATAGATTGAGACTTTCAGCAATCATGTTCGACTGGACGAATGAAGGGCAGTATGATATGGTTTATATAGAGATTTTCATTGCAGTTAATGTAAAGATGAGCAGGGTCCTGCGATGGATGACCGCAGAAGACAGGAGAAGAAAATGACAAGATCAAACCCGGACAACATGAAAAAAAGGATCGGCATGAGCGTGCTCGGCGTGCTGATCTGCGGTATCAGTGTGGGCATGTTCAAAAGAGCTGACCTGGGCGTGGATCCGTTCCAGTCCTTCATGAGCGGTCTGAACGCGGTGATCCCGATCAGCTTTGGCGTATTGTATGTGATCACCAACGTGGTGCTGTTGTCGTTCGCTTTTATATTCGACAAGAGAAAGATCGGGCTGGCGACGCTGATCAATCTGTTTCTGCTGGGCTTTGTCGCGGAATATACGGAGAAGTTCCTGGAGAAGATCTTTCCTTCCATGTCCCTGGCAGGAAGAGTGATCCTGCTGCTTGCGGCGGTCGTGATCATGTGTCTCGCTTCCGCGTTTTATTTTACCGCGGACCTGGGCGTTTCCACCTATGACGCGGTTTCTCTCATCATTTCCGAAAAACAGCAGAAGGTGCCGTTTAAGTTCTGCAGGATCATCAGCGATCTGACAGCCGTGGTGCTGGGGACCATTCTGTGTCTGATCGCAGGCTTCACTTTTAAACAGATCACCGGAGAGGTCGGTGTCGGTACGATCATCACGGCTTTCTTTATGGGGCCCCTGATCGAGTTTTTCAATGTGCATGTTGCAAGGCCGTTCCTGGATGGAAAGGCAAAATGAGCAGAACGGGAGTGGTAATATGGAAGAGAACAGAAAGACCAGGAAGGTGGCGGATTCTTTGACGGAGGTCACCAAGCTGCTGCAGTATAAGGATATCAACGGATATGACCGTCTGTTCGGCGGCCGGCTGATGGAGTGGATCGACGAAGCCGCGGGGATCGCAGCCTCGCGTCATTGCGGCGGGGGGATCACGACGGCCTGCGTGGATACGCTGCAGTTTAAGCATGCGGCGTACCTGAATGACCTGGTCGTGATCATAGCCAGGGTCACGTATGTGGGGCGTACTTCCATGGAGGTCAGAGTGGATTCGTATGTGGAGGATGTGGAGACCGGGATAAGGCACCTGATCAACCATGCCTATCTTACAGAGGTGCATGTGGACGCCCAGGGCGTTCCGACGCCCATCGAGTTTGGCCTGGAGCTTGTAAACGAGACCGAGCGGATGGAGTGGGAAGGCGCCAAAAAGAGGATCGCGGTCCGGAAGACCCGCCAGGCGGAAGGTTATTGAGAATATCGAGAACATGAAAAAGGGGATGCCGGATGAGGCATCCCCTTCTTCGCATGGCATAATGTGTATGGCATAATGTGTATGGCATTTTGCATATGAGCATTTTGCCAATGAGGATCTTACTGAGCGGCGGCAAAGCCTTTTTCTAGATCCGCGATGATATCGTCGATGTGTTCGGTGCCGATGGAGAGACGGATGGTGTTGGGATGGATATCCTGGTCTTCCAGCTCTTCCGGCGACAGCTGGGAATGAGTCGTGGTGGCCGGATGGATCACGAGGGATTTGACGTCCGCCACGTTGGCAAGCAGGGAGAAGATCTCCAGGGCGTCGATGAATGCGTGGGCTTCTTTCTGGCCGCCTTTGATGTCAAAGGTGAAGATGGAAGCGCCGCCGTTGGGGAAGTACTTTTCAAACAAAGCATGGTCCGGATGATCCGGGAGCGAAGGATGGTTGACTTTCTCCACCTGGGGGTGAGAAGCCAGGAATTCCACGACCTTTTTGGTGTTTTCTGCATGCCGGTCCAGACGGAGGGAGAGCGTCTCCACGCCCTGCAGCAGCAGGAAAGCGTTGAAGGGAGAGATGGCCGCTCCGGTGTCTCGCAGGAGGATGGCACGGATGTATGTGACAAAAGCTGCCGGTCCTACCGCATCCACAAAGGAGATGCCGTGATAGCTGGGGTTGGCGGCGGCGATGGGCGCGTATTTGCCGCTGGCTTTCCAGTCGAATCTGCCGGAGTCTACGATGATGCCGCCGAGGGTCGTGCCGTGGCCGCCGAGGAATTTGGTGGCGGAGTGTACGACGATGTCTGCGCCGTGTTCGATGGGTCTGATCAGATACGGGGTTCCGAATGTATTGTCGATCACCAGCGGAATTCCGTTTGCATGGGCGATCTCCGCGATGGCGTCAATGTCCGGGATGTCAGAATTCGGATTGCCCAGGGTCTCCAGATAGATGGCTTTGGTGTTGGGTCTGATCGATGATCTTACTTCCTCCAGATTGTGGGCGTCCACGAAGGTAGTCTCGATCCCGAGAAGCGGCAATGTGTGGGACAGAAGGTTAAAGCTTCCGCCGTAGATGGTCTTCTGGGATACGATATGATCGCCTTTCTGGGCGAGAGCTTCGATGGTGTAGGAGATGGCAGCGGCTCCGGAGGCCACGGCCAGGGCGGCGACGCCGCCTTCCAGGGCAGCGACCCTGCGTTCCAGCACATCCTGGGTGGAATTGGTCAGCCTGCCGTAGATGTTGCCCGGGTCAGCCAGGCCGAAGCGGGCAGCCGCGTGGGCTGAATTATGAAAAACATAAGAAGTCGTCTGATAAATGGGGACAGCGCGGGAATCGGTCGCGGGATCTGCCTGTTCCTGGCCAACGTGCAGCTGAAGTGTTTCGAATTTATAATTGCTCATGTTCATTCCTCCTGATCATTTATTGTGCGGGTAAGATGATTGTTTCAAGATCAGTCAGGAACACATTCGTCCGAATCGGTAATTGTGCCGGAGCAGGTGCAAGAATAGTTTTGTCATACCGTACCTCATGTCTGTCTTCTAAATCCTAGTAATTCAATGGGATATATATACTTTATACAATAGGACGGGGACTTTGTCAAGACTTTTCTGAAAAAGAAATCCCGATACCGGTTACTTGCATGACAGTGGGTTTTATGATAAGATGAAATCGGAACTTTAGAACAGATGTTCGTGACTGTCCGGTTTCGGATAGATGAGGAATTGATATGAAGATACATGAATCGGCGGAGGATTATCTGGAAGCTATTCTTCGTCTGAGTGAAAAAAACAGTGAAGTCAGATCCGTGGACATTGCCGCCATGCTTGAGGTCTCAAAACCGAGCGTCAGTCATGCGATGAAGCTGCTGAGAGAAGACGGCTACATAGCCATGGACCGTTACGGAACCGTGACGCTTCTGGAAAAAGGCGCCGTGATCGCCAGACGGATCTATGAGAGGCATTTGGTATTATCCTCGATGCTGCAGAGCCTGGGCGTGTCTCCTGAAACAGCCATGGCGGACGCCTGCAAGATGGAGCATGATCTGAGCGAAGAAACTTTCGAAATGATCAAAAAACATTACTATACTATGGGCGGAAAAGAGGTCACCGTATAAACGGCGGCCTCTTTTTCTGGATGCGCCCGGCGGCGCGCGTTTTTGGTTTTACAGGATCTTTTCGAGGATGCCGGTCATTTCATCCACATGATCTCTGGTGATGATAAGCGGGGGGACCAGCCGGAGTACGTTCGTCCCGGCGGAGATGACCACCAGGCCGGCTTCCAGAGCAGCGTTTATGATCGCGCCGACCGGCCTGCCCGTGATCTCAAGTCCCTGCATAAAGCCCATTCCGCGTCTTTCTTTTACGCAGTCAAAGCGTTCGACAAGGGAGTCCAGAGCTTTCTCAAGATAGGGCGTGAGCTCCTGTACATGCGCAAGGATCATATCTCTCTCGTAGATCTCAAAGACTTTGCTGACGGCAGCGCAGGCGAACGGATTGCCTCCGTAGGTCGTTCCGTGATCTCCGGGGACCAGGGAAGCCGAAGCGGCTTTTTCGTTCAGTACAAAAGCGCCCACCGGTACGCCGCAGCCCAGTGCTTTGGCGGTCGTCATGATGTCCGGCTGTACGCCGTAGGCCTGCCAGGCAAAATAGTAGCCGGTCCGGCCCATGCCGCACTGGATCTCATCCAGGATCAGCAGGATATCGTGTTCATCGCAGAGTCTGCGGACCCCTTCCAGAAATCCGTGGGTGGCAGGATGGATGCCCCCTTCGCCCTGGACGGTCTCCAGGATGATGGCGCAGGTCTTCTCATTGATCAGAGAGCGGACGCTTTCCAGGTCGTTGTATTTTGCAAAACGAACGCCGCCCATCAGAGGCAGGAAGGGTTCTCTGTAATGATCGTTCCCCGTGACGGACAGGGAACCGACGGTACGGCCGTGGAAGGAATCTTCCATGGCGATGATCTCGTGGTCAGCGTGTCCGGTTTTGGTGTAGGCATATTTTTTGGCCGCTTTCAGAGCGCCTTCGATGGCTTCCGCGCCGCTGTTCGTGAAAAATACTTTGTGCATGTGGCTGGCGATCAGAAGCCGGGAGCCCGCAGCGGAGAGCGGCTGGGTATAATACAGGTTTGAAATGTGGGTCAGCTTGTCGATCTGCTCTTTTAAGCCTTCATCATATCCGGGGTAGTGATATCCCAGGGAGTTGACCGCGATGCCGGCCGCGAAATCCAGATACTTTTTTCCTTCGGTATCGTACAGATAAACGCCTTCTCCCCGGTCAAAGACCACCGGAAAACGATTGTAGGTGTGCAGGATGCTGACCTCTGTTTCTTCGATCTGATCATGCATGTTCATGGTAATATCTTTCTCCCTCATCCCGCAGAATAGCGGTTCCGATTCCTTTGTTGGTAAAGATTTCCAGAAGAAGGCTGTGCGGAATGCGCCCGTCCAGGATATGGACCCGGTTTACGCCTTCTTCGATGGCTTTGATGCAGTTGGCGAGCTTGGGGATCATGCCGCCTCCCACGTAGCCGGAGCTGATCAGTTCCTGCGCTTCGGAGACCTTCAGCTCTGAGATCAGGGTGGAGGGATCGTCCTTGTCCTTGTAGACGCCTTCTATATCGGACAGGAAGGCGAGCTTCTCGGCATGGACGGCCTCGGCGATCGCGCAGGCCGCGTCATCCGCATTGATGTTGTAGGAGTGGAAGTTTTCGTCGTAGCCGATCGGGAAGACGATGGGAAGGAAATCCTTCTCCAGCAGATCATAGAGGATCTTGGGCTCCACCTGGTTTACGTCGCCCACAAAGCCGATGTCGGCTCCGTCCGCCAGTTTTCTGGTCACCTTCAGGAGACCTCCGTCCTTACCGCTGACGCCGACGGCTTTGACGCCCAGCGCCTGCACTTTGGTGACAAGATCCTGGTTGACGCGGGCAAGCACCATCTCGGCGATCTCCATCGTGTCCTCGTCGGTCACGCGGAGGCCGTTGACAAACCTGGGCTCCATGCCGGTCTTGGTGACCCAGCGGCTGATCTCTTTTCCGCCGCCATGGACGATGATGGGCTTGAAGCCGACCAGCTTTAACAGGACTACATCCTTGATCACGTTTTCCTTCAGAGTTTCATCCAGCATGGCGCTGCCGCCGTATTTTACCACGACGATCTTACGGTTGAAGCGCTGTATGTACGGAAGCGCTTCGATCAGCACTTCCGCTTTTTCAAGATATTTCTGTTTGACCATCTGTATTCCTCCCGTCTTTACGACCGGTAATCCGCGTTGATCTTTACATAATCATAGGTCAGGTCGCAGCCCCAGGCTGTCGCTTCACAGTCTCCCTCTTTGATGTCCGCGATGGCTGTCACTTCATCTTCTGAGAGGATCTTGGTGGCGGTTCCTTCATCGTATCCTGTCAGCGTTCCGTTTTCGATCACTTTGATGCGTCCGCCGCGGCTTTCAAACCAGAGATCGGTCTTTTCCGGATCAAAGGGAACGCCCGCGTATCCCATCGCGCAGAGAACACGGCCGCAGTTGGCGTCATGGCCGTAGATGGCGGCTTTGGTGAGGGAAGAGCTGACGACGGATCTGGCAAGAACGGCTGCCTGTTCCCAGGAGGAAGCACCTTTTACGCGCACCTCAAAGAGAGCTGTGGCGCCTTCGCCGTCTCCCGCCATCATCCTGGCAAGAGTGGTGGTAACCGTGCTCAGCGCTTCGCAGAAGGTCCGGTAATCTTCGTTTTCGGTATTGATCTCCGGGTTGCCGGCCATACCGTTTGCCAGCAGGATGACCGTATCGTTGGTGGAGGTATCTCCGTCCACCGAGATCATGTTAAAACTTTTTTTGACATCTTCCCGGAGCGCTTTCTGCAGAAGCTCCTGGGAGATGCATGCGTCCGTGGTAATGAAGCAGAGCATGGTGCACATGTCCGGATGGATCATGCCGGAACCCTTGCTCATACCGCCGAGGGTGACGGTCTTTCCGCCGATGGTAAATTCGACAGCGGCTTCCTTCGGATGGGTGTCGGTGGTCATGATGGCCTTTGCGGCGTCGTGGCCCGCTTCGAGAGAATCCGACAAAGCGCCCGCCATGGCGGAGACGCCGTCTTTGATCCTTTCGATCGGGATCTGCATGCCGATCACGCCGGTGGAAGCGATCAGCACGCCGTCGGAGGGTACCGAGAGGAGACGGCCTGTCTCTTCGGCTGTCTGCCGGCAGATCTCCATGCCGTCTTCGCCGGTGCAGGCGTTGGCGATCCCGCTGTTTACAACGACGGCCTGCGCTCTTTTCTGTTCATAGACAACAGACTGATCCCACTTGACGGGGGCTGCCTTTACCAGGTTTGTGGTAAAGGTTCCGGCGGCGCGGCAGGGGATGGTGCTGTACAGCAAAGCCATATCGGTGCGGTCTTTATATTTGATGTTGGCTGCGGTGGAAGCAGCCTGAAAGCCTTTGGCTGCGGTCACGCCGCCTTCGATTTTGTTCATATAGACAGATCTCCTTTTTTATTATGGTAAAGAGGGAACAGCTAAAAGGCCGGTTTCTTCGGGAAGGCCGAACATCAGGTTCATGTTCTGGACCGCCTGTCCGGCGGCTCCCTTGACCAGATTGTCCATGGCGCCCATCATGATGAGCCGGTTGGTACGCGGATCGATCTTGAAATTTACGTCCACGTAGTTGCTGCTTTCCACAAATCGGGTCTGGGGGCAGACATCTTCCGCAAGCACTCTCACGAAGGTCTCGTTATCATAATAACGATGCAGAAGAGAACGGAGCTCATTGTCTGTCACCGGTCTTGTGAGGGATGCGTAGGCTGTGACCAGGATCCCCCGGTTCATGGGAACAAGATGCGGCGTAAAGCTCAGGAAGACCGGACGCCCGCAGGCATAACCCAGCTGATCCTCGATCTCCGGGGTATGCCGGTGCGAAGCCACGCCGTACGCTTTGATGTTCTCGTTCACCTCACAGAAGAGGTTGTCAGTCTTGGCGCCGCGGCCGGCTCCGGAGGTGCCGGATTTTGCATCTATGATGACGGTGTCGGGATCGATAATTCCTTCCTTTATAAATGGATAGATCGAAAGAGTGCTGCAGGTCGGGTAACAGCCCGGGTTGGCTACCAGCCTGGCGTTCCTGATCTGTTCGCGGTTGATCTCGCAGAGTCCGTACACGGCTTCTTCGAGGAACTGAGGCGCTTTATGGGTGATCCCGTACCATTCTTCGTATTTTTGAACGTCCTTGATCCTGAAATCCGCGCTCAGGTCGATCACCTTGGTGCGGGAGAGGATCTCTTCATTTACGAGAGAGGCGCACAGCCCCTGCGGGGTGGCGGTAAAGATCACATCCGCTTCCGCAGACAATGCTTCCATGTTGTCATCGAGGCACGCCGCGTCCACGAGTTTTGTAAAATTCCGATAAATATCAGCGTAGGGCTGCCCGGTATAGCTTCTGGATCCGTACCATACGATCTCCGCCTGCGGATGTCCGAGGAGGAGGCGTACGATCTCGTTTCCGGCATAGCCTGTGGCGCCGATGATGCCAGCTTTTATCATGAGCATACTCCTGTCTGTTAAAGTTCTTTTCCGATTATACATCGGTGTTGCATAATATGCAATCACTTTTTTGAAGTTTTTTCAATTGAGGGGTTGCATGTTTCCTGAAACTGTTGTATATTATCCATTGTCGAGCAAAGGAAGGGCTCCCGTGAGGGGCTTTCCGCAGGAGTTTGACGTGCATATTCACATTTTAATGCATATTTATACAGAGCTATGCATTTTTTATCAGGAGGATGAATCCATGAAAGAAAAAGTAGTGCTTGCTTATTCCGGCGGTCTGGACACCACTGCACTGATCCCATGGCTGAAGGAAAATTTTGACTATGAAGTCATCTGCTGCTGCATCAACTGCGGTCAGGGAAACGAACTGGACGGCCTGGAAGAGAGAGCGAAGCTTTCTGGCGCTTCCAAATTATATATAGAAGATGTCATCGACGAATTCTGCGATGAATTCATCATGCCCTGCGTACAGGCAGGTTCCGTATATGAACACAAATATCTGCTGGGCACCTCCATGGCCCGTCCGGCCATCGCCAGAAAGCTGGTAGAGATCGCCCGCAAGGAAAACGCTTCCGCCATCTGCCACGGCGCTACCGGAAAAGGCAACGACCAGATCCGTTTTGAGCTGGGCATCAAAGCGCTGGCTCCCGATATCAAGATCATCGCTCCCTGGCGCATGACCGATGTGTGGAAGATGCAGTCCCGTCAGGATGAGATCGATTTCTGTAAAGCGCACGGCATCGATCTGCCGTTTGACACGAGCCACAGCTACAGCCGTGACCGGAACCTCTGGCATATCAGCCATGAAGGTCTGGAGCTGGAAGATCCCTCCCAGGAACCCAACTATGATGATCTTCTGGTCCTCGGCGTGACGCCGCAGAAGGCTCCCGACAAAGAGACCCTGATCACCATGACGTTTGAGCAGGGCGTTCCCAAAACGCTGAACGGTAAAGAGATGAAGGTCTCCGAGATCATCACCGAGCTCAACAGACTGGGCGGCGAAAACGGCGTCGGCATCGTGGACATCGTGGAAAACCGTGTCGTCGGCATGAAATCCCGCGGCGTCTATGAGACTCCCGGCGGAACCATTCTGATGGAAGCTCACGATCAGCTTGAGGAGCTGATCCTGGATCGTGAGACCATGGAAGCCAAGAAGAAACTGGGCAGCCAGTTCGCGCAGATCGTCTATGAAGGCAAATGGTTTACGCCGCTCCGCGAGGCCATCCAGGCATTTGTAGAGTCTACCCAGCAATATGTGACCGGCGAAGTCAAGCTGAAACTGTACAAGGGCAACATCATCAAAGCCGGCACGACCTCCCCGTACAGCCTGTACAGCGAGTCTCTGGCGTCCTTCACGACCGGAGAACTGTACGATCACCATGACGCCTCCGGATTTATCACGCTGTTCGGCCTGCCGCTTACGGTCCGTGCCATGAAGAAGGCAGCGGCTGAAAAGAAGTAAAAAGATGGAAAAGAAACAAAATCCTGTTCGAGGTTCCCTCCTCCTGCTGCTCACCGCTACGATCTGGGGCGTAGCCTTTGTGGCGCAGAGCGTAGGAATGGAATATGTCGGGCCGTTTACATTTAACAGCACCCGTTTTGTGATCGGATTTCTGGTTCTTGTGCCTGTCTCTCTGTGGCTGGACCGCCGGGAGAAGAAGACAAAAGCGAAGGAAGATAAAAAAGCAGACCGCACACTCCTGACCGGAGGTGTGGTCTGCGGTATTCTATTGTTTCTGGCGTCCAACTTCCAGCAGTTCGGCATCAAGTATTCCACGGTCGGGAAAGCCGGATTCATCACGGCTTTCTATATCATTCTGGTTCCGATCATCGGGATATTCTTCAGGAAAAAGAGCGGTCCGCTTTTGTGGATCGCCGCAGTGATGGCTCTTGTCGGGCTGTATCTGCTGTGCATGAAGGACGGGTTCTCTTTATCCATGGGGGACGGCCTGCTGCTGATCTGCGCTATTCTTTTTGCCTTCCAGATCCTGGCGGTGGATCACTATTCGCCGCTGGTGAGCGGCGTCAAGCTGGCCATGATGGAGTTTATGGTCTGCGGCGTCGCAGGCGGTATTTTGGCCCTGATCTTTGAAAGACCATCGTTTTCGGATGTGCTTTCCGCGTGGCAGCCGATCCTGTACGCCGGCGCATTATCGAGCGGCGTTGCTTACACTTTGCAGATCATCGGACAGAGAGATCTGAACCCGACCGTCGCTTCCCTGATCATGAGCCTGGAGGCATGCATTTCGGCGCTGGCCGGCTGGATCATCCTGGGGCAGACGCTTACAAAGCGTGAGATCATCGGGTGCGTGGTCATGTTTGCAGCCATCATTATCGCACAGATGCCGTCTCCCGGGACACGATCCATACAGACAGAAGAACGATCGGCTGTATGACTATGTACTGAATAATAAATGACTGTAATTAACAAGAAGACTGCCGCACAGGTGATCGTGCGGCAGTCTTTTTGTGGTTTAATCCGGATAGATGGGCGGGGTCCAGTAACGCTGCCCATAGATATCGGTGAAGCGGTAGGAGATCATCACGCCGCCTTCGCCGACGTCCGTGCTGGTGATTTCGGGTTCGCTGCGGATCACCATCGGCTCGCCGAGAAAATAGCTGTTGGTATATTCCTGGTCGTAAGTATAGTAGTCGCACAGGAATTCGATGGTATCGCCGTCCTGCAGAGGAAGCATGGATTTGGCGACGGTCTCGGTCTCGTTGTTGACGTAATCGCTCACGGCGCCGGCTACATAGCCGTCCGGGTTTTCCGGGTCAAAGACGAGGATCAGCTGGCAGCGGTCTCCGTTCAGCAGACAGGGCACTCGTCCGATGGTCACAAGGCCTTCCTCGGTCCTGGTGGAAGAGATGTGGTAATAGGCCACGGGCTGTTTGTTGATGGAGATCCAGTAGCGGTCCGGCACTGTGACCAGATTGCCTTCTTCGTCGATGGAATACAAGGTGTCCAGGCCCATGTCGATATAGCCTTCTCCGTCGTCGAAGAACATGTGCTGTTCGACGGTCGATACCAGGCTCCACTGCTGGGCGGAAAGATGCAGGGTGTATTTGCTGCCGTTCCGGGTCCAGGTGAGCTGGCTGGGATCCAGCATGTTGCCGGTGAGCATCTCGGAGAGATCTTCTTCGGTATATCCGCTTTCCTCAATGAAGTCTGTACTGTAGCCGCCGAGAGAACGGCCGGAGAACAGAGATCCTAAAAGAGAAGTCATCAGATCGCCTCCGGAGGAACCGAACAGGCTGTCGCCTCCGAAATAGTCGTCTCCTGGGCTTCCGCCGAGACTGCCGCTGAGGAGATCCGAAAGCGAGTGGCTTCCGCCGGATGCGGCCTGGCCGGCTTCCTGCAGGGCTGCGATCTTGCGGAAGCACTGTGCGTAATCGCTGTCGAGATCCAGGGCCTGATAGGTCTGGGACATGCTGTCCGTACGGCTGTTCTGGCTCGGGAAGTAGATGGCAAGGCCGTAGCTGTTGGTCATGTCCGAGCTGGTGCGGTTGTATTTGACGGCGTCAAGCACTGTATCCGCGAGCGCGAGGGATTCTTCGGTCCCGAGGTTCTTGGCCAGGTGGACCAGGTCGTACTGGTTGATCCGGGCGGAACGTCCGAATTCACGGGTATTCTTGCGTGCTGTGGCGATGGAGGTATACTCTTTGTGATCCAGAAGATCGCCCAGATTCTGCGAAAACGCGGTGAAGGAATCCGGGAAGGTGGCCTTCAGCTCAGCCAGATCGATCAGAGAGAGCGTGGTGGACTGGCCGCGGCACTGCCTTGCGCTGGTGCTTATAAAGTCGTCGATGATCTTTTTGCCGAGATCTACAGTCGGTATGGACGTGTTCTGGGAGAGGGCCGTGACCCAGTCGGTATAATACCAGCCGGTACCGGGCTCTGTCTCTTCGGAAGCCAGCAGATAGTCCGCGTACTCAGAAAGCGCGAGGGCGTTTTCGGCCGTGGCCATCAGGCAGGCGTCAAAGCCGATGAAGTCGAAGGTGATGCCGGAATCCCGGACGGCCTTCTTGATGGAAGGAAGGCTCATGGAACCGGCGCGGGAGTGTTTCTGGTCATAGCCGTAGCCGCTGACAGATCCTCCGCCGTGGTCCCAGAAGATCAGCTCGTTCCGGTTTGCAGGAAACTTGGCCGCGCAGAACTTGATAAAGCGGGTCAGGGTCTCGGGATCGGTCATGACACGGTCGCCGTCGTCGTTCACCAGGCAGCGGATGCCGCCGTTCTGAGCAATGTAGACCTGGTTTACGTTGGAGCTGATAACGTTGTTTTTCCATCTGGAGCAGCCGCCGGTGTAGATCAGGATGTTCACGTTGCTGCCGATGGTCGCCCGGGAGATCTCGGAGAGATCCGAGGTGGCCATGCCGCTTCTGGACTCCAGGTCCGTGCCGCACATGTAGATCATGATGGTGACGACATCTTTGCCGTTTCCTTTGATCTTGGTGAGTTTTTTGGCCGCTTTGGCGTTTACGGTGGTGTTCAGGTTCCCGGAATTGTTGTCGTCCGACCAGCCGCCGTAGGTGCTGGAGAGAGTCTCACCGCTGCTGGAGCCGAAGGCCGAGAGAAGAGAACTTAGCAGGCCTCCTCCGGAAGAAGAGCTTTCCGTGCCGGAGAAGGAGCCGGAGGAACCGCCGCTCTGATACTGGCTTCCGTAGGAATTGCCGTTGGAGCTTCCGTAGGAGTTGCCGTAGGAACTTCCATAGGAGTTGCCGTAGGAGCTTCCATAGGAATTGCCGGAAGCACCGCCGCCCATCAGAGAGCCCAGAAGATCCGTGATGGTGTCGGTGGAGGCTCCGTTATAAGTGTTGCTGCTGTAGTTGGAAGAGCTGCTGTTGTTGGAGGGGGTATAGCTGCCCGTTCCGGACGAGGAACCGCTGCCGTCGGAGGAGCTGCCTCCGCCGAACAGACCGCTTAATCCGCCGCCGCCTCCTAAGAGCAGGACAACCGCGAGCACGATCAGGATAATGGGATTAAAGCCGCCGGACTTCTGTGTGCGCTGTCCGCCGGAGCTTTGCTGAGGCTGGGGAGACGATCCTTTTCCGCTGGATGAACCGGAGGAAGAGGAACTGCCGGGTTTTCCGGCATAGCCTTCTTTGTTGCCTACGGGTCCGGTATTCAAGCCTTCCCCTCGTTTGTGTACGCCTAAACCTCCGTCGGAGATTTTTCTTTTACGACCGCCGTTCGGATCTGCCATGGCCGGCCTCCTTCCTTCCCTTTTAATAGGAAAAAATCCTTCTATACCAGAAATTGTATCATTCCTGCATCAAGTCTGCAAGCTCTACAGAGCCTTCAAACACCACGCGGGCCGGGCCGGTCATATAGACGGCTCCGTCGGCCTGATCCCAGAAGATCTCCAGATCTCCGCCCAGGAGATGCACCGTGACCGGAGCATCTGCATCGACAAGACCGTTCAGTATGGCGGCGACAGCGGATGCGCAGGCGCCGGTGCCGCAGGCAAGGGTCTCCCCGGAGCCTCTTTCCCAGACGCGCATCTGCAGCGTGTGACGGTCGATGACCCGGATAAACTCTGTGTTGACACGGTCCGGGAAATACGGATGGTGTTCAAAATGCGGCCCGATAGAGGCGAGCTCGAGGCTTTCCACCTCCGGCATGAAGATGACAGCATGCGGATTTCCCATGGAAACAGCGGTAAAATAGGTCTGCATACTTCCGGCGGTGATGGGGACCTTGACAGCCTTCCCGGGAACGAGCCCGGGCCATGCAGCACTTCTGGGATCCCTGGGAAGAGCGACCGGGATTTCTTCGGGAGTAAGAATGGGCTTTCCCATATTGACTTTGATAAGAACCGCTTTCCCGTCTTTTATTGTAAGATCCAACGTTTTGACGCCGCTGCCTGTAGATACGGTGATCGTGGTCTTGTCTGTAAGGCCGTAGTCATAGACATATTTGGCCACGCAGCGGATCCCGTTTCCGCACATGGCGCCGAGGGAGCCGTCCAGATTGTACATTTCCATCTCGAAATCGGCTTCCTGCGAAGGCTTGATGAGTATCAGCCCGTCCGACCCGACGCCGAAATGCCGGTCGCTTAAGATACGGGCGGCCTTCGCCGGATCCGGCACGTTTTCTTCAAAACAATTGACATAAATATAATCATTTCCGATGCCCTGCATCTTGGTAAACTTCATAGAGACCTCCTTAAACAAAGCTCTTTCACAGATCATTATAAACATCTTTTTGCATATTATACAAGTACAGATCATAAAATGACTCTTGAAAATAGCTGAAAACGTGCTACAATGTGTATTGATGCTATGCAGTGTTAAAGAGTAAAAGTATACAAGGAGGAATTTTCATGAACATGAAAAAAATGACCGCTCTGCTTCTGGGAACCGTAATGACCATCGGTGCATCTGTCAGCACATTTGCTGCCGTGGCTTCTGTGGATGATCTGGAAGGCGCCAGGATCGGCGTGCAGATGGGAACCACCGGCGACATCTATGCTTCTGACTATGAGGGCGACGATGCGGGAACGACTGTAGAGCGTTTCAGCAAGGGCGCGCAGGCCATCATGGCATTGCAGCAGGGCAAGCTGGACTGCGTGATCATCGACGCGGAGCCGGCCAAGAAGTTTGTGGAAGCCAACGAAGGACTGAAGATCCTGGAAGAGCCTTTTGAACTGGAAGAATATGCAATTGCAGTCGCAAAGGAAAATCCGGAGCTGACGGAAGCCATCAACGGCGCTCTGGCGCAGCTGCAGGAGAACGGCACCCTGGAAAACATCACCAAGAACTATATCGGCGATGACACCATCGGCACTCTTCCCTATGAATCTCCGGAAGACGTGGATCGTTCCAACGGAACCCTGAAAATGGGCACCAACGCTGCTTTCGAGCCGTACGAATTCTATGACGGAGACGAGATCGTAGGCATCGACGCCGACATCGCGCAGGCGATCTGCGACATCCTCGGCTATGAGCTTGAGATCGTGGATATGGAGTTCGCTTCCATCATCAACGCAGTACAGACCGGAAAGGTCGACTTTGGCATGGCCGGCATGACCATCACCGAAGACCGTCTGAAAAACATCGACTTTACGGATTCTTACACGACAGCTACACAGGTGATCATCGTTCCCGCAGAGTGATGATCCCGTCATTCTGACAAAGGACGCAGCAGGAGGAACGGGTCTTGACTTTTTCAGAAAGGTTTACACTTGATTTTATAGAGAAAAACAGATATAAATATCTGATCGACGGGCTTCTGAACACCCTTCTGATCACGGTCGTGGCGGCGTTGATCGGGATTATACTGGGGTTTCTGATCGCGATCATTCGTGTCACGTATGACAGGACCGGGAAACTCCGTATTCTGGATCTGATCTGCAGGCTTTACCTGACGGTCATCCGTGGAACCCCGACCACGGTACAGCTGATGATCGTGTATTTTGTCATTTTCAGCTCCGTGTCCAGACCCATGCTTTCCGCGTTTATTGCCTTCGGCCTTAACTCCGCCGCGTATGTGGCGGAGATCGTCCGGGGCGGCATCATGTCCATCGACACCGGCCAGATGGAAGCGGGAAGAAGCCTTGGACTTTCCTATTCGAAAACCATGGCCTTTGTCATCGTTCCGCAGGCTTTCAAGAATGTGCTTCCGGCCCTGACGAACGAGTTCATCGTTCTTTTGAAGGAGACCTCCATCTGTATCGCCATCTCCCTGAAGGATCTGACGTACGGAACACAGCTTATCAGCAGCCAGACTTACGATTACATGCTTCCGCTGCTGGCGGGCGCCGCCATTTATCTGGCGGTGGTCATTCTGCTGTCCTGGCTGTTCGGAAGACTGGAGAGGAGGCTGAGACAGAATGAGCGATAACAAAAAAAAGATGGGCGAGGTCCTGATCGACGTCAGAAACCTGCAGAAGTCTTTCGGAGACAATCAGGTGCTGCGGGGGATCTCGACACAGATCCGCAGAGGCGAGGTGGTCGCGATCATCGGGCCTTCCGGCTGCGGCAAATCGACATTCCTGCGTTCCCTGAATCTTCTGGAGATCCCTACGGGAGGACAGATCTTTTTTGAAGGGACGGACATCACCGACAAGTCGGTCGATATCGACAAGATGCGTGAAAAGATCGGCATGGTGTTCCAGCAGTTCAACCTTTTTCCGCATCTGACGATCAAGAAGAATATCATGCTGGCTCCCGTCAAGCTGAAGCTCATGTCCAAAGAGCAGGCTTCGCGCCGGGCGGATGAGCTTCTGGAGAGAGTCGGGCTGCCGGATAAAGCACACACCTATCCGGCTATGCTTTCCGGCGGACAGAAACAGAGGATCGCCATCGCGAGAGCCATGGCCATGAATCCGGATGTGATGCTTTTTGACGAACCGACATCCGCGCTGGATCCTGAGATGGTGGGAGAGGTGCTGGAGATCATGGGCGAGCTGGCTGAAACCGGGATGACCATGGTGGTCGTGACGCATGAGATGGGGTTCGCGAGAGAAGTGGCTACACGCGCGATGTTTATCGACGATGGAGTCATCAAAGAAGAAAACACGCCGGAGATCTTCTTCTCCGAACCGAAAGATCCCCGCTTGCGGGACTTCCTTTCTAAAGTGTTATAAAAAAATGGGGGCGGTTTAGGCCCCCATTTATTTTTTCAGTTCCTGATAGCAGTATTTGATGATCTCTTTGCGGGTGATGAGCCC
>CAMOQF010000035.1 GCA_946622645.1 uncultured Blautia sp.
AATTACCTGCTCCTTCTTTCAGATTCAGATTGCTCAGCAAAGAAAATGAGGTAAATGAGCAGGTAAAGTCAGACGCTAACACTGATATTACCTGCTCCGTTTTCAGGTCTGGAATTCTCAGAAGAGAAAACGAGGTGAGTTGAGCAGGTAAAGGGCCCGCACTTTTTCCATGCTTTCAGGTGTATCGACATCCAGAAGCTCCCATTCATAAGCTGCCTCCAGGACGTTGCAGGAAAGACCGAGCTTCCACAGGACCTCAAGCCCTCCTCTGTCTCCTTCATAAGACAAAAAGGCTTCCCGCAGGGAAGCCGGAAATAGAACAGGGCTTCCGACAGTGCCTTGAAACCCCAGGCGGATCGCCATATCAGGCTTTTCTTTGAAAGCCCGGACAAGACGCCGGATCGTCTCCGGCGTGACAAGAGGTTGATCCCCGGGCACAAAAAGATAGCCCGCAGCATCAGCCCCCAGATGGGAAAGTCCGATATGCATTGTGTCGCTTTTCAGCGGCAGGTCATGGAGAATGCAGGAAAATCCGTTCTTTTCGAGAAGAGACTGAACTTCACTGCTTCTCGTGACGGTGAGGGGAGACAAACCTGCCTCGGACATGTGGGATACCGTATGAAGGATCACTTCACGATCCCCCAGCTTTTCAAGGAGCTTGTTTTTTCCATACCGGACAGACAGTCCGGACGCCATCACAATACAGCCGATTTTATCCTTCATAAAGTCCTTTCTCCGTGCAGATCGAGCTGGTTTTCCTTTTCAGATAACGGCCGTCCCCGCGCAGTCCGGTGAAGGCGCCGTCTTTTACGATCGTTCTGCCGCGGAGCATCACCTGCGTGATCACGCCGTTCACATGCATTCCTTCATAGCAGGTATAATCTCCGGCTCCGTGCATGCCGCCGATGGTCAGGGTCTGTTCTCTGTCCGGGTCCAGGATCACAAGATCCGCGTCGGCTCCTTCCTCGAGAGCACCCTTCTGCGGATACAGACCGGCGACCTTTGCGGGGTTGGCGCAGCAGTATTTTACCAGCTGCGGCAGGGTGATCCGTCCCTTGCAGACCCCCTCGGAATACAGGAGGATCAGGCGCTCTTCCACGCCGGGCGCGCCGCTCGGGCATTTTGTAAAGTCCTCCGCCCCCTGCTGTTTCTGTCTGGCAAAGGTGAAGGGACAATGGTCCGTAGCGACCGTATCCAGCACATCGTCTGTCAGCGCCTGCCATAAAGCTTCCCGGTCAGCCGCCTTGCGAAGGGGCGGCGCCATCAACGCTTTGAGGCCTTCCTGCGGATCATCATAAAAGCTGTCTTCCAGCAGAAGGTACTGCGGGCAGGTCTCGGTCCCGAAGTGCTTCTGATGCATCTCTCTGGCTCTCTGAACTTCCAGCAGGCCTTTCTGTGAGGAAAGGTGGACGATGTACACCGGCGCCTCGCCGGCGGCTCTTGCGAGATACAGAAGCCTGCTGACGGCTTCTGCTTCAGCAAGATCCGGTCTGCTCACCGGATGCCAGCAGGCCGCCTTTTTTCCTTCACTGACAAACCGCTGGCGATTGTAGTTTACGATGCCGTTGTTTTCACAGTGGGAAGCGATCAGGATCTTCTCCCGGGCAGCCCTTGACAGGACCTTCATCAGGTCCAGGTCGTCCAGCATGTAATCGTAGGTCATGTAGACCTTGAAGCTGGTGATCCCCTCCTCCCGGGAGAGCATCGCCATCTCGTCCAGGATCTCATCGTCCACATGCTGGAACACGCCGTGGAAGCCATAGTCCACCACGGCGTTTCCGTCCGCGAGCCTGTGATACTCCTTTACCTGATGGGACAGCGGGCAGCCTTTGGGCCCGAAGGCCATGTGGTCCACGATGGTCGTGGTCCCGCCGCAGGCAGCCGCGACTGTTCCTGTATAAAAATCATCGATCACCCGGGCGATCCCCACGTCCAGATCCATGTGGGTGTGGATATCCACCGCGCCGGGAAGCACAAATCTGCCGGAAGCATCGATCAGTTCAGCCCCTTCTGCGATGGGGTCCTGCTCCGTAATTCCGTCTGCGATCTTCAGAATCTTTCCGTCTTCCAGAAGAAGGTCGGCTTTTCTGACCTCACGGTCCGTCACCAGCCTTCCGTTTCTGATCAATGTCTTCATGTCAGATCCTCTCCACTTTACAAATGATATTTACAGATGAAAACGTGTTCCGGTCCTGCCTGTCACGCCGTCGTGAGCTTTTGAAAGCTGCGTGATCAGAGCTTCTCTTCCCTCGCCGCTCTGCACGAACTGTACGGCGGCTTCCACCTTGGGAAGCATGGAACCCGGGGCAAACTGCCCCTCTTCGATATACTTCCGCGCCGTCTCGGGCGTAAGCTCTGTCAGTTCCTCCTGATCCGGTTTTCCGTAGTTGATGCAGACCTTCTCCACCGTGGTCAGGATGAGCAGGCAGTCCGCGTCCAGCTGTTCGGCCAGCTTTTCGGCCGCAAAATCCTTGTCGATCACAGCGGCGGCACCCTTCAGATGGTGTCCCTCCGTCCGGAAGACCGGAATTCCGCCGCCTCCGCATGCGACCACGATATGGTCGCTCTCCACCAGCGCCCGGACCGTATCGATCTCCACGATGGCCTTCGGCTTTGGAGAAGCGACGATCCTTCGATAGCCGCGGCCGGAGTCCTCCACGACCTGGTAGTTCCGTTCCCGCACCAGGGCGGAAGCTTCCTCCCGGGTCATAAAGGAACCGATGGGCTTGGTCGGATGTGTGAAGGCCGGATCCAGCGGATCCACCTCCACCTGGGTCAGCATGGTGGCGCAGTCCTTTTTGATCCCGCGGTCCAGGAGCTCCTCCCGGAGGGCGTTCTGCAGGTCGTAGCCGATATATCCCTGGCTCATCGCCACACAGACCGAGAGCGGGCAGGGGATGTATTTCTGCGGGTCGGAACGGGTCAGCTCCTGCATGGCGCTCTGGATCATGCCCACCTGCGGGCCGTTGCCGTGAACGATCACGATCTCGTTGCCCTCCTGGATCAGATCCGCGATGGCGCTTGCGGTCTTTTTGACTGCGATCATCTGCTCCGGTAGGTTATCCCCGAGGGCGTTTCCTCCCAGTGCAAGGACGATCCTCTTTTTTCCATTCATACTATATGCCTCGGAACATTCCTTTCTGCCAGCATCCGGAAGGTCGCAACAGGATCCTTCTGCTTGGCCAGGAGGATCATGGCTGCGATAATGTAGGGCTTATAGCTGGCCTGCTTATAGAGCGGGTCGCGGTAACGGTCGAACACGCTGGCTGCCACCTCGCCGTCCACGCAGGAAATGCCGCTTATGTCGGCCGGCAGGCAGTGCAGGTAGAGCGCGCTCTTGTCTTTGGTCAGCGCCATCATCTCCTCGGTGCAGCACCAGTCCTTATGCTCCGCGTTCTGCGCGAGCAGTTCTTTTTCCAGCGCGTTGATCCCGTCGGTATCGCCTTTCGCGTACAGATCGGTCCTCTTTTCCATAGCCGCGAAGGGAGCCCAGCTCTTGGGATAGACGATATCCGCGTCCTTGAATGCGTCTTCCATGGAGCTTGTCTTCCGGAAGCTTCCGCCGGAAGCGGCCGCGTTCTTCTCCGCCACCTGAAGGGTCTCCGGCATCACGTCGTATCCCTCCGGATGCGCCAGCACCACGTCCATGCCGAACCGGGTCATCAGGCCGATGACGCCCTGGGGCACGGACAGCGGCTTGCCGTAGCTGGGGGAATAAGCCCATGTCATGGCTACTTTCTTTCCTTTCAGATTCTCGAATCCGCCAAAGGTATGGATCACATGCAGCATGTCCGCCATGCACTGCGTCGGATGATCGATGTCGCACTGCAGATTGACCAGAGTCGGCTTCTGCTCCAGGACGCCGGCCTTATGCCCGGCCGTCACGGCGTTCACGACGTCGTGCATGTATTTATTTCCTTTTCCGATGTACATGTCGTCGCGGATGCCGATGACGTCCGCCATAAAGGAGATCATGTTCGCGGTCTCACGTACGGTCTCGCCATGGGCGATCTGGCTCTTTCCCTCGTCCAGGTCCTGCACCTCCAGACCCAGCAGGTTGCAGGCGCTCGCGAAGGAAAAACGGGTCCTGGTGGAATTATCCCGGAACAGCGAGATCCCCAGTCCGGAATCAAAGATCTTTGTGGAAATATTCTGTTCGCGCAGATGACGCAGAATGTCGGCCACGGTAAAGACCGCGTTCAGCTCGTCGTCCGTCTTCTCCCAGGTCAGGAAGAAGTCGCCCTCGTACATGTTCTTGAAATCCAGGCCGGAAAGCCTGTCCAGATATTCCTGCAGTTTTTTGTCCATGTCAATCATCTCCTCTGTAATGTATACTGTTATCTCGCCGGCGATCCTGCACGAAACTGCGTAACATCGCCTGTCTTCTCCTCGTCCGGATAAAGGTTGATGGCCGCGACATAGACTGCAGCGCAGGTCACCAGGTCCTGTTTCCAGGTGATCTCATTCGGCGCATGCGCCTGGCTCTCAGCGCCCGGTCCAAAACCGACGCACGGAATGCCGTACCGTCCCTGGATCGCCACGCCGTTGGTGGAGAAGGTCCATTTGTCCGTCAGGGGCCGTCCCTCTCTCTTGTCCATGGAACCCGGATTTCCGATCCGCTTCTCTCCGTACAGCGCCTTGTGGGCGTCCACAAGCGCCTTCACATGGGCTGCGCTCTCCTTGTTGATCCAGGTCGGAAAATAGCTCTCGGTCTCATAGACCTCTCCTGTCCAGGAGGGTCTGTCGTACATGTACATGGAAACCTTGACGTCGTCTCCGTATTTCTGTACGGAGGGAAGCTGACGGATCTCCTCCAGACAGCTGTCCCAGGTCTCGCCGGCGGTCATTCTCCGATCGATGGAGATCGCGCAGGAATCCGCCACCGCGCAGCGGCTCGGCGAGGTAAAATAGATCTGGGATACCGTGCAGGTTCCTCTGCCGAGGAACCGGGCGTCCTCATAATGCTCCGGATTGAATTTCGGATCCAGCATCTTGACAAGCCCCTTGATCGCGGTGCCTTCCTCACAGTCGTTCTCGTTCAGAGCCCGGACATCCTGCAGGATATCCGCCATCTTGAAGATCGCGTTGTCGCCGCGCTCCGGCGCGCTTCCGTGACAGGAGACTCCCTTGACGTCCACGCGGATCTCCATCCTTCCGCGGTGCCCGCGGTAGATCCCGCCGTCCGTAGGCTCTGTGGAGATGACGAATTCCGGGCGGATCTGATCCTTGTCGATGATGTACTGCCAGCACATCCCGTCGCAGTCTTCCTCCTGGACCGATCCGACGACCATGATCTTATAGCCCTCCGGGATCAGGTTCAGATCCTTCATGATCTTCGCCGCGTACACCGAAGACGCAACGCCGCCCTCCTGGTCGGAAGCGCCGCGGCCGTAGATGATCTCGTCCGTCTCATAGCCTTTGTAAGGATCCTGCTCCCAGTTTGCGATGTTTCCGATGCCGACGGTGTCGATATGGCCGTCCAGGGCGATGATCTTCTCTCCCTCGCCCATCCAGCCGATCACGTTGCCGAGCCTGTCGACCTCCACCTTGTCAAAGCCAAGCTTTTCCATCTCGGCCTTGATGCAGGATACGACCTCTTTCTCCTCGCAGCTCTCGCTGGGATAAGAGATCATGTCGCGAAGAAACCGGCTCATTTCCGCGCCGTAGCCTTCCGCCGCTTCTTTGATTTTTGCAAAATCCAGTCCCATTTTTAAGGAATCCTCCTGTTTTATTTTTTCTTTTTGCTGTAGTAAGTATCTTCCAGGGGCAGCTTTGTCCGGAAGATCCCGTCTCTTGCATAATAAGCGCCCTGCACCGCCGGAGCGGTGGGGATCGTGGCGATCTCGCCGATGCCCTTGGCGCCGTAGCCGACCTCCAGCAGTTCATCCTTCTGCACATAGATCGCCTGGATATCCGGGATCTGATTGGCCCTCAGAAGCCCCAGTGTACCGAATTTCGCCTGCGGGACACAGTCCTTCAAAGGCCAGTCCTCCGTCAGGGCATAGCCCATGCCCATGAGGACGCCGCCTTCGATCTGGCCCTGGATGGAGATCGGATTGACCACCCTGCCCGAGTCGTGGGCTGCATAGACCTCTTTGACCCTGCCTTCGTCGTCCAGTATCACCACATGGGTGGCGTAGCCGTAGGCGATATGGCTCTTGGGGAAGGGAACGTCCGCTCCCAGCTTGTCCGTGGGTTCAAAGTATTCGTAAAAGAATTCCCTGCCTTCGAGGGCGGAAAGATCTCCTCCCGCCTCGTCCATGGCTTCCTTCAGCTGCATGGCTGCCTTGCGGACCGCCTCGCCGGACAAAAGCGTCTGGCGTGAACCGGAGGTCGTTCCGGAATCCGGCGCGATCTCCGTGTTGACAGGTCCGTTTTTGATCTTTGAAAGCGGCAGTCCCGTGGCCTCCGCCACGTCCTGGCAGAACACGGTCAGGCATCCCTGCCCGATATCGGAAGCCGCGCAGTAGATCACGCAGCAGCCGTCCTCGACGACGAGCTTTGCCCTGCCCTTGTCCGGAAGGCCCACGCCGACGCCCGCGTTCTTCATGGCGCAGGCGATCCCGGCGTGATCCCGGTTCTTTTCATAGACGTCTTTGACCGCCTCCAGCGTTTCTTTCAGCGCTGTGGAGCAGTCCGCGATCTGACCGTTGGGAAGCACCTTGCCGGGTTCGATCGCGTTGCGGTAACGGATCTCCCAGGGCGAGATGCCCACCTCTTCCGCCAGAAGGTTGATCATCGTCTCCAGGGCGAATTCGCTCTGGCAGACGCCAAAGCCCCGGAAGGCTCCGGCCGGCGGATTGTTGGTATAATAGCCGTAGCCACGGATATCCGTGTTCTGATAACAGTATGGCCCGACCGAATGGGTGCAGGCCCGTTCCAGCACCGGTCCGCAAAGGGACGCATAGGCGCCGGTGTCAAAATAGATCTCGCAGTCCAGTCCGGTGAAAATACCGTTTTCATCACATCCCAGGGTGAAGGTTCCTTCCATGGCATGGCGCTTGGGATGGAAATTCAGGGACTCTTTGCGGGAGAGTTTCGCCTTGACGGGCCTTTGGAATTTCCAGGCAGCCAGGGCGGCGATGTGCTGGACCGATACGTCCTCCTTGCCGCCGAAACCGCCGCCGACCAGCTGGTTCTCCACGACGATCCGCTCCGGATCCCAGCCGAACATGATGGCGGTCTCTTTTCGCGTGTCGTAGGCGCCCTGGTCAGTGCTCAGGATCTTGACTCCGTCCTTGTAGGGGAAAGCCACCGCACATTCCGGTTCCAGAAATGCGTGTTCCGTAAACGGTGTGGAGAATGATTTCGTCACCTTGTGAGCGGATCCTGCCAATGCCCTGGCGGCGTCGCCGCGGGTCACATGGCGGGACTGACACAGATTGCCCTTGCTGTGTACCCTGGGCGCGTCTTCCGCCATGGCCTCGGCGATGTTCCGCACCGGAGGCAGCTCTTCATATTCGATCTCGATCAGGCGCTTGGCTTCCTCCAGGATCTCCAGCGTCTCGGCCGCCACCAGACAGACGGCGTCCCCGACGCAGCGGGTGATCCCTCCGACCGGGATCATCACGTCCCAGTCCTGCTGAATGTGTCCCACCTTGTTGTTGGGCACATCTTCCGCCGTCAGGACGCCTGCCACGCCCGGCAGAGCCAGCGCTTTTTCGGCATTGATGGAGAGGATCCTTGCGCGGGGATATTCTGACCGCACCGCGGAGAGATGGAGCATGTTGTCCATCACGATATCGTCCGGATATTTGCCGTATCCGAGGACCTTCTTCCGGACGTCCACGCGGAAGGCATGCTCGCCTACGCCGTAAACGTCGCCCTTCTCTTTTTCGGGATCGATCTGCACCTCGCCCCGCAGGACCGCGCCTGCGAGACGGATCGCTTCGATGATCTTTTTGTAGCCGGTGCAGCGGCAGAGGTTGCCGCGGATCGCGGCTTTGATCTCGTCGTCCGTCGGATCCGGCTTCTTATCCAGAAGGGCCTTGGCTGACATCACCATGCCGGGGGTGCAGAAGCCGCACTGGACTGCGCCTTTGATCCCGAAGGCATAGACATAAGCTTCTTTTTCCTCATCCGACAGTCCCTCCACCGTCACGATGGATCTGCCTGCCGCCCTCTCCGTCGTCAGGATGCAGGCCCTGACTGCGGCTCCGTCCGCCACGACGGTACAGGTACCGCAGGCTCCCTCGCTGCAGCCGTCCTTTACGGAATACAGCCCCAGGTCATCCCGGAGGAATCTGAGCAGAGACTTTTTTTCATCTGTGGCGCAGGGCTTTCCATTCACTGTAAACTGATATATTCCTGTCACTGCCTCATCCCTTTTCCTTTAACAGATAAGAATAGTTGTCGATGACCGCCGTGATCACGGCGGCGGCTTCCGGATCCACCGTCTTCAGTTCATCCGGCAGAACGTCCGTCACGGCTTTGTCCATGCGGATCCTGATCCTGTGATCTTCCGTGATCAGGAATCCTGCGTTTTCGCTGTTTTCAAAATCTTCTTCGCTCCAGAAGAGCGTGAATTTGTCTCTGTAAGGTCTTCCGGTATACGGGCAGAAGACAGCGCAGTTGCCGCATTCGTTGCACATTCCGTCCACATGGATGATCTGTGACGTGCATTTTCCCGGTACCTTGATCACCACATTGGCGCGGTTGGGGCAGACCTCGGCGCAGGCGCCGCAGAGGGTCGCGCATCCCAGACACCTTCTGTCAGGACTGATCTCCGTATTATCATAGATCCAGCCCTTCCTGTTGCGGTAAGTTCCTTCGTCACCGGCTGCATTTTCACTGCTGTATCTGTCGTAATCTATGCCTGCGATGGAAGCTGCCGCGGCAGCCGCGTCTGCGATTCCTTCCACCACAGTCGCCGGACCGCCCGAGCAGTCGCCTGCCGCATAGATCCCGGGAACGGTGGTCATCCTGTTCTCATCCGTGACGGGACGGCCTTTTTCGTCCAACGCGGCTCCGATCTGTTTAAACAGAGTGGTATCGATCCGCTCGCCAACAGCCGCGATCACCATGGTCGCGGGGACTTCCGTCGTGCGGCCGGTATCCACGGGCGATCTTCTGCCGGAGCTGTCCGGCTCTCCAAGCTCGCACACGCTGCAGGTCAGAACGCCGTCCTTTACGCCTACGGGAGACAGAAGTTCCATAAATTCCACGCCATCATCGAGCGCCATCTGCAGCTCTTCTTCATCGGCCGGCATATAACGTTTTGTACGGCGGTAGACCAGACGCACATTCCGGACGCCTGCAAGCCTCTTTGCGGCCCTGGCCGTATCCATGGCCGTGTTGCCGCCGCCCAGGACCACGACATCCGTGCCCGGCGAGAGGGAATCCGGCGCGTTCTTTGCTTTTTCGAGGAATTCGACAGCGTCGCACGCTTCTCCATAGCGCAGAGGAGAGCTGCCCGGAGCCCAGGCTCCCACCGCAACGATAATGTCGGTATAGCCTTGGTCCTTCAGCTCCTGCAGGGAAGTGACCTCCGTGCCGGTCTTCATTTCAGCGCCGTATGCCTTGCAGAGCGCGATATCCTTGTCGATCTGCGCGCCGCTGATCCTGAATTCAGGAATGACGGCCCGGACGATGCCGCCCAGCGTATCTCTTTTCTCAAACACCGTGACCGGTACGCCGGCCCTGGAAAGGAAGGCGGCGGCCGAAAGGCCGGCGGGTCCTCCGCCGACGATGGCGACCCGTTTATCACCCGCGGCAGGGACTTTCTTCCGCACGGACAGAGCTTTCTCATAGGCTCCTTCTGCCGCGGCAAGCTTCATCTGGCGTACATGCAGGGTTCCTTCGTAATAATTCCGCATACACTGGTCGCCGCAGTGATGCGGGCAGATCGTCCCGGTGATGAACGGCAGCGGATTGCGTTCCAGGATGATCTCCAGCGCCTTCTCCGCATCCCCGTCCTCCATGGCGCGCAGGTAGGCGGGAATATCCTGCCCGATGGGGCAGCCGTCCCTGCAGGGAGCCGTAAAACAGTCAAAGAGCGGGATCGCTTTTTTGACGTGGCGGTCCGGGAGGGGTTTGACCGGCTTTCTGTAAAGATCGCCCTTGTCGATCCCTTCCTCGATCAGCCGGAGGGCTTCTATATCCACTCCGCCAAACGGTTCCGATCCGCAGCCGCCCAGGCATTCGCAGATCTGGCTCATCCTCTCATAACCACCGGGCTGGAGGATGCTGGTCGCCAGCGTAATGGGCCAGATGCCCGCCTTGAACAGGTCGCTGCCGTTATGTACGGAAGCGCCGCCCGAATAGGATATCCTGAGCTTTCCTTTAAACTGTTCCGTGATCCTGCAGGCCAGATGGACCGTGAGCGGGAACAGGGAGCGCCCGGACATGTACATCTCTTCGCTGGGAAGCTCGCCTGCTTTTACATCCACCGGGAAGGTGTTGGTCAGCTTGACGCCGAATTCCAGGTCCTTCTCCGCTGCCAGAGTGATCAGCCGCTCCAGCATGGGAACCGCGTCCTCCCACTGCAGGTCTTCTCTGAAGTGATGGTCGTCAAAAGCGATATAGTCGAAACCAAGGCCGTCCAGACGCTGCCTCGCGTATTCGTAGCCAAGGAGCGTCGGATTGCATTTGATAAATGTGTTCAGATGTTTTTCGGTCAGCAGATACGTCGCGATCCGCTCGATCTCGTCCGGCGGACATCCGTGGAGGGTCGACTCCGTGATCGATCTTGAAACCGCGGGGCTGATCCCTTTTATAAAGGCTTCGTCCACGTTCGTGAAGCGGTCTTTGTTTTCAAGCGCCCAGCCGATGCATTCCCGGAAGATCTCTGTGCCGGAGGCGTCCTTCATCTGCTCGATAAAGCGGTCGATCTTTTCGGAACGGATGCCGTCCAGGTCGTAGCCCACGGACATGTTGAAGACGAAGCCGTCCGGATCTCCGAGGTCCAGCTCCTTTGCGAGGAGTTTGCACGCCACCCAGGCTTTTACGTACTCGTCAAAAGCCTGCGGCACATACAGCTCCGTCGACCATTCGCAGTTATAGCCCTCGTCATGGGCTGTTATACAGGGCTTGCTGATGCATTTTGCCAGCTCTTCCCCGTCCATTTTCTGCACCGTCTTCAGCTCAAAGAAGCGGGCTCCGGAAACATAGGCCGCGACGATGTTCTGAGCCAGCTGGGTGTTGGGACCTGCCGCCGGACCGAAGGGCGTTTCGATCTTCTCGCCGAAGATCGGGAGCGCCTGTTCTTTCGGGTACCGGACGATCTTTTTGATCCCGAAGACCGACTGCTCTTTTCTGTACTCTGTCAATATCCAGTTCATCAGATGACCGAAGGGGATCGGCCTCATGATATCACCCATCGATTGCTCCTTTCTTCACGAAGGCAGATCGTGACTGTTCAATAGCTCAACAGGTATGGCAGATCAATACTCTCTGTTGTTCAGGCTTCCCCAGAGCTTTCTGCTCTGTTCAAGCGTCCAGGCGTTGATGCGTTCCTCGTCGATCCCGACAAATTCGCGGTCCTTGTAAAGGACCTTGCCGTTTACGATGGTGGTACGGCAGTTTTTGCCCATCATGCCGAACAGCATGTGACCGTCGATGTTCTCGTCGGAGAACGGAGTGAAGGGCTTGTAGTCCATCACGATGATGTCGGCCGCCGCGCCCTCCTTCAGGATGCCCAGAGGCCTTCCGAAGTACTTTTCGGCTATGATCCGGTTGTTTTCGAAGAGCATCTTCATGTCTTCTCCCCAGGCTACGTTCGGCAGGGCCGCCTGGTGCCTCTGGATGATCAGGAAGACCTTGAGGCTCTCCAGCATATCGTGCGTGTAGGCGTCGGTGCCCATGCCCACGGTGATCCCTTTCTGCATCATCTGCAGGACAGGGGCGCAGCCGACGGCGTTGCCCATGTTGGATTCCGGATTGTTGACGACCATCGTGCCCGTCTCTTTGATGATGTCCATCTCGGCGGGGCTTACGTGGATGCAGTGCCCGAGCAGTGTCCTCTCCCCGAGAATGCCGTTGTACAGAAGCCTGTTCACCGGCCTGCAGCCGTAATTGCGGAGGCTGTCGTACACATCGTTCATCCCCTCCGCCACATGGATGTGGAAGCCTGTCATGCCGTTGTTTGCGGATACCATCCGTTCAAAGGTCCGGTCCGAGATGGTGAACAGCGCGTGGCCGCCGAACATGGCCTTGATCATGTCATCGTTTTCTTTTTGAGCCCAGGAGGCAAATTCCGCGTTCTCACGGATGCCCTGCTCTGTCTTCTCTTCTCCGTCCCTCTCCGACACTTCGTAGCAGAGGCAGGAACGGATGCCCAGCTCTTTCGCCACGTCTTTGATGGCGAACAGAGAGCCGGGGATCTCGCCGAAGCTCGCATGGTGGTCAAAGATGGTGGTCACGCCGTCCCGCAGGCAGTCCAGGATGGTAGCATAGGCGCTTGCCCTGGTGCCGTCGAGGGAAAGCTTCTGGTCGATGGCCCACCACATTCCTTCCAGGATCTCCAGGAAGTTGGTCGGGTTGTTCCCGTCGATCGACAGTCCTCTGGCGAGACCGGAGTAAATATGCGTGTGCGCGTTGATAAGCCCGGGCATGATCACGCCGCCGCGGGCATCCACAAATTCCGCGTCCGGATAACGTTCCTTCAGTTCTTTGTATGATCCGACTTCCTGGATCGAGGTTCCGTCGACCGCGACCGCCCCGTCTTTAAAGAAAGGCCGGTCCGGATCTCTTGTAATCACATATCCGTTGGCAACAAGCAGCATGGCTTATCCCTCCTGTCCTGTGTTCTACTGCTCTGCTTTTCCGAGTCTTTTGAGCATGGTCTTTTTCACTGCCCTCAGGATGTTCTCATATCCTGTGCAGCGGCAGAGATGCCCTGACATGCGGATCCGGATCTCCTCATCGGAGAGCTCCCGGCCCTCGTTCAGGATCTCCACCGCGCTCATGATGGCGCCGGGCGTGCAGAAGCCGCACTGGACGGCCGCTTCATCGATAAAGGCCTGCTGGATGTCCGAGATCCCTCCGTCGGGATCGGAGAGGCCTTCGAGGGTGAGGATCTCTTTCCCATCGGCCCAGACGGCCAGATAGATGCAGGAGTTAAAGCATTCGCCGTTGATCAGCACGTTGCACGCGCCGCACTCCCCCACCTCGCAGCCCTTTTTGACGCTGGTCAGCCGGAAATCGTTCCGGAGGAGATCCGTAAGGGAAGCCCTCACATCGATCATGACTTCCCGCTCTTTTCCGTTGATGGTGCATTTGATCAGTTTATACCGGTTACTCACAGATCTCGCCTCCTCCCCGAAGAACGGACTCCTTGAGGGCCCTGGATGCCAGTACTTTCGCGATATGTTCACGGAAGGCCTTGGAAGCCCTCCAGCTGTCTCTTGGATGGATGTCGGAAAGGACTGCTTCCCCGAAGGCGTCGATCGTCTTCTGATCCGTCCGGCAGCCTTTGACAGCCGCCTCTGCGGTCACCGCGCGCAGAGGGATCGGCCCTGCGACTCCGTAGGCGATCCTGACGTCTTCTATGGTCTTTTTGTCCTGCGAAAGCTTCGCGTTTACGGAACAGCCCAGATTTGCGATATCCATGGCTTCCCGCATCGCATATTTGATGTATCGCCCCGTATATCCTTCATACGCTTTTTTCGGGATCAGGATGGCGGTCTGCAGTTCTCCCGGCCGGAGGTCCACCTTACCGGCCTTGATATAGAATTCCTGTATGGGAAGACGCCGGATCCCGTCCGGCCCGGTCAGTTCTATGACTGCGTCCCACGCAAACAGCGTGGAGGCGGAATCCGCCGAGGTCACGCCGTTGCAGGTGTTTCCTCCGATGGTCCCGATATTGCGGATCTGGGGACCGCCGACCAGGCTGACCGCTTCTCCCAGCACCGGGAATTTCTCCTGGATGATCGGATCCGCAGCGATATGCGAAAAGCTGGTCAGAGATCCGATCCGGATGGCTTCTTCTTCATCGTAACAGATGCCCCGGAGCGCATCGATCCCGTAGATGCTGACAAGCTCGACGCCGGCGCGGCGTCCTTCTCGGATCTGCACCAGCACGTCGCTGCCTCCGGCGATGATCTGCGCTTCCGGATGTTCGACAAGGAGGCTGACGGCTTCTTCTACGCTGCCTGCCTCATATAAAGCCTTGATATCATACATATAGCCGCACCTCCTTAGCTTTGTGACGGGCCCTTCGGCTCATCGTTGATCAGTCCCGCTTCCGTAAATGCCTTGAACAGGATATGCGGATTTACAGGTGCTTCATTTACCGCGACGCCCGTCGCGTGGTAGATCGCGTTCCGGATCGCCGGCGCCACGGAGCAGGCCGGCGGTTCTCCGAGCCCCTTTGTACCGAAAGCGCTGGTCGGCTCCGGATTCTCCACGAACAGGGCCTGCAGGTGGGGATGATCCATAAAGGTCGAAAGCTTATAGTCCAGCAGATTGTTGTTCAAAGCGCGTCCCGTTTTGGGATCGAAGATCAGCTTCTCGGACAGGCCGTAGCCGATGCCCATGCTCATGCCGCCGTGGACCTGCGCCTCGGCGAGAGCCGGATTGATCAGCGTGCCGGCATCATGCGCATTCACCACATTCAGGAGTTTCACCTTGCAGAGCGGAATATCCACTTCCACCTCGGCGATGGTGCATCCGAAGGAGTACGCGTTGGATTTGATCTGGTAGGTGCTCTCTGCCGTGATATGGCGGCTGTCGGACAGGCTGTACAGGGCTTCGGTGGCAAGCTCCGCCAGACTCATCAGCGCCTGGCCGTCCGTGGTCCGCACAATATTACCGTCCTTGATATCCAGATTATACACCGGCATCCGGGTAAGCTCATGCGCGTAATCCAGGATCTTCTCCTTCAGGAGAAGGCCTGTCTGGCGGATGGCAAAGCCCGCAACGTAGGTCTGTCTGGATGCGTACGCGCCGGTCCCGAAGGGCGTCACGTCCGTGTCCTGGCAGGAAACGATATGGACCTTCTCCAGGGGAACGCCCACCACGTCGGCCGCCATCTGGGAGAACGCGGTATCGGCGCCCTGTCCGATCTCGGTCTCGCCCAGCTGCAGCTGGAAGGAACCGTCCTGGTTCAGCACCATGCGGCAGGAGGAGGATTCCAGCGAGATCGGCCACACGGCCGTGTTGTACCAGAACACCGCCATTCCGATCCCTCTGCGGACATCCCCGGTCTGGTTCTGATATTCCGCGAATTTTCTTTTGTAATCGATGGCTTCCATGGCCTTGTCCAGGCACTGGTTAAAGGAATCCGTATACAGCTTGTTTTTGGAAAAGCCGTCTTCGTATCCTACCGGCATCAGGTTGCGGCGTCTGAATACGAGCGGATCCTCCCCGATGACAGCCGCCACCTCTTCCGTATGGCTTTCTACCGCCCACATGGCCTGCGGGATGCCGTAGCCTCTCATGGCGCCGGCGGCCGGTTTGTTGGTAAAGATCGTGTAGGCGTCCACTTCAACATTCTCGCAGGGATAGAGCTGCGGGAAAGAGCCCGCGCCTTTTGCGCAGATGCTGTGGCCGTGGGAAGCATAAGCTCCCTGGTCCGAGAAGCATTCCAGCTTGCGGGCGGCATAAGTGCCGTCCGGCCGGACCCAGGAAACGATGTGGCTGCGGATCGCGTGGCGGACCCGGTTGCAGACAAAGGTCTCCTCCCGGGATACGTCCAGCTTGACCAGATGGCCTCCCGTCTGCAGAGTCAGCCATGCGCAGAGCGGCTCATACAGCACATCCTGCTTGTTGCCGAACCCGCCTCCGATATAAGGCTTTTCAACTCTTACCAGGCCCCAGTCGATCCCCAGGGCCTGCGCGACGACGCGGCGTACGATGTGCGGGATCTGGGTGGAGCTGACCACGTGGATCCGCCCGTTCACCTGCTCGGTGTAACAGATAAAGTTTTCGATATGACAGTGCTGCACCGTCGGGGTGTCGTACCATCCTTCCACCTTGACAAGGCCCGGCTCCTGGATGGCTTTCTCGTAATCACCGTTGCTGATCCGGGTATGCTTGAGTATGTTGTTCGGAAACGCCTCATGAAGCTGGGGCGCTCCGTCCTTCATCGCCTCCTGGACGTCCAGCACGAAGGGATATTCCTCGTATTCGACCTTGATCAGGCGGAGCGCCTGGGACGCGGCCACCTCGTCCTCGGCTACGACCGCCGCGATGTCATCCCCGTAAAAACGGACGGTGTCGGTCAGGATCAGCCTGTCCGCCACATCCTGATGGCCGGGGTCCGTGGACCACGGATGGCCTGCCGTCGGAAAATAATGCTTTTCCTTCAGGTCGAAACAGGTCAGGATCTTAACGACTCCGGGGATCTTTTCCGCCTCGGAGGTGTCTATTTTGAGTACTTTTCCATGGGCTATCGTCGAATGCAGAACCTTTGCGATATAAGCGCTGCGGTCGCACAGGTCGTCCGTATACCTGGTGCGCCCGGTCACCTTATCAAAGGCGTCCACTCGTTTTACACTTTTTCCTGTATACACAGACTGTCCCTCCTTTCATGTCGGTCTATAGAGCGATTTCTCTTCCTGCTGCAAATTTTCTGACTATGCATTTCTGGTCCAGGCCCAGATAGAAGGCCCTCTCAAGCCTGTCCGCGGCGCTGTCGGACGGAGGAAGCAGCTCCTGTCTGTCGTTCAGCACCACGGCGTCGAACTCATATCCCTTTTCAAAGCTCCCGACTTTTCCAAAGAAGGAGCCGCCCCCCTTTGTCGCCATGTAGAAGCTTTCCGCAAAGCTGAGCGGCCTTGCGTCCGGGTCCGCGTACCTGCGGAAAAGCTTGGAAACCTGGATCGCGGCCGTCGCTGCCCGGAATATGGATTCCGAATTTCCGCCGGCCACGTCGCTTCCGAGCCCCACGCGGATCCCCATTTCCAGGTACTTCCGGATGGGGGCGATGCCGGAAGACAGATTCATATTGGAACCTGGACAATGGGCGATCCAGACGCCGTTCTGAAGGATCCTCTCAGCTTCCGCTTCGGTGGAATAGACGCAGTGCGCCATCACCGTGGGCGCGTCTTTGCCGAACAGACCGAAGCGGTCGTAGACGTCTCCGTAGAATTCCGCATCCGGCGAAAGCTGCCTGACCCATTCCACCTCTTCGGGGTTCTCTGAGAGATGAGACTGTACCGGAAGGTCATATTCTTTCCGGATCTTCGAGAGCTCTTCCATCAGCTCGTCCGAACAGGTCGGAACGAACCGCGGCGTGATGACCGGCTTTGTCCGTTGATAGTTTCTTTGAATGACATCCTCCAGAAAACGCCGGGTGCTTTCCGCAGCTTCCTTCGCGTTTTTCTCGGCCAGTTCCGCGGCCGCATTCCGGTCCATATTGACTTTGCCGACATAGCTCAGAAGCCCCGTCTTTTCCATCCGGTCCATCAGGGCAAGCGTGGCTCCTGCATGGATCGTCGCAAAGATCACCGCCCTGGTCGTGGCGCTTTTCTGCATCTTTGCGGCAAAAATGTCATAGGCTTTTCCGGCATATTCCTCGTCGATATAGCGGATCTCCTCCGGGAAAGTCTTTTTTTCCAGCCAGCCGAGAAGCTCATCATCCATCCCCGTCCCGATGTAGGTGTACTGCGAAGCATGAATGTGAAGATCTATCATGCCCGGCATGACAAGCATATCGGTGCAGTCGATCAGTTTATAATCCCGGTATTGGTCAGGCAGCTCGTCGTAGACGCCCTCGCATATACCGTCCCGGCATACCGCATAAGCATTCTGCCGGATCTCCAGGGCGTCCCTAGAAGGAGTGTGGCAGATGATTCCTTTTACAACAAAATTACCAGACAATGCAGATCCCTCCTTTGAGCTGCTATGGCGTTATGCATAGAAATACAGGGGTCTTCCTCTCCATTTTTCATTATAACGCATAATTCTTCGGTATTCAATTGGTCCTGGCTCTTTACTTTCGAAAATATCGAGAATATAATAAGAACAGACACATTGCGCATGAAATATACGCTGTGTATGTATCCTGAACCAATGTACCGAATCACAGGAGGCAGTTATGATCAATCTGACCATCAATGAAACCGGAAGAGCCCACAATATCCAGCGGGCCAAAGAACAGAACATCATCATTCCCACGATCGCGCAGATGAAAAACCCGGAGCTGATCCCCGACAAGATCAAGGAAAAGCTTACGACCGTAGGCCTGTGGGATATCAATCCTCTGAATCTTTTCCGCATCACCTGGAAAAACGAGCCGAAGGAGACCGGCGGTCTTTTCGGAACTCCCAATTTTATCGTCCTGCCGTCGTCCCTCACAGGCGTCAAGGCAAAGATCCTGCTGATGGTCGGCAAATACTTCCCCACCGGCTGTCACAAGGTAGGCGCTTCCTTCGGATGCCTGGCCCCCAGGCTGGTCACAGGCCAGTTTGATTCGTCTTATCACCGGGCTGTCTGGCCCTCCACCGGAAACTACTGCAGGGGCGGCGCTTTCAACTCCAAGCTCCTTGGCTGTCATTCGGTCGCGATCCTTCCGCAGGGGATGAGCCGCGAGCGCTTTGACTGGCTGCAGACCGTGGCGAGCGAGGTCATCGCGACGCCCGGTTCGGAATCCAATGTAAAAGAGATCTTCGACAAGACCCACGAGCTCGAGCAGGAACCGGACTGCATGATCTTCAACCAGTTTGCCGAGATGGGCAACTATATGTGGCACTACCATGTGACCGGCAACGCCATCGCCGAGAGCTTTGATCTGATCAAAGGAGAAGGCGACCGCCTGTTCGGCTGCGTCTTCACGTCCGGCTCCGCCGGGACCATGGCGTCCGGCGACCGCATCAAGGATCTCTTCCCGGCCGCCAAGCTCGGCGTGGGCGAAGCGCTCCAGTGCCCGACCCTCCTGGACAACGGCTTCGGCGCCCATCGGATCGAAGGCATCGGCGACAAGCATGTTCCGTGGATCCACAATGTCAGAAACACCGACCTCGTCGTCGACATCGATGATGAAGATTCCCAGAAGGTGCTGCGTCTCTTCAACGAACCCGAGGGACAGAAGTATCTGGCAAGCGCAGGCGTTCCGGCCGAAACCATCGAACAGCTCAGCCTGTTCGGCATCTCCGGCATCGCCAACATGCTCTGCGCCATCAAAATGGCCAAGTACTACGAGCTGACAGAGCACGACGTCGTCGCTTCCGTGATGACGGACTCCGCCGTCATGTACTCCTCCAGAGTCAAAGAGCTGCAGGAGGAAGACGGACCCTACAGCCGCGAGATGGCAGCCGTGGACTTCCACACCCACATCCTCGGCGAAAAGACCGATAATATGCTGGAGCTCACCTACCCGGTGAGAAAACGCGTCCACAATCTGAAATATTATACATGGGTGGAACAGCAGGGAAAGACCTCAGAAGAGCTGAACGCCCTCTGGTATGATCAGGAGAATACCTGGGACAGCGTCAAAAAAGACGCGGAACGCGTCGATGAGATGATCAATCAGTTTAATGAAGACACAGGACTTCTGAAAGCTCTGTGATGAAGGAGATCTGATTATGAAGAATGTCACCGGGGCAAGATGCACCCTCTGCGGCAAGGTGGTCCCCGCCGAACCCGAAACCACCGTCTGTCCGGACTGCGGAGGCATCCTGGACATCGAATACGATTATGAATATATCCGCTCGGAGCTCGGCAGAAAGCCGCTGGAGCAGCGTACCGACCGTACCATGTGGCGTTACATGGAACTGCTGCCGGTGGAGGGCATCGGAAACAGGCCCCGTCTTCGCGTCGGCTGCTCGCCTCTCTACAAGGCGGAAAAGCTGGGCGGCCTCCTCGGCATCCAAAAGCTCTGGATCAAGGATGACGGACAGAATCCGACCGCGTCTCTCAAAGACCGGGCTTCCGCCATGGCCGTCGTCAAAGCGGAGGAAGCAGGAAAGACGACCATCGCCTGCTCTTCCACCGGCAACGCCGCCAGCTCTCTGGCCGGCAACGCCGCGGCGGCAGGCCTTTCCGCCTGCATCTTTGTGCCCGCCCGCGCTCCCAAAGGCAAAATCGCACAGCTGATGATGTTCGGCGCCAGAGTCTTCCTGGTGGACGGAAGCTACGAAGATACCTTCCGGATCTCCGCCGAAGCCATCGACCGCTGGGGCTGGTACAACCGCAACGCCGCTATCAACCCCTATCTCATGGAAGGCAAAAAGACCGTCTCCCTGGAGATCGCGGAACAGCTTGGATTTGTCATGCCGGATTATGTGGCGGTCTCCGTCGGAGACGGCTGCACGATCGGCGGCGTCTATAAAGGATTTAAAGATCTGTATGAAACAGGACTCATCGACCGCATCCCGCGCCTGATCAGCGTACAGGCCTCCGGCTGCTGCCCCATCAACACGGCCGCCGCGGCCGGCACTATGGACTGGGTCCCGCAGGAAGAAAACACCTGCGCGGATTCCATCGCGGTCGGCGTTCCCCGCAATCCGGTCAAGGCGCTGAACGCGATCCGTGAGTCCAACGGCATCACCGTCAACGTGAGCGATGAAGAGATCCTCTCCGCCATGCGGCTTCTGGGTTCTTCCTCCGGCGTTTTCGCGGAGCCGGCCGGCGCGGCCGCCACGGCAGGACTGAAAAAGGCCGCTGAAAGCGGCCTCATTGAAAAAGATGCATCGGTCGTGACCATCGTCACCGGAAACGGCCTGAAGGACGTGAACAACGCGATCCGTTCTGCCGGGGAACCGGTCCATATCCGTCCCGAGATGGCTGACCTGGAACAGTATTTCAGATGATCAGTACAACAATAAAATATTGGCAGGCGAAACTCCCAGCTTCTCTGGGAGTTTTTGCATGCGCTTTTCTTTAGGATAGCGCCACCAGAGAGCGGGCGTGTCGGAAGACTGGCCTTCATACCGGAATTCGCTCACCCACTCGAAGGGTTCCTCCATCTCCTGGATAAAACGCACCGGAAATGTATTCACAGGCGTTTTGGGATTGAAGTAATGCGCGCGGATCCCGACAGCCGCCAGATCGTCTCCTACCGGTTTCGCCGTCTCCAGGCGGACGTTCCATGACGGGACATAGACTTCAAATTCTCCCGTCTTCTGCGCGGCGGCGATATTCTTACAGCCTGTCAGGGCAGCGGTCTCCCGTGTTCCCGGATCGGCAAACAGCTCCTTTGTCTTCTTGACTGCCAGCATCCGGCCCCGGTCCATCACGCCGATCTTACCGCACATCCGGAAGGCTTCGTCCCTGTCGTGGGTAACCATCAGGATGCCGTGGCCATAGTTCTCCAGGAGCTTCTTAAGCTCCATCTGGAGCTTCAGCCGAAGATGGGAATCCAGAGCGGAGAAAGGTTCGTCCAGCATCAGAAGCTGCGGCCGGCTGACCAGGATCCTTCCAAG
>CAMOQF010000036.1 GCA_946622645.1 uncultured Blautia sp.
TGAAAAGAAAAGCGCAAATGGGGCAGTACCTGGCGAAGCACTTTCGTCTGCCCTTATTTCGGCAGCAATGAACAGTGAGAAGGAGGCCGTGCGGCTTCTGTTTCAGGCCTTTTTACGGGCGGTTTTTGCCCGGGCGAGATCCACTGCTTATGGAGACTTGGCGCGAAGCCGTTGCTGAGCGTCTTACCCGTAAGGGCGGAGCTGGTTGAGATCAACCAACTCCGGTCGAAGTTAGCAGTTAGCTTGACCGGGCTTTGCCCGAGGACTGAAACAGAAGCCGCACGGCCTCCTTCTCACGTACGTAGAAAGCTAAAAATCAGGCGTCGGTTTCCGGGACGACTGCGATATGCAGTTCGCCGAGCTGTTTGTCGTCAACGATGGCGGGGGACTGGGTCATGAGGCATGATGCGTCTTTTACTTTGGGGAAGGCGATCACGTCGCGGATGCTGTCCACGCCTGCCATCAGCATCACGAGACGGTCAAGGCCGTAGGCCAGTCCTGCATGAGGCGGAACTCCATAGCGGAAAGCATCAAGCAGGAAACCGAACTGCTCGTAAGCGGCTTCCTTTGTAAAGCCAAGAGCTTCAAACATCTTCTCCTGGATGTCGCTCTGATGGATACGTACGCTGCCGCCGCCGATCTCGTTTCCGTTCAGGACGATATCGTAAGCCTTGGCGCGGACCTTGCCGGGATCGGTATCCAGAAGGTCGATGTCCTCTTCCATCAGCATCGTAAATGGATGGTGCATCGCCTGGAAACGGTTTTCATCCTCGTTCCACTCCAGCAGCGGGAATTCGGTCACCCAGACAAACCTGAATTCATTCTTGTCAAAGAGTTCCAGCTGACGCGCCAGTTCAAGACGAAGCGCTCCGAGCACATCATACACAAGTCTGGTCTTGTCCGAAACAAACAGGAGCAGGTCTCCGTTTTCTCCGTCCATGGCAGCGACAAGCGCATCCATCTCCTCGTCCGTCATGAATTTGGCAAAGGAAGATTTGCGGGTTCCGTCCTCCGCGATGGCAATGTAGGCAAGGCCCTTGGCCCCGTATCCTTTGACAAACTCGACGAGCTTGTCGATCTTTTTGCGCGGCATGCTCCCCTGCCCTTTGGCATTGATGCCCCGGACAGATCCGCCTGCTTCAAGCGCGCCGGTAAACACGGCAAAGCCGCAGTTCTTAACGACCTCGCTCACATCCACCAGTTCCATGCCGAAGCGCATGTCCGGTTTGTCCGAGCCAAAACGGTCCATTGCTTCCTGCCAGGTGATCCTTTCGATCGGAAGCTTCACCTCAACGCCCAGGACTTCCTTGAACAGGAAGGCCAGATATCTTTCATTGACGGAGATGACGTCGTCCACGTCCACGAAGGAAAGCTCCATGTCGATCTGCGTGAATTCCGGCTGGCGGTCCGCTCTCAGGTCCTCGTCTCTGAAGCATCTGGCGATCTGGATGTAACGGTCATAGCCGGAGCACATCAACAGCTGCTTGTAAAGCTGCGGAGACTGTGGCAGTCCGTAGAAGCATCCAGGATGAATGCGGGAAGGAACCAGATAGTCCCGCGCGCCTTCCGGCGTGCTCTTTCCAAGCATGGGCGTCTCGATCTCCAGGAAGCCTTCGTTTGCAAAGAACTGCCGGGTCAGCATCGCGACGCGGCTTCTGAGCATCAGGTTTCTCTGCAGGTCCGGTCTTCTCAGATCCAGATAGCGGTATTTCAGGCGGATCTCATCCTTGGTGCGGGAGTTTTCCTCGATCGGGAAGGGAGGAACATCCGCTTCCGAGAGGATACGGAGCGAATCTGCCTGCAGTTCGATCTCACCGGTGGGGATGTTCGGATTGACGGCGTCGCGCATCTTGACGGTCCCCGTCACCGCGATCACAAACTCGGCGCGGAGTCTGCCTGCCTTTTCAAAATCCTCCTTGCTTACGGGGCCTTCCTCAAGGATCACCTGCATGATCCCGGAACGGTCTCTGAGATCCACAAACACGATGCCGCCCTTGTCTCTCGCTTTCTGTACCCACCCCATCAGGGTGATCCTGTTTCCGATCATTTCCTTGGTGACTTCTGCTGCGCGACAGCTTCTGCAGAGTCCCTTCATGCTTTCAGCCATGAAAATACGTCTCCCTTCTGCTCTTATTCATGATCTCTGAAGAACTCGATGATCTCGGTATAGCCTTCCTGGATCAGCTGGTCCTTCTGGAATTTTTTGTTCTTTTTCATGATCGAGATGGCAACACAGTTTCCCTGTGTTCTTTCATCCGTTGCCTGCCGGAGGATCTCCTTCATCCTGTCTTCCGGCAGGTTCTTTTCGATCAGATACGCTTTCTTGCTCCCGGATGCCGGCACCGTGTATCCGCGCTCCAGAAGCAGCATGACGATCCGTTCGAACCCGATGGAAAAGCCCACGGCGCAGGTATCGTTCCCGGTGAATTTTCCGATCATCTGATCATAGCGGCCGCCGCCGCCCACGGAACCGCCGAACTCGTCCATGGCGATCTCAAAGATGGGGCCCGTGTAATATCCCATGCCCCGGACAAGCGTCGGATCGAACACGATCCGGAAATCCGCCGTCTTGACGGCGTCTACCGTATTCATGATGGTGCAGAGGTTTTCTGCCGTTCCTTTCTCAAGAGAGTCTCCCAGCATTTCGCCTAACTTTGCGACGCCCGCAGCGTCCTTTGTAATGCTGTCGAAAAGCGCGAGGTAAGTCTGGACCGTCTGCTCCGGATGACCATCCGATATCAGCTCTTCACGTACACCGTCCAGTCCGATCTTGTCCATCTTGTCGAGGATGATGAACACGCTGTCGAAATCCTCCTCGGCAAACCCGCAGTGCCGTGCCATGGCCTTTAAGATCCGACGGTCGTTGATCCTGATCGTGAACTTTTTAAAATCCAGTTTTGACAGGAGAGTCGTGGTCGCGAGCACCAGTTCGATCTCCGCGAGGCAGGAGGCTTCTCCCAGGATATCGATATCGCACTGCATAAACTGACGGAACCGTCCGCGCTGCGGGCGGTCGGCCCTCCACACATTTCCCATCTGCAAAGCTTTAAAAGGTACCGGCAGATCGCTCATGTTGTTTGAGAAAAACCGGGACAGCGGCACCGTCAGGTCATATCTCAGACCGGAGTCCACCAGGTCCGCTTCTCCTTCGGCTTCTTCAAGACGAAGCTTTTCGCCCCTCTTCAGGATCTTGAAGATCAGCTTTTCGTTCTCGCCCCCCTGCTTGCTGCAGAGGTTTTCGATATGCTCCACGCAGGGGGTCTCGATGGAACAGAACCCGAAGGTCTGGTAGGTCTCACGGATCATGTTTATCACATAATTACGGATCTCCATCTCCCGGGGAAGTATATCTTTCATGCCGGTCACCGGCTTTTTTTTCATTGCCATCTGTCAGTTCTCCTCTCTTGTCTCTCTCTGGAGCCTGTGCACCACACGCTGGAAAGCGAGAAAGACTTTCATGTCAAAATGTTTGATCTCCTCGATCATCAGCTGCATCACCATGTCGATCTCCAGCGCCTTCCGGTAAGGCCTGTCCGAACGCAGCGCGCAGAACACATCGCACACCCGCAGGATCCTGGCTCCGATGGGGATGTCCTCCCCCCTGAGGTTTTCAGGATAGCCGGTACCGTCATAGTTTTCATGATGATAAAGGATGCTGGTCAGCACAAATTCGGAATAGCCCTGGTCCTTCAGCTCTTCATAGCCGAGGGTGGAATGCATCCGGACAAATTTGAGTTCCTCCACCATCAGCGGATCCTGCTCCTGCCCGTTGATGTAGCCCGTCAGCTTCAGCTTACCGATATCGTGAAGCATCCCGGCGAGCGCAAGCTCGTAGCAGGTATCTTCCGGCAGCCCCATCTCCTGCGCCACATCATAGGCAAGATTGCTGACCGCGATCCCGTGCAGAAGTTCGCTCCACAGGTCATATTTCAGAATTCGGTTCTGGTTTTTGTCATTTGTCACGATATCCATGTCCGGATCCCCGTCCTCTTGCGTTCGATCATCTCATCGATCCGTTCTATATAGCTCTTCACATCCTTCACATTCTCGGCGCGTTCGATCCGGTTCCCCTTCCGGAGAACAAATTTGGATGCGCCGCCGGCTCCCAGAGCGATGATGGGCTCCTTCTCTTCCATGATCAGGATGTTGTAGATCCCGGCTTTGCCGTCCGAGGCATAGCCTACATTTTCAAAATTGCCCTTCATGTTTTTCTGCCTGTACAGATAGTAAGGAAACATGCCCATCTGACGCGCGGCCTGTGTGGTCATATCCAGGATCTCCTGGCTGTTTTCATAGGTCATCTCGGCATATTCGTCCCTGAAAATATTGAGCCGGGCCGCTCTTTTGACCGCGAGGGAGTGGACTGTCAGGCTGTCGGGATGAAGGACGTTGATCCGCTCCAGCGTGTTTCGGACCATCTCTTTATCTTCCCCGGGAAGACCCACGATCAGGTCCATGTTGATATTGTCAAAGCCAGCCTGCCTGGCCTGATAAAAAGCTTTTTCCACCTGTTCGACGGTATGCTGCCTTCCGATCAGGTCGAGCGTTTTCTGGTTCATTGTCTGCGGATTGACGGAGATACGGCTGACCGGGAAATCACGGATGGCGAGCAGCTTGTTTTTCGTGATGCTGTCGGGCCGTCCGGCTTCCACAGTAAATTCACGGATCCCGTCCTCATAGAACAGCTCCGTAAGCACATGGAGAAGTCTCTTCAGCTGCTCCGGTGATAAAGTCGTGGGCGTGCCCCCTCCTATATAAATGGTATGCAGCTTCCGCCCGGTCTCCTTCATCATGGAAGCCGTCTCCTGCGCTTCGTGGATCAGTGCGTCCAGATATTCGTCGGTACGGGAAGCCCATACCTTCAGCGGGAAAGAGCTGAAGGAGCAGTACAGGCAGATGCTGGGACAGAACGGGATGCCCGCATACAGGCTGTAACCGTTCTGCAGATCCATTCCTTTCAGGATATCTTTCTCCCGGTTTGCGATGGCAACTGCCAGGGCTGTTTTTTCGCGGCTCACCATATAGCGCGAGCGCATCTCGACAGCCGCTTCGGCATTGGACATGCCTTGTTCCAGCATATCCGTCACCAGTTTGACCGGGCGGATGCCTGTCAGGCAGCCCCAGGGAAGGGTGCGTCCGGACAGCTGACAGAGCATATCGTACAATGCGGTCTTGATCCTGTCTTTCTGCTCTTTCCGGAGATTGTGGAGCCTGATCTGTTCCTCGGTACTACAAGAAAGAAGGGCTTCCCGCGATGTTTTGAGAAGTCCTTCTGCGGCAGGAACCTCCTCTGTCCGGATCGTCCCTGCTCTCTGTTCTATGCGATAGCTTGTATCGGTTTTTCTGAAACAAAAATCCAGATCCGGAATGATTTGATCCTCTGCGTCTTTCTCCTGATAGATGACGGTAAACGCAGATTCCGGATAGAATGCACGGATCAGTTCGTAGATGTCGCTTTCAAAATCCGTATTCAGAAAACAGATTCGGATATTATGCAAAAGGATTGTACCTCTTTTCTGTATCTATGGTCGTTTCACAGTCATGGCCGGGATAAACGTTCGTTTCTCCCGGAAGCGTATCCAGAAGCCTGTGCAGGCTGTCAAGGATCTGCCTCATGCTTCCTCCGGGAAAATCCGTACGGCCGATGGACTGGCAGAACAGCGTGTCTCCGCTGAACAGGACTTCTTCTTCCGCAATGTAGTAGCAGCAGCTCCCGGGCGTATGTCCTGGCGTGTGCAGCATCCGGATGCTGAAGCCGGCTTCCGTAAAGACATCCATGTCGTTCAGAAGATGATCCGCCTTGACCGAGACGGAAGGTCCCCCAAAATGACCGGACATGTTGATTATGGGATCGGAAAGCATCTCTTCCTCCTGCCGGCAGGCGTAAACGGGGATCCCCAGCCTGCTCTTCAGGTCGTTGACCGCTCTGATATGGTCAAAGTGGCCGTGGGTGAGAAGGATCGCTTTCGGTACCGCGGAAAGCTCTCTGATCTTCCGTTCGATACGGTCCGCGTCATCCGCCGGATCCACGATCAGGAGTTCGTGATTCTCTGTGTTCAGGCAGAAGTAGACGTTCGTCTGCACTTCGCCCAGCACCAGTTTATAGACTTTCAGTTTTTTCATATCCGTTATCCTGTGGTCCGCTCCACATCCAGGATGCTCTCCACCTGGCGGATCTTTTCGATCAGGGACTGGAGCTCTTCCTTGCTCTCCACGTTGAAGCTCATGGAAATGGTGGCTTTTTCCTGTTTGTTGGTACGGCTGTTCATGCTGCGAACGTCGATATGCCGTTCCGTAAAGATACGGGAGAGATCCACCAGAAGACCCGTACGGTTGTTCGCGTACACCTGGATCTCCGCTGTATATTTGTCTTCCGCACGGTTTTCGCTTTTCTGCCATTCTGCTTCGATCAGCCTGGTGCGGTCGCTCTCCGACATGTTGATGATATTGACGCAGTCCGTCCGGTGGATGGTGATGCCGCGGCCTCTGGTGACAAAACCGATGATCTCATCGCCCGGGATCGGACTGCAGCATTTTGAGAACCGAACCGCCACGTCGTGGATGCCGCGGACGACGATGCCGCCCTTGTTCCGGACAAGAGGCGCTTTCCCCTTGTTCCCGGACGCAGCTTCCAGCACCTGTTCATCGGTCAGGTTCCGCTGTTTTTCCTTCTCGCCGACTTCGAACAGTTTGTTGAAGACCTGCCCTTCCTTGAGGCCGCCGTGTCCGATGGCCGCCAGGACGGAATCCCAGTCTCTGAAGCCGTATTTGCGGAGGACCTGTTCCACATACTGCGGTTTTGTATAGTCCGTTATGCGGTAGCCTTTGGCTTTTGCGTAGGCTGTAAGGGCATCCTTGCCTTTGATGATATTGTCTTCTTTGAGTTCTTTTTTGAACCACTGGTTGATCTTGTTTTTGGCCTGCGTGCTCCGCACGATCTTCAGCCAGTCGCGGCTTGGGCCCTGCGAATTCTGCGAGGTGATGATCTCCACACGGTCGCCGTTTTTGATCTGGTACTCGATGGGCACAAGCTTTCCGTTTACGCGGGCGCCGATCATCCGGTTGCCGACGGCGCTGTGCACGCAGTACGCAAAATCGATGGTCGTGGAACCGCTGGGCAGGGTCTTTACGTCCCCCTGCGGGGTGAAAGCATAAACGCTGTCCGCGAAAAGATCCAGATCGTTCTTGAGAAGGCTCATGAACTCCCGGTTGTCCGACATATCCTTCTGCCATTCCAGGATCTGGCGGAGCCAGTTCAGCTTTGCCTCCTCACGGTCCTCTCCCGAGGTCTTGCCGTCGGAGCTTTCTTTATATTTCCAGTGAGCCGCGATGCCGTATTCCGCCGTCTTGTGCATCTCGAAGGTCCTGATCTGGATCTCGAACGGCTGGCCGTTCGGGCCGATCAGCGTGGTATGCAGAGACTGATACATGTTGGCTTTCGGCATCGCGATATAGTCTTTAAAACGGCCGGGGATCGGTTTGTACATTTCATGGATCACGCCAAGCGCTCCGTAGCAGTCCTTGACGCTCTCCACGATGATCCGCACGGCAAACAGATCATAGATCTGATCGATGGTCTTGTTCTGGTTGACCATCTTTTTATAGATGCTGAAGAAGTGCTTGACTCTGCCGTCCACCTGGGCTTTGATCCCGGCTTCGAGCATATGTCTCTCCACCTGTTTGACGATCTTGCCGACAAATTCTTCACGGACGCTTTTACGCAGGGCCACTTTTTCAACCAGATCGTAGTAGACGTCCGGCTTCAGGTATTTCAGGGCCAGGTCATCCAGCTCCACCTTGATCTTGGAGATACCGAGCCGCATGGCGATGGGCGCGTAGATGTCCATCGTTTCGCGCGCTTTTTCTCTCTGTTTTTCCGGCCGCATGTACTGCAGGGTACGCATGTTGTGCAGGCGGTCCGCAAGCTTGATCAGAATGACGCGGATATCCTTGGCCATGGCCAGGAACATCTTGCGCAGGTTTTCCGCCTGAACTTCGATCTTATCGGCATCATAGGACAGCTGTCCCAGCTTGGTAACGCCGTCTACGAGAAGGGAGACTTCCGAGCCGAACTCACGCTCCACTTCCTCGTAGGTCATCCAGGTGTCTTCCACCGCGTCGTGCAGCAGGCCGGCTACGATGGTCTCCTTATCCAGCTCCAGGTCCGCCAGGATGATGGCTACGCAGAGCGGATGGATGATGTACGGTTCGCCGGATTTTCTTTTCTGGTCTTTGTGCGCTTCAAACGCAACCTGGTAGGCCTTTTCGATCATGGAAAGATCGTCAGAAGGGTGGTATGTCCTGACGCTTCTGATCAGTTCGTCATACAGGTCCGCCGGGCTTGTAAAATCGTTCATGGATTTTACGGCAGCGTCAGCCTTCTTCACATATTCTAGCTTTTTCTGATCGGTCTGTCCGGCTTCCACGGGACTGATATTCCTGATGATCTCTGCCATCTGTCTCACCTGCCTGGTCGCTGTTTATTCTTAAAGTCTTTTTGTCTCAGATAATGCTTATTTCCCTTCGTAACAAAGAACAGATTCTACATCGTATCCTTTCAGGCGCTCTCTGCCTTTGAGGCCTGCGAGTTCCATCAAAAAGACTGCCTTCACGACTTCGCCGCCGAGTTGCTCGATCAGCTTGATCGCAGCTTCGATGGTACCGCCGGTCGCGATCAGATCATCGATCACCGCCACCTTCTGGCCCGGTTTGATGGAATCCTTGTGCATCTCGATCGTGGCAGTGCCGTACTCCAGATCATATGTCATTTCCACTGTCTCGCAGGGGAGTTTGCCTTTTTTGCGGATCGGGATAAAGGGTTTATGAAGATTGTACGCGATGGGAACGCCAAAGATGAAGCCTCTGGACTCAGTCCCTGCAATCACGTCTACATCGACATCCTTCAGGCATTCCTGCATCGTGTCGATGGCCAGCTGCAGTCCGTCCGCATCCTGCAGAACGGAAGTGATGTCTCTGAAAATGATGCCCGGCTCCGGAAAATCCGGAATGCTTCTTACATATTCTTCTATTGTTTTCATACCTTTTCTCCTTTTCCGGCCGATTGTAGACTTTTGCCGTCGACAAAAATCCCTTTCTGTTTTTAAGAACAAGCTTTAGTATAACACTTTTTCAGACGGTAGGCAACGCTGTCAGTCAATATTCGTAATGATAATCTGTATTTTTTCGATGCCCTGATAGCTGTTGATCTCCGGATAATAGGCGATCGTGGCTTTCGGATCCTGCCGGATCCTGGACAGATATGCCTCTGTATCGCCGAAGCAGATCGCGTTCATCCGGTATCCGCCGGCGTCCTCCACAGTCATCCGCAGGACGTTTCTGTTTTTTCCAAGGATCCTTACATCCGAGATCAGAACATTTTTCTGTGCAAAGACAGGCTTCTGGTTTCCTTTTCCGAAGGGCTCCAGCAGATGGATCTGTTCGATCAGGTTCCGGCTGATATAGGTGACAGGCATCGGAACGTCCACCACCACTTTGGGCGTAAGCTCCTCTGGCGTCAGGCGGCAGTTTTCATTCAGCCGTCTGCGGAACCGGACGACGTTTGTCTTTTTGATGGAAAGACCGGCCGCCATCGGATGGCCGCCGTACTTTTCCAGCAGATCATCACATTCCGTAAGCGCTTTGAACATATGATAGGCTTCGATCGAACGGCCGCTCCCCTTGACCATCTCTTCGCCGGGAGTGAGCACGATCGCAGGACGGTAATACTGCTCGCGCAGTCTTCCCGCAATGATGCCTGCGATGCTCTCATGACAGTCCGGCAGATAGACCACCAGGACCCTGTCCTCTTTGATAGCCGTGCTTTCCACGATCCGGACAGCTTCGGCTTTCTGCTCTTCCGTCATGGCCTTCCGGCTTTCGTTCAGGTCTTTCAGCTCTCCCGCGATCCGGTCTGCCTCTTCCGCTTCTTCCGCCATCAGAAGCGCCAGCGCTCTTTGCGCCGTATCGAGTCTTCCGGTGGCATTGATGCAGGGGCCCAGGACAAACCCGATATGATAAGCTGTGATCACGCTGTCCGCCAGACCGCATGCGCGTATGAGGGCTGCAAGACCCACATTCCGGGTGTGCGTGATCATCCGCAGTCCTTCCTTGACAATGATCCGGTTTTCATCCTGCAGATCCATGACGTCTCCTACCGTCGCAACAGCCGCAAGATCTGTCATGGAAAACAGATAGTCCGGGGTTTCTCCCATCAGAGCGTACAGCACCTGCATCAGTTTCCAGGCGACCACAGCGCCGCAGATATTCTTATTGGGATAAGGGCAGTCCGCCTGTTTCGGATCGATCACGGCGTCGGCCGGCGGAATGATCTGTACCTCTGCCTCCTGTGCTGCAGAGACGGGCACTTCGTGGTGATCCGTGACGATCACGGTCATACCGATGGATTTTGCGAGTTCGATCTCTTTAAACGCCGATATACCGTTGTCACAGGTCAGGATGGTATCCACATGATCTTCCGCCGCCTGCGTGATCAGATGTTCGTGCAGACCGTACCCGTCCGTCACGCGATGCGGGATGCAGGTATCCACATCTGCCCCGAGTTTTCGCAAAGCCAGGACCAGAATGCAGGTGGATGTCACGCCGTCTATGTCATAGTCGCCGATGATCCTGATCTTTTTCCTCTCCCGGATCTTCTGTCTCAGGATCCCGGATGCTTTTTCAGCGTCTTTCAGCAGATGCGGGTCCGGCAGATCACGGAGCGTACCGTTCAGATAAAGCCCGATCTTTTCATCTCCGATCACATCACGGTTCCGGATCAGCCTCGCGATCACCGGGTCGATCCCGAACTTCCGGCCGATGGCGTTAAAATCCGCTCTTTTGGCGGCCACCACCCATTTTTCCTTCATGGTCTTCCTCCCTTTCCGGGCAATGAAAGAGAGGCTGTCATATCTCCGGGCCGGGAAAAGCCGGTCCGGCAGTCTACGACAGCCCCTGTGGTTACAGATTATTCATTTTCTTCGATGGTTTCTTCTACAGTTTCTGCTGCTTCGGATACGGTCTCTTCTGCAACGTCTGCTGCTTCGGATACGGTCTCTTCTACAACGTCTGCCGCTTCGGTTACGGTCTCTTCTACAACGTCTGCCGCTTCGGACACGGTCTCTTCCACAACGTCTTCTGCTTCAGATGCTGTTTCTTTTACAGCGGAGGCGGCTTCGGATGCCTGTGCTGCTGCGGCTGCAGCGGCTTCTTTGGCGGCTGCTTCTTCTCTGGCGAGACGGTCGGCCACGCGCTTACGGTTCTTCACCTTGGGCTGATCCGGATTCTGCTTCTGGTCTCTCTTGGATTCCTTCTGCTTTTTGTCACCCTCAGCCTGAGCATGACGGATGGATTCCGATACGGAGGAAGCCAGTGCGGATACGGAAGTGTCTCCGCCAAAACGTTTTTTCATCACATACCACAGAGCGCCTGTGATGCATACGGATGAATAAGCACCGCAGATGATACCCACCATCAGAGGAGCGGCAAACTCGCGGACAGAAGATACGCCCATGATCCACAGAACGGTCACCATGACCAGCGTGGTCAGAGAGGTGTAGATACTTCTTGTCAGAGTCTCCGTGATACTTCCGTTTACGATATCTTCCAGGCTCTCGCCCTTTTTGGGAGATTTCAGGTGTTCACGGATACGGTCGAAGATAACGATGGTCGCGTTGATGGAGTAACCGACGATCGTCAGCATACACGCGATAAAGGTATTACCGACGGATACTCTTACGATCGCATAGAAGGCCAGAACCACCAGTACGTCGTGCAGAAGAGCCAGAACGGCGCTGCCTGCGAAACGGATATCGCGGAAACGGAACCAGATGTACAGAAGCATGCAGATCGTAGCGATGATCACGGCCACGATAGCGTCGCGGCGCATCTCGTTCGATACGGTCGCGGAGATGTTTTCCGCCTGGATGAGACTTTCATCCACGTCGAACTTCTCTACCAAGGCTTTGTTCAGCTCTTCACGCTCTTCCACGGAGAGAGATCTGGTCTTGATGATGACCTGGTTCGTATCACGGACCTTGGTAGGCTGTACGTTGGAGTCGCCCGTCACTTTTTCGACCAGCGGAGTCACCTCGCTGTCGATGGTAGCGATGTCCATGTTTTCATTGAAGGTCACGTTGGTGGCGGTACCGCCGGAGAACTCAAGGCTGTAATTCAGGGCCTTGTTTCCTGAAGCGCTGTTGATGATCATAAAGAGCGGTCCGCTCAGGATCAGAACCAGCGAGATGATGAAGAACAGCTTTCTCTTCGCAAGGAAATCGAAAGGCTGTCTGGCCTTGGCTTTACCATAATATTTTTCATCTTTGAAGCCGACGGCATAGACCGCGTTCACGATCAGTCTGGAAACCACCAGAGCCGTAAACATGGATACCACGATGCCCAGAGCCAGTGTCTGTGCAAAGCCGATGACCGAGCCGCTGCCCAGGCGCATCAGCACGATGGCGGCGATCAGCGTTGTGATGTTGCCGTCCAGGATGGCAGAGAAAGCTTTGGAGAAGCCGCTCTTTATAGCCGCCTGTACCGGCAGGCCCGCTGCGATCTCCTCACGGATACGGGCATAGATGATGACGTTGGCGTCCACTGCCATACCGATGCCAAGAATGATACCTGCGATGCCCGGAAGGGTCAGCGTCAGTTCGAAAGCATTCAGAAGCAGCAGGATCAGGGACGTATAGATGACCAGTGCCCATCCCGCAACAACGCCCGGCAGCTTGTAGGCAACGATCATGATGATGATCACGATGATAAGACCGATCAGACCGGCCAGAAGGCTGGTGGAGATCGCTTCTTCACCAAGCTGTGCAGCCACTACGCTGGAACGCAGCTCTTCCAGTTCCAGTGAAAGCGAACCGATACGGATGAAGGAAGCCAGGTTCTGGGCTTCTTCTACGCTGGACATACCGGTGATCTGCGCTTTTCCGCCGCCGATCGCTTCGTTTACGCGGGGTGCGCTGACGATGCCGTTGTCATAGACGATGGCGATCTGTTTTCCAACATTGGCGGAAGTCGCGTCATAGAATTTGCCGGCGCCTTCGTCGGTCAGGGTAAGACTTACGATATACTCACGGGAACCGGTGGTCTGATCCTGGGTGGCGCCGCCTTCCGCGGTCGCAACGTCCGTGCCGTCCAGCACGACGGAGCCCTGTTCACGGATCTCTTCGATGGTCCTTGTCAGTTCATATTTTCCGGAGGCGGCACTGTATTCAAAGTTTGACTGTCCGTCCTCTCCGGTCTGGTTGATAAAGCAGAGGGAACCAGGTTTACCCAGATCCGCCAGGATGGCGTTGGCATCCGTAACACCGGGGATCTCCACGTTGATCCGGTCGCCGCCCTCTCTGTAGACCTGCGCCTCTGTACTGTAGTTCTGTACACGCTGCTGCAGCTTATAGATGGTGTCTGCCATATCTTCGCTGCTGGGGTTTTCTTCTTTGGTTGTGTACGTAATGCTGACACCGCCGGCCAGATCCAGGCCCAGTTTGATGTTCTTTGCCGCGCCGACCTTTTCGGAACCGATGCCCTGCCAGGCGGTGAAGCAGAAGAACAGGGTGATGACGGCAGTGATGATGAGCACTGCGATTCCTCTACTTTTTCTCATTGCTTTTCCCTTCTTTGCTAATTTCGTTTACTCCGCTAAAGCGGCTTTTATCATGATGGCGCACTCCACTCGTTTCCGCTGGAGTTCGCATCCGATCTGGTAGGTGCCGAGGATGTCCCCGGAAAAATGGTGCGCATTGGCTGCGCAGCCCCCGCTGCAGTAGAACCGCGCAAAACAGTCCCTGCAGTCCGGCCTGGTATATACGTTGCAGTTTTTGAACCTGTCCGTGATATCCTTGCGAATGATGCCCTGATCCACGTTCCCCATGAGGAAGTCCTCCTCGCCCACGAACTGGTGGCAGGGATACAGATCTCCCCAGGGCGTGACAGCCAGGTACTCCGTCCCGGAGCCGCAGCCTGAAAGGCGTTTGTAAACACAGGGGCCTCCGGTAAGGTCGATCATAAAGTGGAAGAAATTGAATCCCCGGCCTTCTTTTTCCCTTCGGATCATCTCCCGGGCCAGGATGTCATACTGTTCCTTGATGACCGGAACATCTTCCGGCCGGATGGCATAATCCTCGGTGAGGGGCGCCACGACCGGTTCCACTGAGATCTGTTTGAATCCGAGATCCGCCAGATGCAGCACATCCGACGCGAAATCCAGATTGAAGTGAGTGAAGGTTCCTCTCACATAATAGCGTTCCTGATTCCGGGATTCCGCGAAGCGCTGAAACTTTGGAACGATCAGGTCATAGCTGCCCTCTCCCTTTCGGAAGGGACGCATATGATCGTGGACCTCCTTGCGGCCGTCGATGGACAAAACCACATTGGCCATCTCACGGTTGCAGAAATCCATCACCTCATCGTTCAGGAGCACGCCGTTGGTCGTCAGCGTAAAACGGAACTTTTTGTTGCAGGCTTCTTCCCGGCTTCTTCCGTAAGCGACCAGATCTTTTACCACCTGAAAGTTCAGCAGAGGTTCTCCGCCGAAGAAATCCACCTCCAGATTTTTCCGCGCCCCGGAATTGCTGATCAGAAGATCCAGCGCCTTTTTCCCGATCTCATACGACATGAGAGCCCGGCGGCCGTGGTACTCTCCTTCTTCCGCGAAGCAGTATCGGCAGGCCAGATTACAGTCATGGGCAATGTGCAGGCAAAGTGCCTTTACCACGGTACGATGCTCCGAAGCATAGGCTTCGATGGCGTCCTGATAGATGTCCTTTGTGAACAGCATTCCCTGTTCCGTGAGCGTCCGGCATTCCGAGAGCGCCGAACGGATCTCCGAGGGCGGAAACCGGTCTTTCAGCCGTTCCGTGATCGTCTCTTCCTCCAGGCCTTCTTCCAGAAACGGAAGGACCTGCCAGGTAACTTCATCCACCACGTGGACACATCCGCTGTTGATATCCAGGACAATGTTCATTCCATTGTTCTGATAGCGGTGAATCAGACTCATGCAGGTTACAGTCCTTTCCATAAAATAAGCAGCGGATCTTCACCCGCTGCTTATCATTCTCAAAGATTCACAGCCGTAACAGGTAGAAAAAACCCATACGGGCATTTTCATGTCAGCTTTATTTCTGCTCGCAGCTCTGGTTCCCGACCGTGCAGGAGGTCTTGCAGGCAGACTGGCAGGATGTCTGGCACTCGCCGCATCCGCCTTTTTTTACGGTATTCTGCAAATTCTTTGTGTTTAATGTTTTGATGTGCTCCATAACTATCCTCCTTTTTGGTGCGTTTTATCCTGTTTTTTCAACAGATAAACCGCCCGATAACATCGCTAAAGGGTAGTATAGCACAGTTTTTTTTATTTTGAAAGAGTTTTTTACTTCTTTCTTCTTTTTATAAGAAGCAGTATCACAGCCGCGATTATGACCGCCGCGGCACAGATCACCAGAACGACCATCGGCGTAATGTTCGTGTCGTCTCCCGTGCGGACGCCCTGAGAAACGACAGGAGGCTGTTCCGCATTCTGCGTTGTCTGCTGCGGGGCCGGTGTATTCGTCACTGTCTGCTGCTGTGCCGGCGCCTGTGTCGGTACCGGGGTCGGCTGACTCTGATCATTCTTTGGCGGATTGTTGTAGTTTTCATCCGTGATCTCACCGCCCACCACCGTCTCGCTTCCGGCGATGCCGTAGGAGCTGAAGGAGTTGGTGCTGAAGACCAGGCTGCTGCCGTTCACACTCGGAACGATCGTCTCTGTAGCGCCGCTGTTCAGCAGATGTTCTACCGTGTAATTGTATCCGGCTGTCACGGGGATCGTCACGCTGACATAATCTCCGTCCGGGATCGTGTAAGGCTTGTTGGCCTGCAGATCCCACAGTTCAAACCGGAAAGCCTTGAACACTTTAGCGCCGGAGGCGATCGAGAAGCTGTGCTCATTATCTTCCGTCGCGGTGAACATTACGTACCAGGGAAGATTTGGCCCGGAAACGTAGATGCCGTTGCTGAGATGGTTGCGGGCTGCCGCATCCAGGATCTGCTGTTCGGTCATTCCTGCAGGATCTCCGGCATCGCCGGTCCTGTCGTCGGAATCCGCCAGGTCCGTATCAAAGATGCTGGGCGCCGGTTCTGTATTATCCGGCTGCTCCGGTTCATCGGTGGTTTCCGTATTTTCCGGCTGACCGGATGTTTCTGTCTGTCCTTCCGGGGTGCCGGCGGCTTCTTCCGCAGTTCCTGCCTGTCCTTCCGGGGTTCCGGCGGCTTCTTCCGCAGTTCCTGCCTGCCCTTCCGGGGTTCCGGCGGGCTCCTCTGCGCCTGTTTCAGAACCTTCCGTCGGATTTTCCGTGTCTGCCGGTACACCGGATCCTTCGTTGACGGCAGGATCTTCGGTCAGGCCGCCTTCTTCCACGATCATGCCGGTATCGCCGGCCTCAGGCGTCTCATCAGACGGCGGAACGCTTTCCTCCTCATCCGGGGATGAAGCCGTCTCCGGCAGAGATTCTTCATAATCCTCCTGCGAAACGTCGTCTCCCGTACCGGATTCGTCGGTCCACTCATCATAGGATTCCTGTTCATGAAGCACAACCGTGATCATGACTTTGAGCGCCCCTTCGTCGCTGTCCCATCCGTCCATCCAGTTCACCTGATCCGGATCGGCCGGGTACAGCCATGCCGTGCATTCTTCCACATATTCCTGCGGAACATAGTCCGGATATGCCCATGACAGACTTCCAAAGGCACTGTCAGGCAGACCAACGTCGCCCAGACAGCAGCCTGCTTCTATGGTCACGCTCTCCGGAATGGCTTCCTCCAGAGTCCCGTATTCCTCGGCATACACAGGAACAGTGAATGAAAAACTCCCTGCGCTGAGCACGGCCGACAGGCAGAAAGCTGCCATTCCCCGTCTCAGACAGTTCTTGTGTCTACTGTTTTTTTCCATGATTCCCCTCCTGTTCGTAACATTGTGTCACGAATACAATACCAAATTTTAATCTCTTTGTAAAGATTTCGTAATAAAAATTCGATATATTTTTTTCGACACATGTTATAAACGCAGGTTTATCTAGGATGGAGGACTTGTTTTCGTGAATGCATCGATCTTGTTTCGTGCCGTTTTTGTGGTGCTTCTGATCCTGCTCTCCGCTTTCTTTTCTTCGGCGGAAACCGCCATGACCACCATAAACCGTATCCGGGTGCAGTCGCTTGTCGAGCAGGGGGATAAAAAAGCTGTCATCCTTGAAAAAGTGATCGCAAACTCCGCGCGGATGCTCAGCACCATCCTCATCGGAAACAATATCGTCAATATGGCAGTATCAGCCCTGGTCACCACGCTGACGATCGACGTGTTTGGCAACGCCTACGTGGGCGCCGCCACAGGGATCCTGACTCTGCTGATCCTTCTGTTCGGAGAGATCACTCCTAAATCCATGGCGGCTGTCCATGCGGAAAAAATGGCTCTCGCCTATGCCGGACCGGTCTATATGCTCATGATCCTCTTCAAACCCGTTGTGTTCCTTGTGGAAAAGCTCTCGAGGGGCCTGATCCGGCTTTTTGGCGTCACGCCTGACGGACATGGCGAACCCATGACGGAATATGAGCTTCGTACATTGGTCAACGAAAGCCAGAAAGACGGCGTCATCGAGACCGACGAAAAGCAGATGATCTATAATGTTGTCGATTTCGGGGATTCTGCGGCGAAAGATGTGATGGTGCCGCGGATCGATATGACATTTGTGGAAGTCAATGCCGCCCGTTCCGAACTGCTTGAGATCTTCCGTGAGGACCGGCACACCCGCTTCCCGGTGTATGAAGGCAACACGGACAACGTGATCGGGACCGTGAACATCAAGGACCTGCTGCTCTTTCAGGATGAGGATTTTTCTCTCCGGAACCTTTTAAGGCCTCCTTATTTTACCTATGAGCATAAACCGACCCGCGATCTGCTCCTGGAGATGAGAAAGGCTTCCGTTAACATGGCCATCGTGCTGGACGAATACGGTTCCACTGCCGGCCTGGTGACCCTGGAGGATCTTCTGGAAGAGATCGTAGGGGAGATCCGGGATGAATATGACGAGGATGAGACGGAGGATCTTGTAGAGATCCGGCCGGGAAGAGAATACAAGGCTTCCGGGAGCGCCCGTCTGGAGGATGTGAGCGAAGCGCTCGGCATCACCCTCTCCTCGGAGGAATATGATTCACTCGGAGGCTTCATGATCGAGCAGCTGGATACGCTGCCCCACGAGGGCGAATCGCTTCTGCTCCCCTGCGGCGTCCGGCTGGTGGTAGATTCCATCAGCAATAACCGCATCCGCCAGATACACATATGGCTCCCGGAAGAAGAATAATACACAGTGCCTATCCGTTGTTATTGTTCATGTACAAAGAGAACTGTGTAATGATCCTCTGCGCTTCCGCCATCACTTCCTGTATACCTTCCTCCGAGGAGCGCCAGTTGTGTCTGCATGTATTTCCCACACTGACCGGGATCACACGGATCCTTGCCTCCGGAAAGGCAAGACTGTAGTACAGCCAGGCTCTTCTGCTGTGGATATCTCTGCAGCAGAGGAGCGCTTTTTTTATGGAAAGGCCTCTGCTGTCACAGACCTGCCTCGAAAGCTGCGCATTCTGCCATGTGTAGGTCGCCTCGTTTTCTTTCAGGATCTTCTCCTTCGGGACCCCGTTTTTGCGCAGAACATCCTGCAGAAAATCCCACTCTGTATCATAGGGACCGGCGTATTTTTCGGCGTCTCCCTGTACGCCACCGAACCGGCCTGTCTTGATGCTGTATCTTCCGCTCGGAAGGATCAGAGGCGCAAAACCTTCTTTCCACAGCTGCGCCGCTCTTTCGGCCATATGCGGAAACCCGTTCCCGGGGACAAAAATGATATCCGACAGAACAGGTTCATCTTCCATAAAAATATACTCTTCCGTCAAGCGTGCGAAATCATCTGTGCTCAATCATACGCCTCCTGTACATCACTTGCTCATTCTGTTGTCACGCAGGAAAAATGTCCTTTCGTCCGGTCATAATGATAGATCTGATCCGTGAGGAAGTCCTGCTCAGGCGTCGCTTCCCGGATGGTATCCGTCAGTATTTCCTTTAAGCAGGCCGGATCCATTGTGCCGGCTTTGTGGACCATCACTTCATGAATGCTCGTAAAAGCCAGATACAGATCGTCCTCCAGCAGATTGGAGAGCCTTGCCGCCACGCCCGGAAGAAAAACGGCGATGGCTCCGTTGGTTTTCCCGACGGTACTGATGCAGTTTCCCTGCTGGTCCTGGTTCAGGCTGCATGGGTGCAGAAGATCCATAAAGTTTTCGCCCGGATAATCCGGGTCTCTGAGGATCTTCTCCCATTGATACGCTCTGGGAGGCGACATGAAGTAGGTATTCACCAGGGCATCCCTGAACACTTCTTCTCTTTTGCAGCCCCAGTCATCGATCACATGCCTCGGGATCCTGGTGCTGGACAGCCTGTCTTTGCTGCTGCTTACCCGCAGGCAGAGGACCATGCAGATATCTCCTATGCGATAATACACCGCATCGGACAGTTCCTTTTCCGCTTTCCGGTAATTCAGAAGCCGGACAAACAGATTTTCTTTTGCACTTTCATAGGAAGAAAAAGATTCCTGTATCCGGTCCATCTCACAGGCGGTGATCTCTTCCGACATCTTCAGGATCTCTCTCACCAGATCCTTGATGCTCAGGTCATCCCTGCCCCGGAACAGATCGTACACCTGTTCCGTCCGCATGGTACAGAATCCCCTTGTGCTGCCGCTGCTGGTACATTCCATGGTCAGCACATCGCCGGAATCCTCTCTCTCCTGAAATTCAAAGCAGGCCTCCGGTTTTCCCGTAGCCTGCATGAGTTCCCGTTTCAGCTCTTCTACAAAACATTGATACTCATCAAACATGGTTTTCCTTTCCGGAGTTGTCTGTCTTCAGTATACGTGATAAGAAGGACTCCGTAAAGAAAAATCGTTCGACACTTTTCGCGCCGCTTAAAAATGGCGTTTTTGATATCCCGTCAGATCACACACGACCTCCCCTGCGATGATCAGTCCGGCTGCAGACGGTACAAAGGCATTGCTTCCCGGCGTCTGCCTGCGCCGGATATATTCACGCCTGGTGCCGGAAGGGCCTGTACAGTTTGTCCGACCAGAGATATCCATCTCATCCACGGAGGAGACCGCCATATCATCGACCGCCGAAACTGCCATATCGTCGACCGGGGAAATGGGCGGCTCCTTTGAATAGACCACTTTCAGGGATTTCACGCCTCGTTTCCGAAGCTCGTTCCGCATAACACGGGCCAGAGGACAGACGGATGTCTTATAGATATCTGCCACCTCAAAGGCAGACGGATCCATTTTGTTCCCCGCCCCCATGCTGCTGATAATGGGAGTTCCGGCTCTTTGAGCCTGCATTATGAGCTCCAGTTTTCCTGTCACGGTATCGATGGCGTCGATGACGTAATCATACTGTGTAAAATCAAACCGGTCCGACGTCTCCGGGGTATAAAAAACTCTGCAGGTATTCACCGTGCAGTCAGGGTTGATGTCCAGGATCCGTTCCTTTGCGACGTCCACCTTGTATTTTCCAAGGGTTTTATGGGTCGCAATGATCTGCCGGTTCAGATTGGAGAGGCACACCTTATCGTCGTCGATCAGATCAAGCGTACCGACCCCGCTGCGTGCCAGCGCTTCAACCGCGTAACCGCCTACGCCGCCGATGCCGAATACCGCTACCCTGGCGCGGCGTAGCGCTTCCATGCCCTCTTCCCCGATCAACAGCTGTGTTCTTGCAAACTGATTCATTGATGCCAATTCCGTACCTTTCTTTTTACAGCACAAAAGGCCCCGTGGTAATACGGGGCCGTTCATGATCATTCATTTACGATATCTTCAACAAAATTGTACACATCTCCGGTTTCCACCTCGATGAAAGTGCCGTCGTTCTGATCGGCAAATTCATGATCTTCTTCGTCGAACCATGTGCCGCCGTAGAAGTGGATGATCACGGGACGTCCGGACCCCTGGGATTCAAGGCGTTTGTCGGGAACAACAGACTCAGAGACCGCAGGCTCGGCTGCCTCAG
>CAMOQF010000037.1 GCA_946622645.1 uncultured Blautia sp.
AAGACTCCCGGCGACAGCCACCCCGCAGTCTGCGAAAGACTCCCGGCGACAGCCATCCCCTCCCGGCGACAGCCATCCCCTCCCGGCAGGAAGAATCATTTAAAAAACAAAAAGTGGAGGATGGCCGCAAGGCCATCCTCCAGATATTTGCAGATATGAAAATATTTCAAAAGAGTCCAAAGGCAGCGCCCTGTCCAAAAACACCCCGGGCGGGAGCCCATCCTTTGTAAGGGTCTTCGGGGCAGATCAACCTTTGACAGCGCCTACCGCCACTCCGCCTACAATATACTTCGAAAGAATCAAGTACACCACAATAACCGGGAAGATCGAGAACGCGATCATCGCATAAACCTGGCCCATATCAAACTTCAAAAAGTCTGCCGAACGCAGCTGAGCGATCAGGATAGGCAAAGTTTTCTTTGTATCAGTGTGCAGCACCAGAGCCGGAGTAAAGTAGTTGTTCCAGCTTCCGACGAAGGTGAAGATCGCCTGTACTGCGATAGCCGGCTTCATCAGCGGAAGAACGATGTTGTTGAATGTACGGAACTCGCCCGAGCCGTCGATACGTGCTGCTTCGACCAGGGAGATCGGCAAAGCGCTCTCCATATACTGCTTCATATAGAAGTAGGTGACCGGAGCCGCGATCGAGGGAACGATCAGCGGAATAAACGAATCGTCCAGACCCATCTTTCCGATCAACTGCAGGAAACCAAGAGCGGTAACCTGAGCCGGGATCATCATGATCGCCAGAATGAAAGTCGACATGAATTTTTTCAGCTTAAAATCATATGCGTGGATCGCATAGGCGGTCATCGTAGAGAAATAAGTACAAAGGACCGCGCTGCTCAGAGCGATGAGCAAGCTGTTGAACATGCCGCGCACTACCGGAAGCGTTCCGGTAAACACGTTGTTCAGGTTCTGCGCGAGGAAATTGCTGGGGATCGGCGTAAAGCCTTTTGTCAGTTCAGAATGTGAACGGGTCGCATTGATAAACAGCACATAAAACCAGAACAGGCAAAGGAAGCTGATGAGAACGAGAACAACATACGCCACAACTCTTCTGCTGCGAACGCCCATACCTTTTTCCTGGCCTTTTACCACATCAGTAGGCATTGTTCACTCCTCCTTTCAGTCCTTGTTTCCCACACTGTTAATGCGGAACACGATCAGTGACAGAATACCGGTGACCACGAACAGGAATACCGAAAGCGCACCGCCCATACCGAAGTTCTTGCTGAACAGATGCTTGTTCAGGAACATGATCAGCGTCATGCTGGACTCAGCCGGAGCACCGGAACCGTTGGTCAAAATCTGCGGCACATCGAACATCTGCAGACCGCCGATCAGGGATGTGATCATCACATACAGAAGGATCGGACGAAGCAGAGGCAGCGTGATGCGCCAGAAAATCTGAGTGGAGGTGGCGCCGTCCACCGCCGCCGCTTCAAACAGCGCGGTGTCGATACCCATCATACCAGCCATCAGAAGAATTGTCGTATTACCAAACCACATCAGCAGGTTCATAAACGCTACCAATGATCGTACGCTCCAGACATTGGACATGAACTTGAACGGCTCGCTCAGAATGCCCATACTCTGAAGGATCGAGTTGATCGGGCCTGTATCTGCGAACAATGTGAAGAACAGCATTGCGAAAGCAGAAGCCATGATCAGATTGGGAAGATAGATAACGGTTTTGAAGAATCTCTGTCCTTTCAGGCGAAGGCTCGGATCAGAGAACCAGGCACCCAGAAGGAGTGAAATGACGATCTGCGGAATAAAGCCCATGATCCACATGATCATGGTGTTTTTCAGATACATCCAGATCTTGCCGCCCCCGAACATTGCCTCAAAATTGGCAAGGCCAATAAAATTGGGGCCGACCTGATTCAGACCTGAACGATAGTTTTCGAAGAAACTGTTGTATACAGTGTTCACCAACGGAATCAGCTGGAACACCACGTACACCAGAACAAACGGGATCAAAAAGATGTAACCCCATCTGTTGTAGCGTACCACCTTTCCCTTGGACTTGTTCATACCTGCCTCCTTACAGAAAGCATGCCTGCCCGACTCAGCCAGGCAGGCATGTCTCTCATTCGTTGTCAGTGCAAAACCAGATATTAACTTCTAACTGATCAGAATGTAAGTTCCGGATATTTAACAACCAGGTTGTCAAAGAAGGTCTGTACAGCTGTGTCATAATCAACATTGCCTTCGAAGTAATCCTTCATGGCTTTCTGCAGCTCTTCAGTATATCCCTGATCATAGGGGCTCATGTTGCTTCTGTCGATCTTGTCAGCGCCTGCGCAGAACATAGCCAGAGCGTTCTGTCCGCCAAGGACTGCATCGCCGTAGGACTCGTCAGCTGCCATCTCTTCCATAACGGGTTTGTTGTTTACGAAATCGTTATCAGCGGTAACGATGTCTTTCATGATCTCGGGGTTGCAGGTCAGCTGACGCATGATATCAGCAACGAGAGAAGCATTGTCGGTTCCGGTTGCGCCTGCGATCCAGGTGCCGCCCCATGAGAAGCCCTGCGGTCCTTCTGTTGCTGCCCAGCCGCCCTGGTTAGCGATGGAGCCTTCGGTGTCAGCTGCCATACAGAAGTCGATCAGCCAAGCCGGTCCAAAGTAACAAAATACCTTGCCGTCCGGATAGAAGCCCTTGTTCCAGTCATCGCTCCACAGATCGAATGTGCCAACTTCGCCGGCATCTACGAGTTCTTTGGAAAGGTCGATCCACTGCTTGATTTCCGGTGTGATCTTTGCTACGCCGTCTTCAACAACTTTTCCGGAATTGTCGGAGAATACACGATAGAAGTCGTTAGCGGAAGCTGCGATCTTGTAGCCAGCTTCTTTCAGCTCAGCTGCGGTAGCTTTGAAAGTATCCCAGTCAGCAACCTTAGCCTGAACGGTCTCGGGATCATCGGATCCGAAAACTTCCTTTGCAGCTTCACGGTTGTAGATCAGAACGCCGGGGCAGCCCTGCCATGAAACGCCCTTCAGAACGCCGTTAGCATCGGTAACGATGTCTTTGGTGTACTGATACTGATTGGCCAGCTCTTCTTCGGTCAGGCCAAGATCGGTAACGGAAGCGGTGAAATCGGTATCAACATATTTCAGTGCATAGTCAGCTTCCAGAAGGAAGATGTCGATCTTGTCATCAGCAGCTGCGTCAGCCTGTGCAAGAAGCTTCTCATCCAGGTTGTTCTGATAAGCATTGTCGGTGCTGGGGGTGATGTTCCATCTTACTTCGACATCGCCGATCTTACCGGTGGTAGCGTCAACTTCTTCATATCCCGGATAGTGGTCTGTCAGACGGGATTTGAACTCTTCATTCCAGCAATAGATGTTGAGGACTTTGCCCTCTTCTTCTGCTGCTGCCGGAACTGCTGCGGCTGCGGTGAGGCCTGCCAGCATAGAAGCTGCCATAAGTACGCTGAGTGCTTTCTTCTTCATTTTTGAATCCTCCTGTGTTTTTGATTAGTCTGCCCGGCTTTTGCCTTGGCAATTACCTTAATCGTTTTCGTAAGTTATTATATTGCGAAACTTTCAAAAATGCAAGCCCCTTTTCGCATTTTTTGTGAAAAATCGTTGATTTGGAGCTTTGCACAAAACCATGAGTCCTGTTTTATCGCAACTCAATAACAGTTTTCGTGTGTTTTCGCGAAAATTCGAAAACGCCCGTCGGGAAACCCGGCGGGCGTTTTCGTTATGGTTCGCTATATTCGAAATACTTTTTCGCGAATGTTTTCCGTTCTTACTTCTGCGCGATGGCTGCCTGTGCTGCTGCAAGGCGGGCGATCGGTACACGGAAGGGTGAGCAGGAAACATAGTCGAGGCCGATCTTGTTGCAGAATTCAACAGAGGTCGGATCTCCGCCGTGCTCGCCGCAGATGCCGATGTGCAGGTTCGGATTGACGGGCTTGCCGAGCTTGATGGCCATTTCCATCAGCTTGCCAACGCCGGTCTGATCCAGTTTTGCAAACGGATCGTTCTCAAAGATCTTGGCATCATAGTAAGCGGTCAGGAACTTGCCGGAGTCGTCACGGGAGAAGCCGAAGGTCATCTGGGTCAGGTCGTTGGTGCCGAAGCAGAAGAAGTCAGCTTCCGCTGCGATCTCGTCAGCCGTAAGGGCGGCTCTCGGGATCTCGATCATGGTGCCTACTTCGTATTTAAGATCGGCGCCGGCGGCAGCGATCTCTTCGTCAGCGGTATCCACGACGATCTTCTTGACATATTTCAGCTCTTTCACATCGCCGATCAGCGGGATCATGATCTCGGGGCATACGTTCCAGTCATCATGGTTCTTCTTGACATTGATGGCAGCACGGATAACGGCTCTGGTCTGCATCTTGGCGATCTCAGGATAGGTGACCGCCAGACGGCAGCCACGGTGACCCATCATCGGGTTGAACTCATGCAGAGAATCGATAATGGCCTTGATAGCGTCTACGCTCTTGCCCTGGGATTCTGCGAGTTTTGCGATTTCCCAGTCAGTGGTGGGAACAAACTCATGCAGAGGCGGATCCAGGAAACGGATGGTAACAGGATTGCCTTCCAGCGCTTCGTAGAGGGCTTCAAAGTCAGCCTGCTGTTCCGGAAGGATCTTGGCCAGGGCTGCTTCTCTCTCTTCGAGGGTCTCGGAGCAGATCATCTCACGGAATGCGTCGATACGGTTGCCGGAGAAGAACATATGCTCGGTACGGCAGAGGCCGATACCTTCTGCGCCGAGTTCGCGGGCTTTCTTTGCGTCTTCCGGTGTGTCGGCGTTGGTGCGGACCTTCATGGTGCGGTACTTGTCAGCCCAGCCCATGATACGGCCGAATTCGCCTGCGATGCTCGCGTCCACTGTGGGGATAATGCCGTCATAGATGTTGCCGGTGGAGCCGTCCAGGGAGAGATAATCTCCTTCGTGGAACTCTTTTCCTGCCAGCGTGAATTTTTTGTTCTCTTCGTCCATGGTGATGTCGCCGCAGCCGGATACGCAGCACTCACCCATGCCGCGTGCTACAACAGCTGCATGGCTGGTCATGCCGCCGCGGACGGTCAGGATACCTTCTGCGCTCTTCATGCCGGTGATGTCTTCCGGAGAGGTCTCCAGACGGACCAGAACGACCTTCTCGCCTTTTGCTGCCCATTCCACAGCATCTTCTGCGGAGAATACGATCTTACCGCAGGCAGCGCCCGGAGAAGCGCCAAGGCCTTTTCCGATGGGGGTGGCAGCCTTCAGTGCAGCCGCGTCGAACTGCGGATGCAGCAGGGTGTCAAGGTTACGGGGATCGATCATGGCGACAGCTTCTTCTTCTGTGCGCATGCCTTCGTCCACCAGATCGCAGGCGATCTTCAGAGCGGCCTGAGCGGTTCTCTTGCCGTTACGGGTCTGCAGCATATAGAGCTTGCCGTCTTCTACGGTGAACTCCATGTCCTGCATGTCTCTGTAGTGGTTTTCAAGGATGGAGCAGACTTCCTTGAACTGCTCGTAGGCAGCCGGGAACTTCTGTTCCATTTCGGTGATGTGCATGGGAGTACGGACGCCTGCCACCACGTCTTCGCCCTGGGCGTTGGTCAGGAACTCGCCGAAGAGGCCCTTTTCGCCGGTAGCCGGGTCACGTGTGAAGGCAACGCCGGTGCCGCAGTTGTCGCCCATGTTGCCGAATGCCATCATCTGTACGTTAACAGCGGTGCCCCAGGAATAGGGGATATCGTTGTCGCGGCGGTATACGTTGGCTCTCGGGTTGTCCCAGGAACGGAACACGGCCTTGATGGCGCCTACCAGCTGCTCCTTGGGATCAGACGGGAAATCGGTGCCGATCTTGGCTTTGTATTCGGCCTTGAACTGGCCGGCCAGATCTTTCAGGTCGTCAGCGGTCAGTTCAACGTCAAGCTTGACGCCTCTCTCACCTTTCATCTTGTCGATCAGCTCTTCAAAATACTTCTTTCCGACTTCCATAACAACGTCGGAATACATCTGGATAAATCTCCTGTAGCAGTCCCATGCCCAACGGGGATTGCCGGATTTTTCTGCCAGAACATTAACAACGTCCTCGTTGAGGCCGAGGTTCAGAATGGTATCCATCATACCGGGCATGGATGCTCTTGCACCGGAACGGACGGAAACCAGAAGGGGATTCTCTTTGTCGCCGAACTTTTTGCCGGTCACGCCTTCCAGTTTGGAGATGGCTTCCATAACCTGAGCCATGATCTCATCGTTGATCTGTCTTCCATCCTCGTAGTACTGGGTGCAGGCCTCTGTTGTGATGGTGAAGCCCTGCGGTACGGGAAGCTTAAGGTTTGTCATTTCGGCAAGGTTCGCGCCTTTGCCGCCGAGAAGATTTCTCATGTCGGCTTTGCCTTCAGTGAACATGTAAACCCATTTTGCCATGTTGTTTTTTCCTCCTGGTTTTTTTCTGTTACGAGTAAAAATATACGCACATAATTATTGTAAAAGTTTATGCCGGAATAGTCAAGTTTTATCTCCCAAAATCCCAACGAAAATCACGAAAAAAGAGGAGCCTCTCAGGCTCCCCTTTAGGTGAAATTGATATTATTCTTCCCCGTTTTTCTTACGGCCTCTTCTGGCAGATTTCGCAGTTTTCGGCTTGTTGACGTTCAGCACCAGGTGTCTGGGAAGGCCGTTCACCATGATCGGCTGATAGTCGCCCTGGATGAGCGGACGGATGTAGTCGATAAAGTCTTCCGTTACATAAGAAGCGTCCTTGTTCATCCAGCTCCTCGGAACCAGTTTTTCCTCGTTGGCAATACGATGAACATCATAGATGCCGGTTGCGGACATGTAGGGATCGTCAGAGACACGGTCGATCACGACCATCTTGCCGGTGTCGCCTTCGTCAGCTGCCTTGACAGCGGCGCCGCCCACCATGAAGGCCTCGTCGATGTCAACACGGGAAGCCATGTGAGAAGCGCTTCTCTGCAGAGTGGAAAGCTCCACTGCACGGGTCTTGCAGCCGCATTCTGCTGCCAGGAAGTTGGCAAGATAGGTTGCGGTGCCCTGCAGCTGTTTATGTCCGAATGCGTCTACATAATCGCCAACGGAACCCAGTTCACAGACATAACGGCCGTCAGCCAGCTTGATGCCTTCGGAAACAGCGATGACTACGGAAGATTTCTTCTTCAGAAGCTCTTTGACCTTTGCAAGGAATTTATCGATGTCGAAGGGAACTTCGGGCAGATAGATGAGGTCCGGACCTTCGCAGTCTTCCTGTTTTGCAAGAGCGGTAGCGCCGGTCAGCCAGCCTGCGTTTCTGCCCATGATCTCCATGATGGTGATCATGTTCTTCTTGTAGGTAAGGCCTTCCGCGTCGCGGATGACTTCCTTGGTGGAGGCGCCGATGTATTTGGCAGCGCTGCCGAATCCGGGGGTATGGTCCGTCAGGGCAAGGTCATTGTCGATGGTCTTGGGAACGCCCAGGAACTTCTGTGTATGGCCGGTCAGGATGGCATAGTCGGAAAGCTTTTTGATGGTATCCATGGAATCATTGCCGCCGATATAGATGAAGGCTTCGATCTCCAGCTTGTTCAGGATCTCAAAAATGCGCTCGTAGGTGGACTTGTCCTCGTGGATCTCCGGCATTTTAAAACGGCAGGAGCCAAGGAATGCGGAGGGGGTTCTCTTTAAGAGCTCGATGTCCAGCTCGGAATGGATCTGTGTGGAAAGATCGATGTACTGCTCGTCCAGAAGGCCCTGCACACCGTGGAGCATTCCGTAGACCTTGTCAAATCCACGCTCGATGGCGTTCTTGTAAACGCCTGCCAGACTGGAATTGATCACAGAGGTGGGACCGCCGGACTGACCGACGATGATGTTGCGCTGCTTCTTTGCCATGATGAAAGTCCTCCTTAATATGGTAAATTAAAATTTTAATTTCTCGTCAAAATACGTTTCCAGCTCTGCGATGGGAATACGCACCTGTTCCATGGAATCTCTTTCCCGGACGGTGACGGCGCCGTCTGTCTCCGACTCAAAGTCGTAGGTCACGCAGAAGGGCGTTCCGATCTCATCCTGTCGGCGATAACGTTTTCCGATATTGCCGCGGTCGTCGTATTCGCAGTTGTACTTTTTAGAGAGCTGCTGATAGATCTTCTCCGCTCCGTCCGCAAGCTTTTTGGAAAGCGGAAGAATACCGACCTTTACGGGCGCAAGGGCCGGATGGAAATGCAGCACGGTGCGGACATCATTGCGTTCGGCATCCAGCACTTCTTCATCATAGGCGCTGCAAAGGAAGGCGAGCACCATACGGTCTGCGCCGAGGGACGGCTCGATCACATAGGGTACGTACTTTTCTTTCTTTTCATCGTCAAAATAGCTCATGTCCTGGCCGGAGGTGTTCTGATGCTGCGTCAGATCGTAATCGGTACGATCTGCGATGCCCCACAGCTCGCCCCATCCGAAGGGGAAGAGGAATTCCACGTCCGTGGTCGCCTTGCTGTAGAAGGCAAGCTCAGCCGGATCATGGTCGCGGTAGCGGACTTCGTCTTCTTTAAGGCCCAGGCTGGAGAGCCAGTCAAGGCAGAACTGTTTCCAGTAGGCGAACCATTCAAGATCCGTGCCCGGCTCGCAGAAGAATTCCAGCTCCATCTGTTCAAACTCACGGGTGCGGAAGGTGAAATTGCCCGGCGTGATCTCGTTCCGGAAGGATTTGCCGATCTGGGCGATGCCGAAGGGGATCTTCTTGCGGGAGGTCCGCTGAACGTTCTTAAAGTTCACAAAGATGCCCTGGGCAGTCTCGGGCCGCAGATAAACCGTGTTCTTTGCGTCCTCCGTAACGCCCTGGAATGTCTTGAACATCAGGTTGAACTGGCGGATATCGGTAAAATTATGCTTGCCGCAGGTGGGGCAGGGAACCTGTTTTTCTTTGATGAAGTTCATCATCTGTTCCTGGGACCAGGCATCCACGGAGCCCTCCAGGGGGATATCGTGCTCTGCGCAGTAGTCCTCGATCACCTTGTCGGCGCGGAAGCGCTCATGACATTCACGGCAGTCCATCAACGGATCGGAGAAGCCGCCCAGATGACCGGATGCAACCCAGGTCTGCGGGTTCATCAGGATCGCGCAGTCCACGCCTACGTTATAGGGTGATTCCTGCACGAACTTCTGCCACCAGGCACGTTTAACATTGTTTTTCAGCTCTACGCCGAGATTGCCGTAATCCCATGTGTTGGCAAGCCCTCCGTAGATCTCGCTGCCAGGGTAGATGAAGCCTCTGGCCTTGGAAAGGTTTACGATCTTGTCCATTGTCTTTTCCATGTCTTCTCTTCTCCGTTCTAACGTGAGTATCTCTTATTGAATGTGTAAACACAGATACCATCATAACATAGGAGGGTCTCTTATTTCAACCTCAAGAAACCATCATTTCGAGGATTTCAAGGCTTTTGAGGGGCCTGTCCGTGTTTTTTCCGGTATAAGGGACCACAACGGACCACAGTTCCTGCAGATATTCCTCCTTAAGAGTGAATGTATAAAGCTTTCCCAGCGGAACCGCCGCGATCCACCGCATGGCGTAGAGTGTCTGAGCGGAGATCCTGACAGCCTGCGGATCATTTTCATGGCATCTTCCGCACAGGATGCCGTTCTCCCGCAGGGAGAACCATACCGTGCTCTCCTCAGTCACATCACATCCGCAGGACATACACTGCTCCATCTCCGGCATCAGTCCTTCCGTCACCAGCAGGCGGAGCTCAAACACACAGCGGATGAGCCTGTCGTCGATCGAGGGGTTCAAAAGCGCCTTGACCGTCACATACAGCAGGTTCATCTCCTGCGTCTGGTCCAGTCCCTCTCTTCCGAAATAGTCCAGGAGCTCCAGGAAGTAATAGCCGTAATAGATCCCGGGCTGCAAGGCAGCCAGTTCCGTAAAATGATGCGTGATCTCGGCATGGTTCAAATTGTAGCTCGACCGTCCTTCATACAGCGAAAAGCTCCCGAACACAAACGGGCTCGCCGCTGCCATGAAGGGATTGTTGGGGCGTCTTGCCCCCTTGGCAAAGGCAGATATCTTGCCTCTCTCACGGGTCAGCAGCACGATCCTTTTGTCATACTCTCCTACCGGCATGGACGAAAGCACGACGCCCTGTACGGTGATCAGATCACTCATTTTCAGATTTCCTTTTTATCATAGCCGAAATTGCGGATCAGATAATCGCTGTCACGCCAGTCCTTTTTGATCTTGACCCAGAGCTTCAGGTTCACCGGCGCCTCCAGCATCTTTTCCAGCTCGTAACGGGCGTTGCTGCCGATCTTCTTCAGCATGCCGCCTCTTTTGCCGATGATGATCCCTTTGTGGGAATCTTTCTCACAGATGATCGTGGCGTCGATGTCCCAGATCCCTTCCCGGCCTGAACGCTGCTTCATCGTGTCGATGGCAACCGCGATGCCGTGGGGGATCTCGTCGGAAAGCGCGTGAAGGGCTTTCTCCCGGATGATCTCGGAAGCGATCTGACGCATGGGCTGGTCTGTCACGGTATCCGGGTCATAGAACATCGGTCCGTAAGGAAGATACTTGAAAATGCAGGGGATGATCTCCTCCGTGTTCTGATGCCGCAGGGCGGAACAGGGGATGATCTCCGCAAAGTCTATGATCTTCCGGTACCGGTCGATCGCCGGCAGGATCTCTTCCCTTTTGACCGTATCGATCTTGTTGATGATCAGGATGACCGGAACCCGGATCGACTGCAGTTCCTCGGCGATCTTCATCTCCTGCGCTCCGATAAAGGTGCCCGGTTCCACCAGCCACAGAATGCAGTCCACCTCGCGGAGGGTGCGCTTTGCCACCTCCACCATGTATTCCCCGAGTTTGTTTTTGGCTTTATGGATGCCCGGCGTGTCCAGAAAAACGATCTGCCCGCGTTCATCCGTGTAGACCGTCTGAATGCGGTTCCGGGTCGTCTGGGGTTTGTTGGAGGTGATGGCGATCTTCTGTCCGATCAGGTGATTCATCAGGGTGGACTTGCCCACATTGGGACGCCCGATGATCGCCGCAAATCCCGATTTCAGCTGCGGACCGGTCATGCTTCTTCCCCTCCTGTGATCAGCGGCAGAATGATCCCGAGTTCTTTTACCGAATCATTCACCTTGGTTTCGCTGCCCACCACACAGTACTCCTGATCCTGCAGAATGGATTCGACCAGGGGAGCAAGCGCCCGGATATCTTCCTGCGTCGCGTTCAGGATCTCGTCTCTTGTGCGCTGTATCATCTCTTCCGTCACTCCGTCAAAATAGGCAGCCCTGGAAATGCTGCCCTGCATCTGAGGCGTGCGGGGAATGTCCTTATTGCTGATGGTGCCGATGATATAACGGGTCATCTGGTCTTCATCCGCCTCAAAGCTGCGGATATAGTCCGGGATCTGCCTGAATACATCGAGAGTCCTGCCGAGATGAGGATCCCTGTAGGAGACAAAATATGAATTCCCGTTCCGCTTAAATCCGCTCATGCAGCCGTAGGCGCCGCCTTTTACGCGGATATTCATCCAGAGATAGTCGTAGCTTAAGATCACTTTCAGGATATCCAGAGCGCCCGTGTAGGCTGCTCCGTTTTTAAGAAAGCTGCCTGTCTGGGCCACATACTGCACCTGACCTGCGGTGGTAAAGCCTTCGTTCTTCTTATCCTTACGGAAATCCGATACAGTGGTCTCCACAGGCTCCGTATGCAGATCATCCCGGATCTTACGACAATGAGCCATCACCGGCTCTGTCATGTCCCGTGTGCCGGTAAAGCTTACGATAAAGCTTTCAGGGCGGAGGATGCGCACAAGCATATGCTGCAGGGCCGGAATCACTTCCGCCGACAGCTTTTCAGGGCTGGCGTTAAGGCTTTCCAGATACCGGAAGAAGCCTATGCCGGTCAGTTCGTCCTGGAACCAGGCCGCTTCGCTCTCATAGGAAGAAGCGCGCATGACGGCTGTGCCGTGGCCGGCGCTTACAAGCCCTGCCTGGGTCTGCGACCTCACCTGGTTGATGATCTCCTTCAGACGTTTTTCATCGGTCAGGATGGAGTCCGTAAGGATCTCCCGTACCAGAGAAAACAGGTCGTCGAGCTGGCTGTACAGCGCTTTTGCGCGGATCGAGAACATGGCTCTGAAGCCTCTGGCCGGATCTGTGCTTTCAAAGATCTCCACGCCGCAGGCGATCCCGCCCGTGGAAGCGTTGATCTCGTTGTTCAGCTCCGCAAAGCTGTGTCTGCCGGTATTTACCATGCTCAGGACCGATTTCAGCAGGCTGATGGTATGGATGCTTTCCGCATCCAGGGATCCCGCTTCGAACATAAGATCAAGATAGGCGATCCCGTTGGTTTCCACTTCATGGAACAGGAACAGATTTCCGTCCAGATCCATCTCCTCATTGGTGAGGGGCGTGATGGTCCTGCGGATGTCTTCTCTTTTCAGCATCGGCAGGCAGCGGATGTTCTCCGGATCCTCCTCTTCCTCCTGATAGGCTTCCAGATCATGAGTGCGCTGCACCATCTCGGAGAGCGCCTCTCCGGAAAGGCTCTGTCTGTATGTCTCCAGCTTTTCCATCAGCGCCTGGTCTTTTTTCGCGGTCAGACCTTTTTCCGGGATCAGAACGACCACGCTCCCATGCGTATTGTTCAGGAACCAGGTGCGGATCAGGCTTTCGAAATAATCTGTCTCCACCAGCTCATGAAGCTTTTCGAAGACCGCAAGCTGTTTCACTTCCGCAAAAGGATCTCCCGCGTCATAGAGCCATGTTCCCAGGATGTCGAGACTGTAGAACAGTCCCTTGGGATAGGCGGAATAATCCGCCTCACGATAGCGGAATTCCATGGAATTGATGCCGGCTTCAAGGGCCCTCTTGTCGATCCCTTCATCAGCGAGCCGCTGCAGCGTTTCCCGCAGGATGCGGACGAAGTCTTCTTTCTGCTCTTCGTTGGCTCCCTTCGCGATCACAGAGAAATAGGGCTGACGGATGCCGCTCTCGTAAGAACCGTAGACGTCCTGCCCGATCCCTGCATCCAGAAGCGCCTGTTTGAGCGGCGCCCCCTGAGAGCTCAGCAGAGCGTAGTCCAGGACGTCGATCGCCATGGCGGTCTGTTCATCCGTGCCTTCTCCCATGACCAGGTTATAAGAAAGATACGTATTGTCTTTTTCACTCTCGTTTTCAGATACCGGGTAGACCTTACGGTATTCTCGGATCTCTTTGAAGGACGGCTGCATGGCGATCGCGGAATCCACATCCAGCGCTTCAAAAGCGGACAGGTACTCTTTGTCGATGAATTCCAGTTTTTCCTGCATGTCCATATTTCCGTACAGGAAGATAAAGCTGTTGGACGGATGATAGTAGGTCCTGTGGAAATCCAGGAATTCCTCGTATGTCAGCTCCGGGATCACGTCCGGGTCTCCGCCGGATTCGCACCCGTAGGTGGTTTCGGGGAACAGGGAGTTCATGATCTCGCGCTCCAGCACATCGTCCGGGGAAGAAAAGGCGCCCTTCATCTCATTGTAGACGACGCCGCTGATGGTGAGCGGTCCCTCCGGCGATTCCAGATGATAGCTCCAGCCTTCCTGGCGGAAGATCTCCTCTTTGCGGTAGATGTTGGGATAAAACACCGCATCGAGATAGACATGCATCAGGTTCTGAAAATCCTGGTCGTTCAGGCTGGCGACCGGATAGCAGGTCTTGTCCGGATAAGTGATGGCATTCAGAAAGGTGTTCAGCGACCCCTTGACAAGCTCTACAAACGGATCCTTCAGCGGAAAGTTTCTGGATCCGCACAGCACGCTGTGCTCCGTGATGTGGGCAACGCCGGTGGAATCCTTCGGCGTCGTCCGGAAGGCGATGTTGAACACTTTGTTTTCATCTTCGTTTTCGATCAGCATCACTCTCGCGCCGGTCTTTCTGTGGCGCAGGAGCGTCCCGAGGGAATGGATGTCCGGAAGGTTTTCTTCTTTGATCAGTTCATAGGATGCAGGTATCGACTGTCTCATTTTTACTCCTTATCCTTTATAATCGTCCGGATCCGGCAGCGGACCGTCTTCCGGAAACTGCAGTGCATAGACGTCTCTTGCCGCCTGCGCGAGAGTCTTCAGTTCCTCACGAAGGCCGGCGTCGACGGGAAGCTTGATAAAGGTTTCATAGATATCTTTTTTCATCTTGGCGATGAGATTTTCTTTTTTCATCTGGACAAGGCCCATGAAGGCTGATCCGTAGGTTTTGTCTTCCATGCACAGGGTGAAATAGGTCTGCACCAGATGGCAGTACTCCCGGTAGATCACCTCATGGTACAGCTCTCCCTTTTGTTCAAATTCGACCACTCCCAGTTTTTTGATCAATGAAGCGATCTCCTTCTTGGCCCCGTTGCTCCCGAACAGGCTTTTGATCCTGTTCCGGTTGATCTCCAGATGCATCAGAAGGTTCATAAAACCGTCCGCCATCGGCACCTCGGCATGCTTAGGCGCTTCTTTGTAACGCATGGACCACAGTTCCAGGCGGACGGGATTCTTTTCGGGGTCTTCGTTTTCCGCAATGGATCTTTCAAGAAACTTCTTACGTTTCAGAGGATCGATCTCTTTATAATACTGGGCGATGGTGGGTGTATCCATAATATTTCCTCCGGTCTGGATATGGTAAAAAACTGAAAGGGACTGCTTACGCAGCCCCTATATCATACCATAATTTATAATCATAGGCAAATGAAACCGTATTACTCCTGTGAACGCATCACGCGGTCGAATTCGTCCGTGATCTCTTTGGACGGAGCCTTGGTGCAAAGGCTGACCGCAACGATCACGACAATACCCAGAAGGAAGCCGACTGCCAGGGAATAAAGTCCCGTGGCCGCTCCGAGGGTCTGTCCGCCGACAAGCGGAATGTAATCCCAGACGATAACGGTTCCGCCGCCCGCGATGATGCCTGCGATCGCGCCGGGAAGATTGGTCCTTCTCCAGAAAAGAGACATCAGTACCAGCGGACCGAAGGAAGAGCCAAGGCCTGCCCATGCGTTGGAGACCAGCCCCATGATGCTGCTGTCCGGATCCCAGGCGATCAGGAATGCCAGCAGCGCGATGATCAGAACGGTAACGCGGCCGATTCGCAGAATTTTCTTGGAATCCGCTTTTCTGTCGATAAACTGATGGTACAGGTCTTCCGATACGGCGGACGCCGTGACCAGAAGCTGTGAATCCGCGGTGGACATGATAGCCGCCAGGATACCGCAGAGGAAGATGCCTCCGATAAACGGAAGCGCCAGGTTTTCCGTAAACAGTTTGCGGATCAGTTCGATGAACACACTCTCGGAAGATGCGGCGCCTTCTGTCTCGCCGAGGATGACGGGCAGCAGGAAGGCACGTCCGATCACGCCGATAAAGCAGGCGGCGCCGAGAGAAAGGATGTCCCAGATAATAGCAACATGACGGGCTTTAACAAGCTCTTTGTCACTCCTGACCGCCATAAAGCGCACCAGAATGTGCGGCATGCCGCAGTAACCAAAGCCCCAGGCCAGCTGGGAGAAAATGTCGATAAAGGAAAGGCTGTTCTCCCCGTCCTTCATAGGATTCAGGAAAGCGGAAGCACCTCCGGCAACGTTGCTCTCATTCAGCATATCCGTCATGTTTCCGGACAGCATTGCATAGGCAAGGATAGGCACCACCAGAAGGCCGACCAGCATCAGCATGCCCTGGATAAAGTCTGTTGTGCAGACCGCTTTAAACCCGCCAAGGAAGGTGTAGATCAGGATGACAGCCGCGCCGATGAAAAGCGCAAGATGGTAGTCCAGACCGAACACGGAATTGAAAAGCTTTCCGCCGGCTGCAAGGGCCGAAGCCGTATAGACCAGGAAGAAGATCACGATCATGATGGAAGAGACCAGCAGGAGGATCCTCTTTTTATCACGGTATCTGTTCTCAAAGAAAGCCGGAAGCGTCAGGGAATTGTTGGCAGCGATGGTATAACGGCGAAGTCTTCTGGAAATGAAGATCCAGTTCAGGACGGTGCCGATAAAAAGACCTACCGCGATCCAGATCTGGCCGGTACCGAACGCATATACCGCGCCGGGAAGCCCCATCAGGAGCCATCCGCTCATATCAGACGCCTGTGCGGACAGGGCCGCGACCCAGCCGTTCAGCCTTCTTCCGCCAAGGAAATAGTCCTCCGCGTTGGCCGTGGATCTTACATAAGCGGCGCCGATGGCGATCATCAGCAAAAGATAAATTCCAAAGGCAACCAGGATGATGATATTTGTAGTACTCAAAATATTTCCTCCCTATCTTTGTGATAAAAGCTTTTCGTGCCGTCTGTACATACGTCCTTGTCCTGAAAGGCGTTTCTATGGCTCTAAGTATGAAAGACCTTCTTACACCCGTCTATAAAAGCCCCTTGCAGGCAAGCTTCTTAATGGCACAAGAAAAATGAAAGTGACTGCCGGGCATGAGTCAGGCTCTTCCCGCTGTCACTTTCATACTTTAACATATTAACGCTTTGAATGCAACTGTTTTTTCAGGTAACGGTGTCTGATGTACCACAGCAGCCTGTCTTCACCGTGGTCCGCAAGGATCCGCAGGAGAGCTTCCAGATCCTTTTTGGTATCGGGATGGATGAACCACAGCTTTTCCTTGCTTTTCATAAAATACGCCAGCGGATGCTGCTGCGTGTAGGCGTCTCCCTGATAGGTGCGGCTCGCGCTGATCCGGTCCATGACCATCTCAGCTATGTATTTTGGAGGCATGGGCGCTCCCATGATCACGCGGGGATCATCAGGAGCATAGTCTACCCAGTATTCAAAATGATGCTTGTTGCGCCCTTTGTGATGCAGCCACGCCATCGATACGCCCGTCGCTTCGCGCTCTGCGTTGTTTGGGCTTCGATTCCCCTGATAATAACGGCAGCCTACGATGAACTCGCTGGGCGCATATTTGGACAGATCATGCAGGAGCCCCTGCCGGTAGAGACCGATCCGGAAGCAGTACCGCATCACCAGAAGCTTGTGACGGGTGATGGTGCAAAAATGTCCCCAGGCTTTATTTTTCATTCTCTCTCCTGACCGTTTTTTTCTTTACGGAAGGTTTTTCGCTCTTCTTTCCCTGCAGAACGACGATGCTCCTGCCGCTGGTTTCCATGGTTTTGACAAGTTCCCCTTCCTGGGGCACAAAGCAGCTGTCCCAGTCAAGCGACGTGTCGGCCACCTTCTGCCAGACGATTCCTTCCGGCAGGCTGGGAAGGGCAAAGCTGCGTTCCTCCCAGTGGAAATTGTAGGCGATATACAGGAAATCCTCCGGGATAAACTGCCGTCTGGATTTTTTGTCGTCCTCCTTGCGGGTGTAGCCGCCGTAATACATCACGCCGAACATCCGGCTGGTGTTGTCCCGGCTCACGTACCAGGCGCGTTCTCCATGATAGGAAACATCCGGGAAGCCTTTTCCCAGATAGTCGGCCCCGATCAGCTCGCCTCCCAGATGGAGGATGGGCCTTTCTTTCCGGAAGCGGATTGCGGTCTGCACAAATTCGTACAGCTTGTGCATACGCTTGTAAGATTTCCAATCCACCCATCCCGTGGGATTATCCTGACACCAGGCGTTGTTGTTCCCGTCCTGGCTGTTGCCGAATTCATCCCCTGCGTAGATCATGGGGGTTCCCTGGGAAAGAAGGAGCAGCAGGACCGCGTTGCGGATCTGTTTTTCGCGAAGCTTTTTGATCGCCTGCTTGCGGGAGGGACCTTCCACCCCGCAGTTCCAGGAATAGTTAAAGCTGCTGCCGTCCTGGTTTTCCTCCCCGTTGGCATCGTTATGGCGGTAATTGTACGTCACCATGTCATAGAGCGTAAATCCGTCCTGGCTGGCCATGTAATTGATGACGCCATGGTCTTTGCCGCTGCGTCTGGTGCGCCACATGGCGCTTTCCACCATGCCTTCGTCGCTTTTGAGGAAGCGGCGCATGTCCTCCATAAACCCGGTGTTGATCTCTGCCACCACCGGGGGAAGGCTCTTGTCCCTGGTGCCCAGTTCCGGGCGGAAACCCGGCAGCAGGATCATGGTGTCGGACAGAATACCGTCGCAGAGCAGGACCTCCGGGGTCAGTGCGCTCCCGGTCACATGGAAACCGTCCACATGATAGTTCAGCTTCCAGAACTGGAGAGCCCTCAGTGCGCAGGAGGGATTGACCTCCCCCGGGAAATAAAATTCCAGGATGCATTTTATTCCGGCTTTGTGTAGGGCTTTGACCAGATCCTTCATCTCTTTTTCGGGATCGTCCGTTGCACAGTAGGCTCTTTTGGGAGCAAAATACAGGCCGGCTTCGTAGCCCCAGTAGTTGATCCTTGAATTGTCAGTTTTTTGAATGATCAGCCCGCTCGGCGGCGCGCTCACACTTACTTCCATAAAGCTGTAAACCGGCATCAGCTCGATCGTATTGATGCCCAGCTCCTGGAAATACGGGATCATCTCGGCAAGGCCTGTCAGCGTTCCTTTTTTCTTGACCGCGGGTCCGGCTGCTTTGGTAAAGCCTCTCACATGAAGCTTGTAGAGGATCATATCGTGGAAGGAGAAGTCAGGAGAGACATCTTCCTCCCAGTCATATTCGGCCCCGGTAGTGTAACGGCAGCGGAGCTGATGAGGATCTTCGGACACGGCTTCTCCAAAGCGCTCATGCCCCACGACAGCGCGGGCATAGGTGTCCTGCTCCACTTTATCATCCACCAGATAATTGTAGTCCAGCTCCGTCAGCGGGATATTGCTTAGAAGGACCGAGCGCACCCTGCCGGACCGGGTCTTTTCATCCAGCGGAATGCTCACTGCCGGCTTTTTGCCGTTGCGGTGATAAAGCAGCAGGGAAACCTGCGCCTTTTCAGGCGCTTCAATTGTAAAATTGTACTTGTCTCCGATCTTGTGGATGCCGGGCAGGTATGGCAGACCGGCTTCTATCTGAATGTCTGTAAGACTTTTCATCCGGTACCTCCTTTATATCTGTACCAATAGTTCCACCGGACAATGGTCGGATCCATAGATCTCGGTATGGATCACGGCATCTTCCAGCTTTTCTTTCAGGCTTTCTGATACGATAAAATAGTCAATACGCCACCCCGCATTCCTGTCTCTTGCCTGAAAGCGGTAGGACCACCAGGAGTAGATGTCCGCTTTGTCAGGATAGAAATAACGGAATGTGTCGATAAAGCCGTTCTGCAGCAGGCGGTCAAAGCAGCTTCTTTCTTCGTCCGTGAATCCGGCGTTTTTGTGATTGGAAGACGGATTTTTGAGGTCGATCTCTTTGTGGGCTACGTTCAGGTCGCCGCAGAAAATGACAGGTTTTGTTTTTTCAAGCATTTTCAGGTAGGATAAAAAGGCTTCTTCCCAGGTCATGCGGTAATCCAGGCGTTTCAGACCGTCCTGGGAGTTGGGGGTATATACAGTCACAAGATAAAATGTTTCAAATTCCAGGGTGATGACACGGCCTTCCTGGTCGTGTTCTTCGATGCCGATTCCATAGCTTACGGTCAATGGTTCTTTGCGGGTAAATACGGCGGTGCCGGAGTAGCCTTTTCGTTTTGCGTAGTTCCAGTACTGGAAGTAGCCGGGCAGGTCCAGTTTTGCCTGGCCTTCCTGGCATTTGGTTTCCTGGAGGCAGAAAATGTCTGCATTCAGGCTTTCAAAGCTTTCCATAAAGCCTTTGCCTTGACATGCACGGATCCCGTTTACATTCCACGAAACGAGTTTCATGACAGTACCCCTTTTCTTCATAAAAAGAATGATTATAATACTTTATCAGTATACCATGGTTTATGACAAAAGTGGTATTTTTTTTTCTTTATTTGGATGGAGAGAGGGCGGGTTCCGGGAGGCTGTCGCTGACGGGAGAAATGCATTCCCCGGAAAGCTGCCGCTGACGGAAGGGAGCGGGAAACGGACGCCGGGCGGGAAGCGCATGGTCATCTCAACTGGCTTCCGCGTCGGGAAAAACTAAAATGCCCGATGATCTGTTAAAAGCGCACCCCAAAAGCTCGAACTCGCCTGTGGGCTCAAACAGCGAGCTTTTGGGGAGCAACACAGATCATCGGCCATTTAAGGTTTTCCAGCGACTTGTGCAGAGGTTGGATGGCCATGCGCTTCCCGCCCGGCTGTCTGTTGCTGCGAAATGTTAATCAGAAAATGTTTTGCAGGTAATTCAAGGACTATCCTGCGAACTGCATGCTTGTCGATCTCATTTTCTTTGCCGTGAAATGCAAATCGGAAATGTTCTGCAGGTAATTCAAGGACTATCCTTCGAGTTGCTTGCTTGTCGACCTCATTTTCTTTGCCGTGAAATGCAAATCGGAAATGTTTTACAGGTAATCCAAGGATTATCGTCCGAGTTGCATGCTTATTGACCTCATCTTTCGGAACCGAATGAGCCATCACAGGTGTTTGATGGCAGGGAAGTCAGCATGAGATTTGATAATTACCTGAAAAAGCAACGCTTTTTTGTTAATGAAATGGGATACAGCTTGAAATCTGAACAGTCAGAATTGACAATAAGTGCTTTTTTACCTTCTGTTTATCATTTCTAACTTCTCAAAAACGGGCTACTGAAAATACTGTGAGCAAAAAGAAGTATCACATTGATTTCCGTGCTTACCATTGTTAAAGACGTGTATATTTCAACCAGTTGATAACGCTGGGGGATTTCAGCCAGCTGATAACGTTTGGAGTATTTCAGCCAGTTGATAGCGTTGGGATTTCAGCCAGTTGATAGCGCCGGGATATTTCAATGGTTGAGATACCCCGGCGCAACATATTTATAAAC
>CAMOQF010000038.1 GCA_946622645.1 uncultured Blautia sp.
CTGCCGGAAAAGCCCTTCGCCGTATAGGAGGACGGCGTGACGATGAGCCCTGCGCTTACGGTCTGCCCCTGTGTGATCGTAAGGGTCTTCGACTCCACCGTGATGGAAGGCGTATAGGACGCCGTCCTGGTAAAGGCTTTGATCCTTGCGGTGGACGAGGAGATCGGCGCTGTCTCGATCCATTCCGAATAATAGTCATCGTCACGCAGGTCCAGCCATCTGCTCAGATTGTTTGAATACAGATAGGTCTGTCCTCCGCCGATGGAAGGCTGCATTCTGCACCAGACGCTGCCTCCGGAGGTATAGTCTTTTGCAGTCTCCCGGTAATACGAGATCGTCCTTCCGGAGGTGTTGGTCAGCACGACGGAATAGACAGATCCGGGAGCGATCTCCACCTCCGGGACTTCCTGGTAATGAACGCCTGCGTAAGTCTGCCGGATGGAGACCGGAGAAGCATAAGCCGGCACGCCCGATGTGGGATCGTCCGGGTCCGTGACTCCCGTATAGACCTGAAGGGAGAATGTGGCGTTGTCCGAAGCGGAGGCAGTCATCACGGCTCCGAGCACCTCGCCTCTGGAACCTCCCGCGACCGCGCTGTATTCAGCGGCGACTTTGTTGCCGGAAACGATCTTCAGCTTTTCAAGCCCGCAGGTCCCGTCATAGAAATAGTTGTTGCCGTAAGAAGGCGTGTTGGTCGCCGTGACAGCCAGAACGCCGGAAAGGCTGCTGTCCTTATACGAAACGTAAAAGTACCCGTCCTTTCCCCAGGAGGTGCCCCAGCTGTTTTTTACGATCCAGGCGCCGTTGGTGGTCACTCTGGAATTGCTGTTGAAGTTTTTGTAAGAATAATTGTCGTCCCACCCTACGATGGTTACGGCATGGTTGACGGAAGAGATCCCGTAATTTGCAAGCGCAGCGGTGTCAGGATTGTAATAGCTGCTGGATGCGCTGTACCGGTTGTTGCCCATGCTGACCAGAGCTCCCACCGCCTTATAGGTCGTGATCAGCTCTTTCAGGCGGTTTACACTGTTCGCCAAAGCCTGCTCGTTTGCAGTGGAATAATCGCTGTACAGGACCGCGTCCTGCAGATAGACCGCCGTATCATAAGCCCGTCCGGACGGCATGGCGGAAGGATGCGGATACTTGCTGTCCAGCGCCATCCCCGACCAGGTAGCCAGATGCATCACGGCCAGCCATGGGTTGCCGGAACCATGGTAGTCGCTGTAAAAAATGTTGGCGTCATTGGCAGAGTTTTTCAGAGGATCATTTTCACGGTGGCTGATATAATACGCCAGATGCTCCTCGGAAAGATCATAGGTGCCTCTTCCCTGTGCCAGGAGAGATGTCTCCATCAGGGCGGCCAGCGTGAAAGCCCAGCAGTCGCTGTAGCTTCCCTGGTCTTTGACAGGGCTCACATAGCCGTAATCCGCGGAGTTGTATCTGGGCGAAGCCGCCACGCGGGCGAGTCTCACCGAGGGAAGGCTGGTATCGTAGCTGCTGTCCACCGAAAAATCTCCCGGAATGGTCTGCAGATTTGCCATCGGAGCCAGCTGTTCGGCTCTCTCCTCGTCCGTCAGCGGACGTCCCTTGATATAATCGATGCCTTCTTCTGCCGCGTCAGCCTCGCTGCCGGTCAGTTCTTCCTCTTCTTCCGGCGCGTTCAGCTCTTCTTCCTCCGTCTCTTCGGAAAGGACTTCTTCCGACACGGCCGGGAGCTCGTCACTGCTTTCGTCTTCCGCCGTCTGTTCCGCAGGGAGCACTTCCTGAGCGGGAATGCCTCCCCCGTCCAGAATATCCCCGCCATACAGATCCGTCTCTTCCGGCAGGTACGACTGTTCTGCCGGCGTCCCGTCAGCCGGACCGTCGGACAGTTCTTCTCCGAAGGAGGGGACCGATCCCAGCAGCATCGTCAGGCAGACAAAAGCCGGCAGCAGTCGTTTTTTCAGTAAGTTTTTCAGCATGGAATCCTCCTTTCTTTCTACTTTTCAAAGGATCTCTTCAGCGAAAAGTCCTGGCTGTACAGGGTCAGATTCGGGTTGTAGTAAGGATCCGGATCGGTAAAGATGCCGGGCCACTTTTTTTCGATGGTCTTGATCTCGGCGCGGAAGCGTTCCATCTTCTCCGGCGTGTCCTCCTGTCCTCTGGACTTGGATTCGTAATGATACAGTTCCACATACGGATTATAGACGACCCGATAGCCTTCCTTCTGCACCTTGAGACAGAAATCCACATCGTTGAAGGCCACCGCGAGTTCCGGGGAGAAGCCTCCCACCTTCTCGAACACGTCTCTTCTGACCATCATGCAGGCTGCGGTCACGGCGCTGTAGTTCTGGGCCGTGATGATCCTGGCAAAGTAACCCTTGCTGGTGCGCGGCTGCTGGACAAAGCAGTGGCCTGCCACGCCGCCGAAGCCCAGCACGACGCCTGCGTGCTGAATGGTATTGTCGCTGTAGTACAGCCTCGCGCCGACAGCGCCGACATCCGGCCGCATACAATATCCGGCCATCTCTTCGATCCATTCGGAAGTGATGACCTCCGTGTCGTTATTCAGGAACAGCAGATACTCCCCCTTCGCAAAGGTGACGCCGAAATTGTTGATGGCGGAGTAATTGAAGGGGCCGTCCCAGGTGACGATCTTCAGGTTTCTGACCTTCGTTTTCAGGGATTCATAGTAGGCAAAGGTCTCCTCGTCTGTGCTGTTGTTTTCCACGATGATGTATTCGCGGTTTTCCCAGGAAGATTTTCCTTCGATGGAGAAGATGCACTTTTCCAGATCTTTACGGTGGTCTTTGTTCGGTATGATGATGGAGACAAGCGGTTTTTCCTTCCAGAGGTACTGGGTGTGGTAAACACCGGGCTGCTCCGTGCAGACCACTCTCGCCGGGATCCCCAGGCGGTCAAAATGGGCCTGGAGAGCTCTTCTTCCTGCGTCGAAAGCGTACATTTTGCTTTCCGGATTTTCCGCCGTGGAATCCTCGTGGCTTCTCCAGTGGTAGAGGATCCTGGGAATATGGCGGATCTTGTCCGTGTTCTCCGTACAGCGAAGGATCAGATCGTAGTCCTGCGCCCCGTCAAACTCCGGCCGCAGCAGCCCGACCCGGTCAAGCAGGGCTTTCTCTGCCACAAAGAGGTGGCAGAAATAGTTGACGCTCCAGAGAAGATCCTGGTTGTAATCCGGTTTGAAATGCGGATCGCAGAACCTTCCCGTCTCCTGCAGCTTTTTATCTTCATCCGTGTAGATGATCTTTGTGTCCGGATGCTGTTCCACTACGGAAGCCACATGATACAGGGCGTCCGGCGTCAGAAGATCGTCATGGTCCAGAAAAGCGATGAAATCTCCCGTCGCTTCCTTGATCGCCGCGTTGGTGTTCTGTGCGATCCGCAGCGCTTCTTCGTTATGGATCACCTTGATCCGAGGATCCTTCGCGGCATAGTCGTCCAGGATATCCCGGATGGGCGAATCAGCTCCGCTGCCGTCCGAAAGGCAAAGCTCCCAGTTGGAATAGCTCTGCTCCTGCACTGACTGGATCATCTGCTCCAGGAAATCCCGCGGCGTCCGATACAGAGGCACGACCACCGAGATCTTCGGCGCTTTTTCGGAAAAGACTCTGTTCCGCTGTCTTTTCAGCTCTTCGTCTCCCGGCAGGTGTTCTGCCAGCCAGTCCGTGTATTTGGGCGCCATGTTCTTCCTGAGCTCATATTTCTGACGGACCTTGACCATCAGCTCCACGAGGCCGTTTCTCTGCATGTATTCCATGCTCTTCCGGGCGTTCTGCTGCAGCTTCTGCAGAAGGATCTCCGGTTTTCCGATCCCGATCGGGCATACGGCGGTTCTGCCTTTGTCCCCTCTCATAACAAGATAAAGATACCTTCCCTTGGGAGATTTGATCTCGGTGTAAAAGCCGTTCCGCGGCGTCACCTCGTATTCATCGTAGATCTCGGCCACATCGCAGCGTTCTCCGCGCTCGAGCTCGATGTCGGTCCGGCAATGGCCGTCATCGTAGAGAAAAACGTCCACGGGCTTTGTATCCACCGCCCATCCCCGGATCACCAGGGTCTTTCCGTCCGGAGAGTAGCCTCCCTCCTCAAGGAAATACTGGGGTTCTCTCTGCTTTGCGGCAAGCCTTCCGGCGCTGATCTTAAACCACTCGGTCATGGGGGCGTCGATCAGACCGGCCTTCAGGACCAGGGACCCCTTTTCAGGCAGGGGATCCGGCAGCGTAACGCAGACCCGCATCCTCTTTCCCTGACGGATCTCTCCGGGCTTGTAATATTGTCTGACTTCACCGGAACTGTTTTTCTCGATGGTGACAGGCAGCTTTTTTTTGTTCAGGCGGGCTTCCACCTCGATGTTTTCCGGCAGGTATCCTTCCACAAAGTATACATTTTTGTCTGCCAGGCTGAATCTTTCTTTTTCAACCAGAAAATGTTGTTTTTTCATTGCTCGGTTTTCTCCTGTAACGTATAGATACGCCCTTCGGAACAGTCCAGTTTTTCAAGCGTCAGGTTGGGATTGTAATAGGGATCTCCCGCTTCCAGGATCTTCGTGTGACGGTCTGTAAAATGTCTGATCTCTCCCTGGAACCTGCGGATCTTGTCCGGCGTTGTCTCATATCCTCTTGATTTCGATTCAAAATGGGTGAGCCTGGCCTGGGGAACATAGACGACCTTGTAACCCTTTTCACAAAGCCGCAGACAGAAGTCCACGTCATTGAAGGCTACGGCCAGTTCACAGTCCATGCCTCCGACAGACTGCCAGGCTTCTCTTTTCACCATCATGCAGGCCGCCGTGACAGCGCTCACTTCCCGGGCAGCCATCAGATGATTCTGCATGCCGCCGAACCACGGGCGGCATCCCAGGTCGGTGTGCCCTGCCACGCCGCCGATCCCGATGGCGACGCCGCCGTGCTGCAGCGTCTGATCCGGGTAGAACAGCCTGGCTCCGCAGGCGCCGGTCCCTTCTCTCTGGCAGTAGCCCAGAAGCCATTCGAGCCATTCAGGCGTCTGCACCTCTGTGTCATTGTTCAAAAGCAGAAGATACTCTCCTCTGCAGAAGGTCTCTCCCAGATTGTTGATGGCGGAGAAATTGAAATCTCCTTCATAACGCACGATCCGGATATGGCTGTATCTGTCTTCCAGTTCCTGGTAACAGGCAAACGTCTCCGGCTCCGTGCTGTTGTTTTCCACGATCAGGATCTCTATGTTTTTGTAGGTCGACTTTTCTTCAATCGAAGAGATGCATTTGAGCAGGTCGTCCCGGTGGTCTTTGTTGGGAATGATCAGCGAGATCAGGGGATCTCCCTGGATCCCGTACCGGGTCTCGAGAACAGGCGCTTCCCCGGAACAGGTGACCGTGCAGCTTATGCCCTGACGCTCGTAATGGCTGGCGAGGGCTTTTCGAAAGGCTTCTCTGTCTCCGGACGTCTCATCTGCGGCATCCGCCGGACCGTGATAAAGCACCCTGGGAATATGGTATACTCTGTCCGTCTTCTCGATGCATCGGAGCATCATGTCATAAAGCTCCGCCCCGCACAGGTCTTCCGCAAAACAGCCGGTCTCCACCAGGACCGTCCTCCGGACAAAAAGCAGATGGCCCATATAGTCCGCGGATCTTGCGAAATCCGGACTGAAATCGGGTTTAAAGAACGGAGAACGTTTTTTTCCGTCCTGATCTAAATGATCTTCGTCGGAATAGATCATGTCCGGCGCGATTTTACCGGACGCGGCCTGAACGGTCTCATACAAGGCGTCCGGCGTAAGGACCGCCCCTGCTTCAACAAAGGCGGTATACTGCCCCTCCGTCTCGGAAAGAGCGTTTTTAAACGCTCCGGAGAGAGTCTCAGCCTCTCCGTTCCAGAGATGCCGGATCCTTCTGTCTTTTCCGGCTGCCGCGATCACGATATCACGGACGTCCTCCGAAGCACCCAGATCCGTGAAGAGGATCTGCCAACGCCCGTAGACCTGGCATCTCAGGGACGTCAGGGTGCGGACCACATCGTCGGAAGAAATCTTCCAGTCCAGAGGAATGACAAGAGACAGAAGCGGCGTGTTTATCAGATTTTCTTTTTTCTGTAATTTCAGAGTCTTAGCGGAGACGCTTTTCGCATCGGCGTAAAACGAATAATGATCCGCCGGGTTAAGCGACTCCTCCCGGATATGTCCGATATATTGTTTTGCTCCGTTGATCCGAAGCAGTGACAGGTTCCCGCGGATCCCGTTCTGACGGAAAAGCGTCATGAGCCTGCCGATGCGGGTATGCTCCAGGTCAAAGCGCAGCATGTTGATCTCCACGGTCTTTTCTCCCATGCCGGAGCGGAATACGAGGAAGAGCTTCTTCTCCCGCACCATGCTGCGCGGCACTTCCGCGGTAAAGCCGTGGATGTAGGTCTTTCTGCCCGGGATCAGGTCGTGAAGGTCAGGTCTCGCCTGTCTGTTCCATTCCACGCCCGGGATCTCCTCCCCGCCTGCTCCGCGAAGAGAGACCGTCACTTCACCGTCGCAGCCGGCGCCCCAGCCACGGATCCAGAGCCTGTCCCCGATCAGGTCCAGTTCATCGAGATGGTATTCGACCCTTCTCTGCTCCCGCAGCTCTTCTTCCATCAGCTTGCCGAGGGACATCGCAAGGACAGGGAAGGTCTGCCCTTCCGCCGAAAAACGGATCCGCAGCACCGCGTCCGGGCGTTCAGCATACTGTGCAAGACCACCGACGATCAGCGTAAAGCCCGGTTCCGGGTCTTCGAACACTGTGTCCGGATAGCACTCGCACACATCAGGCCTGGGCCTCTTTACGACTGTCACGAGCATTTTCTGATGATCCAGACGCGCTTCCGCGATATAAGAGGAATTCAGATAAGCCCAGCCGTCCAGAACCAGTCTTCCCCCATCGCTGCTCTCATATCGGCAGCAGTCTCTTACGACGCAATAAGATTCCAGTTTGGTAATGGCGTTCATTTTTCTATCCTTTACTGCAGTTCATCAAGTCGGTTCACGAATTGTTTCTGATCGTCCTCTCCATCACCTTCCACAGCCTGGAGGATTTGATCGCTCCGAGCTGTTCTTTCAGCCGGCGGTTTTCCAGTTCCTGCTGAACGATTTTCTCCATGATCTTTTTCTCACACCTTGTGATCGTCATCTTAACCGACAATGTCTCCGCTCCCCTCGGAACCGGTATATCCGCAAAGTAAGGGTCTTCTTTTGCAAAGAACGCCCTCCTGCCGTTCAGGTAACCGCCCGGCACTTTGACGCCGGCCAGAGAAGCCTCCTTCTGATCAAAGGCAAGCTTTGTGATGCTGACCATGCAAGGGAAATTGCCCGGATCGATCCGGATATGGGTGCAGCCCTCCGGAAGTCTGATCGTACAGGACACCTGCCCGTTCTGAAACTGATGGATCACGGACGATTCTTCTACATATCCTTTGTCCGTAAGGAAAAAGACCTGCAGCGCCTCCGGAGGATTCAGCTGAAGGCTGATGATGCCCGGGCTGATCGAATCGAACATGTCCCGGACCGGCACATGGCCTTTGGTCAGATAATCCTGGAAGGTCATCTCCATCCCCAGAAAGACTGTACGCATGCTCTCGCTTATACCGAACTGGTCATAAAACTTAAATGCTGCCGTCATATCAGGACAGTCTCCCGATTCCAGCAGATACAGGATCGAGCGGAACAGCAGGAATTTGACCGGTATGGGGAATTCGAAGACCCACTCGTAATCGATCACGGTGGGAACCGGCGTAAGCACCAGGTTCTGGGTGATCAGATCGATGTTGGTCACGGCCGCCGAGCGCATTCCCTCCGGAAGGCTGCGGTCTCCGAAGACCTGGCGGAATTCATCCGTCATGACAAACGGTATTTCCTGGTGGCTTTTCTCCACATCCCGGAGAAAAGACGCAAACTCTTTTTCCCACTGCGGCATCCTGCCGGTTTTTCTCATGCGGTCAAGCCTGTCGGAAAGGGTCTCGGCCTCCAGATACTCGAGACGCACACTGTCCGTCCCGGGGATCTCCCTGCAGGTATTGACCAGGTAGGGAATGTCCCGGTACTGCTGCGACAGAACGCCGTACCATCGCTGCAGGTTTTCAATATGCTTCCGCCCTTCCGGATAGAAGGCCGTCTTTACGACCTCCCGTTTTCCGTCTTCCTCGGTGATGTCCGTCCGGATGCAGAAGACCCGGGCTCTCTCGTTCGAAAACTTGCTGTAAATAATCTCCTTCATGACTCCTCCTTTCTGGCGCATACCAGAAACGAGTTGGAAAACTCTGCAAACAGACCGCCCCTGATCAGGGTGTCATACACCTTGGGCTCGTTAAAAAGGGAGATCCTGGCCCGGTCAAAATTGGGGAAGCAGCCCTTCAGCTCACCCACGTTGGGAAGCCTCTTGTCGGAATAGATCGTAAGAGGCAGCTTATAATCCGGGAAAGGATAATAAAAAGTGTTCGGACCGAATCCCGCATTCGTCAGAAGATCCGACAGCTCCTTGCGGGAGAAAGTCTTCACGCCCTGGGAGGCGGGATAGTCTTCCAGACCGGCAAAGATGGTCCCTACATGGTCTTCCGTACAGCCGGACCAGTATTTGAGGCCCAGCTTGTTTTCGATGGCCAGAAGGAGGCAGCCGCCCGGCGCGAGATGCCGGTACACACATTCCAGCATCCTCCTGTAGGGTTCATCCCCGCCCATATATCCTTCCGCATATTCAAAAACGCCGATCAGGGTGATGACATCATACCCGTCCGGCAGTGTTTTTTCCACATCCAGAAAATTGCCCACGTGGATCATGATGTTGTCATGATCACGGTTTCTCCATGCGTTGATCCGGCTTCGTTTTCCGGAGAGATCCACGCAGGTGACGCTGCCGGCTTTCTGAGAGAGAATGCCGGTCACGGCGCCGCAGCCGGAGCCGATCTCCAGGACTTTGTCTTCCTTGCTGAAAGGATACCAGTCCAGGATATTCCATCGTATGTGGGAAAAATGATACAGGATAGGCCATTTCTTCCGCTCCGCGATCACCTGGTTCAGCTGCTCCTCCGGAACATTCATGGCGATCTCCAGCATTTCGTCTTCCACCGGACCGTCGCTGTAGAGATCCTGTCCGGAATACAGCGAATAATCCAGAATCACCCGGCCGATCTTTTCCTGCCCTGTATTCATCCTAATCAGCTCCTTTCCGACGTGACCTCTTCTACCGTCACGTCCGAATTCATATCGTAAAAGCCCACTGTATTCTGCAGTGAAACGACCGAGATATTGCAGGCGTCATAAAGCCTGTGAAAAACGGTAAAATCACCGTTGCTGTAGCCGGTGCAGCCAAAGGACAGCAGGTATTCTCCGCCCTGCAGATCCATTCTCTGGCGGAAAGTGACGATGAACTCTCTCCCCGGAGAGGCGGGACTGATCTTCACCTTCTCGTACATGGTGTTGGTTCCTGTAATCTCGGTCCCCTGGATGTTCTTGAAGGTGAAGGCGACGATCGGGTCCTCAAGCTCCGTGTTGAGCCTGATCCGGACCTTGATCTCAAATACAGAACCCTTGTCGATGGTGTTGCTCTGTCTGCCTTCCTGATCAAGCACCACAAAATCCGTGATCTGTGCCTGCCTGTCGCCGTACTCCAATGTGTTCGGATTGACCGTAAAGCCTTCCCTCCAGGAATCCGACGCGCCCGGAAGGTGAACCGGTTCTGCCGCAGCGCCGTCCGAAGATTCTTCCGTTCCTGCGTCCTCTTTCTGTCTGACAGGTTCCTGATGCACCAGAAGCTGTTTGTACATGTCCACCATCGCCTTGGGACTTCCCTGATCCAGGAGCTTTCCTTTGTGAAGCAGGATCACGCGGTCGCAGTATTTGGCGATGCTGCTCAGGTCATGACTCACGATCAGGATGGTCCTTCCCTGTGCCTTGAATTCCTCAAACTTGTGAAAGCATTTGGCCTGGAAGAACACGTCCCCTACGGAGAGCGCCTCGTCCACGATCAGGATCTCCGGATCGATGTTGATGGCGATCGCAAAGGCCAGCCGCACGAACATACCGCTGGAATAGGTCTTGACCGGCTGATGGATAAAGTCTCCGATGTCGGCAAACGACAGGATGGCGTCCAGCCGTTCGTCGATCTCGCTCTCGGTGAAGCCGATCATGGTGCCGTTCAGGTACACATTCTCGAGCCCGGTGTATTCCATGTTAAAGCCGGCCCCCAGCTCCAGGAGAGCCGAGATCCTTCCGTCCACGGAGATCTCTCCCTCTGTGGGAGAAAGAACGCCGGTGATGATCTTCAGGACCGTGGATTTACCGGAACCGTTGACCCCGATGATCCCTACGCACTCTCCCTCCCGCACCGAGAAACTGACATCCTGCAGGGCATAATGCTCCCGGTATTTCTTCTGGCGGGTAAGACCGAGGGCCTCGCGCAGCCGGTCCGACGGCTTATTGTATAGTTTATAACACTTGGTCAGATGGCTGACCGTAATGATGTTTTTCTCTTCCACGTTTTTCTCCTACAAAACATCCGCGAAATGGACCCGCAGACGGCGGAAGATCCTGTCTCCGATCAGAAAACACAGGACCGTCACGATCCAGAAATAGACCGTCCACATCGGATGTTCCCAGAAGCCTTTTTTAAACAGAAATGTATCTCTGTATCCCGAAACCACGTAGTACATGGGATTCAACTTAAGGATCTTCATGATCATCGGATGATCCTGAAGGGCTTCCTCCGCGATCCACATGATGGGAGTGAGCCATACGCCGACCTGCAGGGCGATGCTGATGATCTGCGAGAGATCCCGGAAAAACACCACCACGGAGCAGGTCATGTAGACCATTCCCAGCGACAGGACGAACACTGCCCCCGAATAGTAAAAGATCTGCAGATAATACAGATCCGGCGCCCGGTCGTGGCACCAGAAAAGGATGATCGTAAACAGCACGAAAAAGCCGTGTACAAACATCGCTGACAACAGCTTCACCACCGGAAGCACACTGATATTGAATACGACTTTTTTGACCAGATAATTATATTCCAGAAGGGCGTTGGTCCCTCCCATCAGGCAGTCCTGGAAGAAAAACCAGGGGACGATGCCCGGCACCAGATAGAGCACGAACGGAACTCCCAGGTTCCCTGTCTGTGCTCTGAAGCCGACCGAAAAGACAAACACATAGACCAGGATCGTCACGATCGGCTGGATAAAAGCCCAGATGATCCCCAGATATGAGCCCGCGTATCGGGTGCGGAAGTCGTTTTTGGCCAGTTTCCAGACCAGCCGCCGGTTTCTGATCACCTCGAAGGGCAGGCCGATTATACTGTTCAGCATGAACGTCTCCTATTTTGCACAATATTCCTGAAAAGTGCCCCAGCGGGCATCCTTCTCCGAAAGCTCCACCGCCATTCCATCCGGAATGGGCCAGTCTATGCCGATATCCGGATCGTTCCACTGAAGGCCGCCTTCATCGTCGGGATGGTAAAAATCCGAACACTTGTAGGTGAACTCTGCTTTTTCGGACAGTACCAGGAAGCCGTGGGCAAACCCCTTCGGAATAAAGAACTGCTTTTTGTTCTCCGCGGAGAGGATCACGCCGAACCATTTGCCGAAGGTCCGGGAATCTTTTCTAAGATCCACGGCAACGTCAAACACTTCTCCGGAGATGACGCGGACCACCTTGTCCTGAGGATGGGCGATCTGAAAATGAAGCCCCCGGAGCACTCCGTAATGGGAGGCGGACTGGTTGTCCTGCACAAACTGCAGATCGATCCCGGCTTCGTGGAAGTCGTTGTAGTTATAAGTCTCCATAAAATACCCTCTGGCATCGCCGAAGACGGTCGGCTCGATCACCTTAAGGCCTTCGATATCCGGGCATTCTGTTATTTTGAACTTTCCCATGTTCCTCTCACCTTTCTGTCAAAAGGGGCTGCCGCATACGGCAGCCTCCCGTTGGTCAGGAATTGTTTTTTGTCTTGCTGATGCACACGCCGTTTTCATCAAACACGCACCGATAGCCGTTGATGACCAGTGTTTTGTTCTCCACGCGGATGCCGGTGTTCTTGTTTCTGCCGGAATAGAAATAATATCGTTTTCCTTTGATCGTGTGCCATGCTTTGTAGGATTTTCCCTGTTTGTTAAAATAATAAGTGCTGGTCACGCCGTCCCGGACGACCTGCGTAAATCCTTTGGTCGCCATCACGCCGTCCTGACCGTAATAGTACACAAAGCCGTCGGCTCCCAGCCGAAGAACGTCCGTGCACATATAACATTCCTTCGTGTCAAAGTAGTAGCCTTTTCCGTTGATGGTCTGTGCTCCTTTGACACTGTAATAGTCATTGCCGAAATAATACCGTTTCCCTTTCCTGGTCAGCCAGGTGTTCTTCACAAAAGCGCCGTCGGCTCCGACATAGGCAGCCTTCTGCATGCTGTTGTAAAACAGGAATGTCTTCCTCAGAAGATGACCGTCCGAGCTGGAAAAACGGTACCGTTTTCCGTTCAGGTTCAGTACGCCGTATACCTTTTTGTTATTTTTGTAGTAGTAGGTCTTTCCGTCCTCTTCCACCCAGCCGTTTCTGTTCGTGGGGGTGGGTACATAGGAAGGATCTTTTGCCGTACGCGGTGTGATCCTCAGCGTGTAATCAACGAAACCGATATCCACATCGATGGCGTTGTTGACGGGGATGCCGTCGATCAGCTTTTTGGTGGAAATAAGACCCTGTGATGTGTCTCCGCCCGTGCCCTGCCAGATGCTGTACCGGTAGGCTGCGAAAGGCGGCATGAGACTGTCTCCGTACCAGGCAAGCCACAGGTCCAGACCGCTAAGTCTGCTCATGTCGAGCTTGTAGGTATACCAGTAAGGATTCAGATATACCATCGGATAATAGCCGGCATTTTTGATCTCTCTGGTAAACGCAAGCGCAATATCCGTGAGTGTGGCGGCGCTGAGGGATGCCTGCTTGCTGTCCTCCATGTCGAACACCACGGGATAGGAAATTCTGTACCCCTGCATCATCCGGATCGCCAGCTGTGCTTCTTTGATGGCTTCTTCCTTATCAAGCGCATGGCTGTACACATAGCACCCTGCGGGAATACCCACTGCATTGGCGCCTGTCATATTGGCCTGATACTGTTTGTCGAGATAACCCGTCCCGGCGCAGATCCGGATAAACGCAAAATCCACACCGGCGTCGGCCACTCTCGCCCAGTTGATGGAGCCTTGCCACTCCGAAACGTCGATCCCGTATTTGATCGCGCCCGGGATCGGCAGGCCGCTCCCGTTATGGATCACGCCGTCGATCTTTTTCCAGGCCTTCGGGTCCGGTGTCGGAGTCGGCGTGGGCGTGGGCGTCAGACTTCCGGGCTCATCATCGGTATTGTTGTCCCCTGCGCGCTGAAGCGGAGCGGCAGGACCGCCAGGCCAGAGCATCTGGCTGCGGTCATACCCCCCTGCGTCCGCCGCGACAGTATGCATTCCCGCCAGAACGGACAGGCAGAGAACCGCAAGTACAGCCAGAATACCGGCTGCTGTTCTTTTCTTATACTTCATAAAAACCCCTTACCTTTTTTATGACGGATCACCGAAGCGGATCGGTGGGATCTGCCCCGGATGTTTTGGGAACCAGAGCCGGACGGCCCAGGGGTCCCTTGAAAGCTTCACTGGCTGTGTAGGTACCGCTGAAGATCACACAGCGGGCCCCGTTGCAATAGTCATAAATGAACTTTGCATCAGCCACGCAGCAGCGGATGCAGCCGTGTGATGCAGGGATACCCAGGATATTATATGGGTACGAGGGTACATTGTAGATCCCCGGTGAAGAGCAGGGGATCGAGTGGAAGAAGATCCCGCCTCTGCCGGCGCCCACCACGTGAGTCCCGTACTGTCCCCAGGACGGTCCCATCAGAGCCTGCCATCTGCCGCTTCTCTGCAGTGTATACGTGCCGGCCGGCGTCGGTGTCCCGGCAGCCCCCGGAGAGATCCTCATGGAACGGACAGGGATCGTCCCTGCCGCATTGTACACAGTCGCGACGCAGTTGACTCTGTCGACCTTTACCATATAAGGTCCTTTTACCATGCCTGAAACATCGTTCTTACGATAGCCGTTTCCGTCAAAATAGTACTGCAGGCCGTTGATCGTTGCCCAGGTGTTGGTGTAATACCCCGGCGCGTTCGGATTGATGTAGCGGACAAGGTTCTGTTTGTCGTTTACGGTGACCCAGCCCGTGATGTAGACTCCGTCTCCGTTCAGATAGCCGTATCTTCCGTTATAGGCACGGAAGGCGTTGGTCACCATACAGTAGTTTTCAAAGCACCGGGGCGATCCGTTGATCGTGACCCAGCCGTTCTTCACAAGAGCGCCTGTCCCGGGCGTCGCGTAATACCATCTGTTGTTGTGCTTGAACAGTCCGCAGTCCAGATACTCTCCGTTAGCGGCGGAAGCGGTCGACACCTGGAAGAACCTTGGCACGCCGTCAACGGTCAGGATGCCGCTGGCCATGCGGCCGTCGTTGCGGAAATATCTTCTTCCCATGAACTGGTTCCGGAGAGGATTGCCGCTGTTGTTGAAATATTCCCAGAAAAGGAACTTGCCGCTTGCGTTCGTGACGGCCTGGAAGCCTTTCTTCTCCACGACAAGGCCCGGCGTGTTTCCGAAGTAATAGTAGGTATTGACGGAGTTGTTGACCTTGTGCCAGCAGTTTTTCCAGTTCACGACGGAGCCGTCTCCGCCGACGAAATAACGGTTCTTTCCCTTTTTAACGAGCTTGTAGCGATAGACAAGACCGCTCTGGGGCACCACGTACGTCTTTCCGTTAACCTTGGTCTTGATGTTCTTTTTGATGTAGTTGTTGTGATCCAGGATCACATCAAAGTTTTTGCTGACCGCCGGGATCCGGACCAGTCTCTGCACATGGGGAAAATCGCCCTTGCCTTTGTCGGCTCCGGCGCTTTCCGGCGCAAAGTAGAACCACTTGTCGCCCTTTGCATAGGAAAACATCTTCCATCCGCCCATGAACATCTGTCCGGCGGGGACTGTGTCCTCCTGGAAATAATAATAAAGATACGTGCCCAGCTTGACCAGGCCTGTCTTCGGCTTCCCGTCATCGGCGAGCGCATAGCATTTCCCGTCGATCTCGAAATAGCCGTTGGTATTTTTGACCGGCTCCGCAAGAGCGCTTACCGGCGTAAAAGCACCGTCTGCATTGAAGTAGCTGAAAGCGCCGTCCTGATAACGCCAGCGGGCTGTCTGCAGCTGTCCCATGGTGCTGTCAGCGGGCGTGAGAGCCTCTGCCGCCGCCTGGTCATAGCAGATGGCTTCGGATTTGTCCGCAAACCATACCTGGCAGGCTGCGCCGCAAGGATTGCCCGGCAGATCCGCCGCTATGGAAACGACGCCCGTCACCATGAAGCCGTCTTCGTCAAAAAGGTATCTTCCGCTGTGTCCGTCCGTGCTGATCTTTACAATACCGTCCTCCGCCGTGTACCAGGTGTTTTCTTCAGCGGATTTCTGCAGCTTGTAGCCGCCTCCGGTCACCGACCAGGCGGATGCAGGGACCGCTGTCCCCGGGTCTTCTTCCGCATAGGTTTCCGGCAGATCATCCGTCGGTTCCGGTTCTTCTTCGCCATCCGTCAGTTCTTCCGCGGGAGCTTCGTCTGAACATCCTTCCGCTTCCTCGGGGAGATCTTCCGTCTCTGCGGAGGTTTCTTCCTGCACAGTTTCTTCCGGTGCCGTCTGCTCCTGGGCATCCTTTTCCGGTGACTGCTCTTCCTGGACATTTTCTTCTGACGCAGTCTGCTCCTGCACGGCTTCCTGCGGCGCGGCTTCTCCGGAATCGGCCTGCTCTGCGGCGGGTTCTTCCGGGACGGATGGATCCTGCCGGGAAGCTGCTGCTTCTTCCGTTGTCTCATAAGATGTCAGCAGCTCGCCGTCCGATAAAAGCTCTGCGCCGGCAGGCAGTACATCGCAAATGCATACTGCTGCAGCGACCAGAAATGCAATGGTTTTTTTCCTCATGATGTTCCCCCTTTATTCTCCCAGTCCGTTTTCGATCAGAGTAAGAAGCGAAGACAGAGCCTCCTCCTCGTCAGGGCCTTCACAGACCAGTTCGATCTCGTTGCCCGTCTTGACACAGGCTCCGAGTATGCTTAGCACGCTTTTGGCGTTGGCCGTCCCTCCTTCGAAGGTGAATGTGACGACCGAGCTGAACTCCTGCGCTGCTTTGCACAGGATGCCGGCAGGACGAAGATGCAGTCCCGTTGGGTTATTGATCATAACCTTTCTGCTTACCATAGATTTATCCTCTGCTATTCTTCTGTATCTTCCTGTACCGAAATTCGTGAAACAGTCACGTCCGTGTGTACCGGCCGCAGAAGCCGTATGCCGTCCGGAAGGTCGAATTCCACAGGAAGTTCATATGTCCCTTCTTCTTTATCGCTCAGATCGATGCTGGCTTCCACATCTTCCGCATGGAAATCATCCAGACCGTCGGATGTGTCTGCGGTCAGCCTGACCTCGAACTTGTCGACTTCGAAAAATACCTGCATATCATCCGCCTTGTTCAGCACGCGGATGCTGGACGTCGGGATGGAATACGATCTGCCGCCGTCCGGGAGGATGGTGACGATGACCGAGACCTCCGTGCTGCTGCCGCTGGTCAGCTTTATGTTTTCCGGAAGGTACTGTGTGATGTCGATCTTTGTCTCGACGTCCTCCTTCGCATCCGTCACATCCACGGTCGCGTCCTCGATGCGGATCCGGTTCCCGTTTTTGCGGAGCTCTTCCAGAGCCTCGTCCGTGCCGGCCACACTGATGGTATCCGGCACCGTGTCGATCTCATCCACCATATAGCCCTCGGCAGGCATGCCTGCCACCGTCATATCCAGCGAGATATCCGAACGGGTCTTCCAGAGATTGGTCGTCACCGTCGCTTTTCCGTCATTGTCAAAGCGCAGATTGGCCAGGGCGATCCTGGAGAAGGATTCTCCGTTTTTATCGATGACTTCGATCGAACCGCTCTCCGTCACGTCTTCCGTGGCGCCGTTGACAGCGGATGTGGAAACGTTCACCTTGTCTATGATCTTGACGAGGGACGACGGACCGGTGATGCGGATGCTGTCAGGCTCCACCGTCTGTGTGCCGATCTCGTAGCCTTTGCCCGGTCTGCTGTCTCCGTTATTCACGGTGATCGGGAAGTTGCTGGTGGCCTTGTCCTCAAGCTTGACGCTCAGGTTGGGCGGTGTCACCCTGATACTGGTGACGCCGGTTTTGTCACAGGAGGCCGCAATGGGGATCATCACGGGATCCGTGTTCAGACTCAGCGCCTGCTGCATGTCGGCCGTCAGATGAATATCGTTGGAAGTGATGCCGCTTAAGTTCTTCCGTTCGCCGGTGATGATCACCCGGACGGTTGGACTCTCGTCGCTCCGGAGAGCAACCTTGCCCGATTCCTCAAGAACATCGTCAATATAGGCTTCATTCAGGATCTCTATGTTCGAGAGCGTAAAAATCCTGCTGATCACAGGATTGTCGATATTCACCACGATGAGCCAGACCAGAAATCCGATCAGGATCGATATCAGTTTTAACGGGATATTATGAGTGAGAATTTTTTTCATGCTTTCTCTTGCCTTTCAAGAGCTGACGGATCCGGCTGTTGTCTACGACCTTCTTGTTCTGTGCTTTTATCAGGATCTCCCGAAGCGTGGTGCTGGGAATATCCCTTCTGAGCCTGCCTCTCTGTGCGACGGATACGCTGCCGGATTCCTCTGAAACGATGATCGTCACGGAATCGCTCACTTCGCTGATCCCTACCGCCGCTCTGTGGCGTGTGCCCAGCTGTTTGGAAAGCTCCCGGTTGTCCGACAGAGGCAGATAACAGGTGGCTGCCGCCACACGGTTTCCCCGTATGATGACGGCGCCGTCGTGAAGAGGCGTGTTGTGTTCAAATATGTTGATCAGGAGCTGGCTTGTGACGACGGCGTCGATGTTGATGCCGGTCCGTTCGTATTCCGTCAGCAGAATATCCTGTTCGAGTACGATCAGGGCGCCGGTGCGGACCGCCGCCATCTCGTAGCTGGCCTTGACGATCTCGCCCACGGTCTTGTCGGTAAAGCGTTCCCGCACCTCCCTGCCGTTGTCAAAACGGATCAGAGAAGAAACGATCTTCTTTTCACCGAGCTGTTCCAGCACCTTCCGAAGCTCAGGCTGAAAGATGATGATCACGCCGATGATCAGAACGTTGGCCAGGTTCTTCACCATAAACAGGATCGTGTTCATCCGGAACAGATATGCGCCCGCAACAAAAGCAGCCACCACCAGAATACCCTTCAGCAGCGTATAAGCCCGGGTATATTTGATCCAGACGATGAACTGATAGGCAAAAAAAGCGATCAGCAGGATCTCGATCACATCGATGGGCGTCATGACCGGCAGCGATATCTTTGGTATGGATATAGGTAAAAAAGACAGCAGCTCCTGCAACGTAACTCTCCTCCAGATGATGGTTGTTTCTGTTCGCTCCTGCGGAAGATCCCGGTCGGGAGGATCAGAGATCCTTCAGGGATTCCTCCAGTTTTTTCTCATAGTCTACATGGTCCACGGCCGGGTTTGCCGAATAAGGGCTGTCCGCCGGCCTGTTCCGGACAGGACCTGCCTGATAAGGATTGCGGCCGCCCGCTTTTTCAAAGGAAACGACGGGGTCCGCCTGACGCTTGTTTTCCCTGGCCGGATGGCCTGTGATGCGCTTGATGCTGCGCTTGGAAGTGCCTACGGAAGCCTTCGGCACCGCTTTTACATAGTAATAGTACTCGTCGTCCTGATACTCCAGACGTTCTGTCCGGGTATAGTCCCCTCCGAAGAAGAAAAACTCGAGGATGAGACCTGCCACGACAGAGATCCCGGTCTGGATCAGAAGCCGGGGCATGTCCAGCCTGATCTCGATAAAGTAGCTCGCCAGGAACAGGACCAGCACATAGGTGATGCCGCCCGCAACGATGGAAATGCGCCACGCGTAATCAAAAGAGCGGGTCCGGATCAGGTTGACCATCAGGATGGTAATGACAAAAGCCAGGACTGTGAGCCACATGGGCCAGTTCTGTACCAGACCGTCCGCCAGGAGTTTGAGCTTTTCCAGCGTTTCCATCTCTTTGCCGGTCAGAACGTCCACCTGGGTCTTCAGCATCCGGATGTAGTAGTACAGGATCACGCCCGTGGCTGCCGGGAACACCGTGAAGGCGCTTCCCAGAAGACCGCTCCCGATGGGGAGCAGGACCGGGATGTCAAACCCGAAGGACAGGGGCGTGCAGACCAGCACCACATTCTGCCCGTTGGAGAAGCGCAGAAAAAGGACCGTCAGCAGAATGATCAGCACCAGCGTGAAGCCGAATGCCTCCAGGCCCAGTCCGTAGGAATGGCCGATGATCAGGACGAACCCGACAAAAGCCATCACGCCCGACGGCAGGATACAGCAGATCAGGGACAGGATCAGCAGCACATAAATGTTGTTCAGCTGCTGGAAATAACCCATGTTCTGCCTGATCCAGTAAAACCATACCAGCGCCAGCGCAAATTTGATCACCGGGAGAAGGTATATCTCCGCCCGGGCATACAGATTTTTGATCTTCTGTTTGAATTCCAGTAATGCTGTCATCCGTCGTTCCTCCTGCCGCCGGAGAGTTCACCGGCACGTCTTTCCTCCCGGTTGTACATCTTTTCCAGCTTGGTCAGCTCCTGATAGTATTCGCGCACGCTCTTTTTGGCTTTGTGGTAGCGCACGGTGTATTCTATGTAGGTCAGGATCGAATAAAACACAAGCGCGATGAGATAGCCGATCCCCAGGTAGGTGCCCATCCGGATCAGGTCCATCTTGTGGATGTTCTCCATCAGGAAATCGCCGAAGTAGATCCCCACGGAGATCACGATCAGGATGTAGCCGATCGTCACCAGGAAAAAGTTCTTGATGAGGGCGAGGCCGATATAGTCCGTGCGGTAGTAGCGGCTGACGGGGAGGTATTTTTTGCCATCTTTTTTTTCATAGATGGCGAGCTTGTTCATGACTTTTATTTTTTCTTCATTCAGCATGATTTTTGTTCCTGTTTCCTTGGGGTGCAGGAACGAATCGGGCTCATTACGCTCCTGCAAGTTTACATAGGTAGTTTTATGATATCACATTTCTCCGAATGTGAAAAGGTTTTCTTTTCAGATTAGCCTTGGGAGGCTAATTTGGGTTATACCTTTAGGTTATCGCGGACGGAAGGGAGGATTTCCGGGGAGGGAAAGCACTCGGAGTGGCGAAGCCCGTTTTTCCCTCCCCGGGCCCCTCCTTTTCTGGCCACGCTTTTGGAGAGAAGGGTGAAGAGGAGCAGTCTCTTCATACTTTTCTCTTCTGGTCACGATTTGAGGGAAAAAGGTTGAAGAGGAGCAGCCTCCTCAATCCTCTTTTTTCTGGTCACGATTTGAGGGAAGAAGGTTGAAGAGGAGCAGCCTCCTCAATCCTCTTTTTTCTGGTCACGCTTTTGGGAGAGGTTGAAGAGGAGTAGTCTCTTCATACTTTGCCCTTCTGGTCATGATTTGGGTGGAATTTATTTTATTG
>CAMOQF010000039.1 GCA_946622645.1 uncultured Blautia sp.
AGATTTCTTCCAGGCCGGCTACCATACGAAGGGTGGTGGACTTTCCGCATCCGGACGGTCCTACGAAGATGATAAACTCTTTGTCTTCGATCTCCAGGTTGAAGTCTTTAACTGCCTGGAAGCCGTTGGGATAGGTTTTGTTAATGTGCTGAAGTGATAAACTTGCCATTCTTTTTTCCTCCAAAAAGTGAACGTTTTTGTCTTACTGTAACCCAGTATAACGGAAGGCCGCGGAATGCGCCACGGTGGAACCGCACAAAAACGGTCCTGTTTTGTTGTCAGTTTGACGAACGCATGAAAACCGGAGCCTCAATCCGTCAGATCCTGATCTTGACATTCGGATTGGTCTCAGCCCAGGAGACGACCTGCCTGTAGCTGGGCACCAGCGCATAGCTTGTACCGTAATACTTATGGGCCGTATTCCTGTATTCCTCCGGATCGTAGATCAGACCGTTGATCTCGACCCAGCCATGTCCGCCGCTGTTGATGCAGTACACCGTGTCATAACCGCACGCCTTTGCCAGGTATCCGAAAGCCGCGGCATAGCTGCAGCAGTTTCCTTTACCGTCCAGGAACATGTCGTTGGCGTAGATCACCGGCCAGTCCGGCCCGGTGTAGTGCGGCGTTCTGGGCCTTTTGCCCGTGTAGGTGTTCATCACATACCGGAAGGCAGCCCAAAGCTTATCCTCTTTGGACATGGAAGCGTTTGTGATCTTGCCCAGAATGACCTGCGCTCTCCGCAGGGTCTTCTGTTCAGCCGTCCCGACGCTGTCGGAAGCACGGCTGTTGTTCAGGATCTGGACCGTGACGGAAGTCCCGTTTCCGATAACGGTCTTTCCGTCCGCTTTGATATAAGCCCGGACCTTGTAGCTGCAGGCCTGATTCGGATCAATGGGGTGTTTGGCGCTGCTTTTATATGTCCAGGCAGATGCGGTCGGCTTTGCATTATACAAGGTGACCCACTTTCCATTCTCCAGACGGCTGATCCGGTAGCCCGAAGCTCCCTCGACCTGATTCCATGTGATATACAGTTTGTTATATGCTTTTACGGTGATCTTTTTGATGGAAACCTTCCCCGGAACAGCCTTGACTGATTTTGTCTGATAACCGATCGTGCTGACCCTGGTGCCGTTCACGGCTTTGATGGTGTAGGTGTAGGTGGTTCCCGCGGCGACCGGACGTTTGGCCGTGGATACATGGGTATATTGTGTTCCGCGGATCCCGCTTTTTACAAGGGTCCATTTTGTAAACCGGCCGCCCTTATAAAACACAGAATAGCTCTGCGCGTCGGGTACCGCTTCCCACTCCAGCTGGATCTTGTTATAAGATACGCTTGAAGCCTTGGTGATCTTCGGAGCTTTCAGCTTGTCTCCCGCCGCGAAAACGCCGGCAGTCATCAGAAGCGTGAACAGAAGGATCAAAGCCGCGGTCAGTATTTTCTTTGATCTGGTCATATCTTTTCTCCTTGTATTATTTAATACTCAATGTATTCTACACTTCCGTCACTGTAGCGGACATCATAATACCCATGAGAAGGGTCATCACAGTCCGGGAAATTCTGACGGCTGATCTCCACCACGGGCTCCGGCTGGGCTGGCTGCTCCGGCTGGACCGGCTGCTCTGGCTCAACCGGCTGCTCCGGCTGAACCGGCTGAACCGGCTGAACCGGTTGTACGGGCTGCGCAGGCTGGGCAGGCTGGGCAGGCTGTGCAGGCTGGACCGGCTGCGGTGCCGGAGTCTCTATAACCGGTTTTTCTTCAGACAAATAGGCATGGAAGATATAACCATCACCGTCCTGGAAGGTCACATGCAGCCACTGCGGCGCAGCGCCTGTGAGAGTCAGTTCTTCGCCTCTGGAAGCGGTGCGGATCTTTTCTCCGTCTATGGACGGCTCTTTGCGGATGTTGACTTCTGTTGTCGTATAGACGGTGACCGGCTCTTCGAGTTCTTTCTCCTCGATGTCCTCCGCCGCTTCTCCGCCAGCATACCGGATATAAAGAATGCCGTATTCGTTGACAAGCTCCGGTTCCTGCCAGGAGGAGGGATCGATCCCTGCGAAGATATGAGCGGTACCGTCGGCTTCTTCCAGAGTCACATCGAACACAGGCGCTGCCGCCGGTGCTTCTTCCGTCTGGTCATCTTCGGCCGCTTCATCCGTCTTCTGTACGGACTCTTCTGCAGTGGCATTGACAAACGCGGTCTCTGCACTGTTTTTAATGGTGAGCTCCTGCCCTCCCACTGTGAGGACGATATCCTGGATCTCCGCCTGCTCCGCAGCGCTGTCTTCTGCCTCCGGGGCTGTTTCCTCCGCGCTCTCCTCTACGACAGTCTCCGCAGGAGTTTCTTCGGCAGAAGCCGTAACTGTACAAAAAGCGGCAGTTGTCAGGAGCATCCCGACTGTCAGAGTGGTCAATCGTTTTTTCTTCATCGTTCTTCTTCCTCCCATGTAAGGCTGCCTTCCTGAACAACATACAGCTCATTCCGGCTAAAAATGATGACTTCTACATTGTTTCCTTTTGTAAGATCGAGCTCCGTTTCCGGAACGTACAGACAGAACCCGGTATCATAGACGGCATCTTCTGTTTTCAGATCTGTCGGGAACGCTTCGTGAACGGTCTTCCCGTTGATCCGGATATAGATGCGGTCTTCTGTTTCCAGTTTTCCTTCCGGGATACGGCCTTTTATTCCGTAAAGAAGGCCCTGACGGAATATCTCCGCGTCCAGCAGCTCCTCCTTAGAATCCTTGACCGGCTCTGTCTCGAAAAACAGGAGCGGCGTTTCCAGAACAGGCGGATTCTGGGCCGTTTCCGGCAGAAAACGTTCTGCTCTTTCTATTATAACACAGTCTGCACCGGTTTGCTCGATAAAATTCATCTGGTACGGTATACCGCGGGAATACAGCGCATGGCCGAATCCATCCGACAAAAACGGGATCAGCGCGTTAGCGAAGGAATCCCTGAACATGAGGAGACTGCCCGGATGCCCTTCCTTCACGGTCTCCACCCTCGGCGCAAAATAATCTTCGATTTCGCTCTGGTTATCAAATGAAGGCCCAGGTTCAAAACGGATCTCCTCTTCCGGAGTGACAGCGGCCGGATAGACCATCTGGTCCATATCGCCGGAAAAGTCCTTCCTGACCTGGTATTTTTCCTGGGAGAAATCTGTATGATCCAGTGCGGCCGCCTGCATGATCAGATCTGCGGCGATTGCGGCTCCCATGTTGTTCCAGTGGGAATCTCTCGCGTGATAGAGCACCTCATCGCGTCCCCGCAATGCGGCGTCCAGATCCGCATACGGTACGCCCATCTCCTTCAGCTTGTCCTGCAGACGGATCAGGTTACGCGATCTGTCGATCACCATAGCGTCATAATACGGCATGTTTTCCGGATACAGAGAATTCTTGTTGGGCGCTGCCGCAAACACAAAACGGATGCCTCGGCCAAACAGGATCTCTCTCGTCATCCGGATGGTATGAGCAAGGTTGAAGATGCTCCGGTCAGACAAAAGCTCCGTCCCCTGGTAATCAGGAAGCGAGTCACGGTAGTACAGCCATCCGTCCGTCCCCTGGATAACCGTATCCACCGTGGAAGTCAGCAGCGCTCTGCTTCGGATCAGCGAGTTGGCTGTAATCATCTCATCTCGAAAGCCGAAGTGATCCTGAAAATAATCACCCAGCTGTGAAAGATAATCTATATTCAGTTTTCCTTCTGTTACTGCTGCAGGGAACTCTGCCAGACGCCTTTTCTCGGCGGAACCGACGTTTTTTCCGGCTGCCATACCAAGCAGCGGGATCAGCGCGGCTGCAAAGAAAACGATGCAGTAGATCTTTTTCCAAGTCTTCATCATATCTTCATTCCTGTAAGCGGTCAGAACCGGAAATAGATAAACGGATTATAGGTGCCGCCGGCCAGCGACAGAATACAGAGCGCAAAACCGGCCAGGCTCACTATGTCCAGGCAGACCCCGGCTCTGCCGGATGTCCGGATCCTTTTGAGGACCGGGCAGGACGCAATGCAGGCTGCGGCGAACGTGACCAGAAAGACCGGCGTCAGCTGCTGCAGGACGACATTCCACTGTGCCGGAAGCATTGTCGGTTTTGTGAACATCGCGGACAGCCAGGCGCCGGCCTGCGCCATATCTTCTGCCCGGAAGACCATGAAGCCGATGGTGACCGCCAGGATCACATAGACATGTCCGATCAACCTGGAAAGTCCGGACTGCTGTTTCTTAAAGAACGGCAGGGCTTCTTCCAGCAGCATCAGAAAACCATTGTACAGGCCCCACACGATAAAGTTCCATGCAGCGCCATGCCAGAGCCCCGTCAGAAAGAAAACGATCAGACGGTTGATGATCGTCCGCGCTTTGCCTTTCCGGTTCCCGCCCAGGGGATAATACAGATACTCACGAAACCAGGTCGTGAGGGAGATATGCCAGCGTTTCCAGAATTCCCGGATGCTGACGGATATATAGGGGTAGTTGAAATTTTCGAGGAAATCAAAGCCGAAGATCTTTCCCATTCCGATGGCCATGTCGCTGTATCCGCTGAAATCAAAATAGATCTGCAGCACGTAGGAAACGCTTCCGAGCCAGGCGGCCGCCATGGTGATCTCAGCGTTGGAGACTGCAAACAGAGCGTCCGCGCAGGCTCCCATGGTATTGGCGATCAGCACCTTTTTGGCAAGGCCGGCCGTAAACCTCCTGATCCCGGCAGCGGTCTTTTCCACCGTCTCCGTACGGAAACGCAGCTGTTCCGCGATATCATGATACTTGACGATCGGTCCTGCGATCAGCTGCGGGAAAAGAACGATGTACAGCAGCACCCGGGCGTAATTCTTTTCCGCTTCCGTCTTCTTCCGAAAGACGTCCAGCACATAGGACATGGCCTGAAAGGTGAAGAAAGAGATGCCCAGCGGCATCACGATCTGCGGTACAGGAAGCGCGACACCCGGTATGTCATTCAGGATCCCCACCAGAAAACCAGCGTACTTGCAGACGACCAGGATCCCCAGATTGACGGCTGCGGCTCCTGCTGTCAGAAGTTTTCTGTGTCCGCCCTCTGCCGCGTCCACCAGCCGGGCAAAGACATAGTTGAACAGAGTTGAAAACAATAAAAGAAGGATGTATACCGGCTCGCCATACGCATAGAATACGAGGCTGGCCGCCAGAAGGACCGCGTTCTTTCCCCGGACAGAAGGCATCACCTTTTCCAGAAGAACAACCGCCGGCAAAAACACACATAAAAAAACAAGTGAACTGAAAACCATTTGGAACTCTTCTCTCTTACTGATCGTTTATTATATTTTCATATACCGGATCATGCATGCGATCATATAAAGCAGACGGTCTTCGGCCTTTTCCAGGTCGCAGTCCAGAAGCTGCTTGATGTTGTTCATCCGGTAAATTATGGTATTTCTGTGGATGTACATCTTTGCTGCCATCGCCTGAATGCTGCCGCTGGTCTGCAGGTACATCTCCAGTGTCTCAACGTAATTGGAATGATGCTCTTTGTCATACGCAAGCAGGGGCTGAAGACTCTTCCGGCACAGATTCCACAGCAGTTCCCGGTCCGGAACCGAATACAGCAGCTGATAGATCCCCATCTGGTCAAAATACTGCAGCGTGATATTGTGATCCTTTGCCATGGACAAGGCAGCCCCGGCACGCAGATAGGCTGTCTTCAGGCTGACGATGTCGATCACCTGGCTGCTGACGCCGATCCATATGGAAACGCCGGGCATCTTCTGGGACAGCCTCTGGTGAAACGCGTCGATAATCTCATGAACCTGTTTCTCTCCGGCCGCATTGATGATCACGACAAAGCATCCGTCATAATAGAAAAAATGACCGTTATGCGTAAGGTTGGTCAGATACAGCTGCATACGATAGGCGATCCGCCGCCGCTCGACCGTATCCATTTTATCCAGGTCCTCTGCAGAGATCAGGATCAGCTGAAAAGTCCCGTCGGTATCAAAGTGCGGAAGAAGGTCCTGTATATAATGTTCTTTTTCCTCCGGATGCTCGATCGCCCGGATCAGCGCTTCCGAGATCTGTTCGTCCGTGGAAGACTGCAGAAAGACACGGATGCTCAGATCTTTGATCATATCCGCCAGATAGACGTCCCAGGGAACCGTGAGAAGCGGAAAGCCGTTCTGGTCACAGTATCGGATGACCGAATCGGGAATCTCCTTTATATAATATCCGGTATTTATGATCAGGCCGGATGCGTTCTGCTGGATCAGAAGCCGCACAAGCTCCAGCAGGGCTTCTTCCGTAGGAAAGCCAAGCCCGGTCGTGACCGCCAGCTCTTTTCCGCTGAAATTGTGGATGATCGTGACGTCCTCCAGCATCAGAAGCCAGCTGATCGAGTTGGACCAGCCTTCATTGCCGGCTGCCATCTGCATTTCATAGCGCTGCCTGGAGACGAGCAGCATATCCTCGATCGTAAAACCCATGTCGATCTCCTTTTTGTACTCACAGCACAAAAAACCTTTTTGATCTTTTGTCTGTGAGCATGTAGCAATGAAAATTCTAAATGTTATTATAGTGTCAGAATACAAATACAATTTCAATATAGCAGGGAGGTATGAGGTATGTCAATCAGAGAGAATCTCCATTATGAAATGTACAGATCCGGAGAGTATACGCCGGAGTGGATCAAGGGCGAGAGATATGAATACTGCGAAGACTTTTATGAATCCGTTTTTGCCAGAGGCAAAAAGTCTCTGCTTCGCCTGGCGGCCATGCTTCACGCTTTCGTGCTGTGATCCCCCAAAAACCAGTAAAGATGAAAAACGAGCCTGCAAAGAATCTCTTTGCAGGCTCAGTTTATGTTAAAGCATAATAATTTCAGCCTTTTTCAGGCATTACTCCCAAAGCAGGATCTCGCCGCTCTTCTTTCCTTTTACCCAGTAAGCCTTGTTCTCTTCGGGTTTGACATAGATCTGCTCTACGCCCTTCGGCAGTTTTTTCAGAACCTCATCATAGGTAATCTGTCCGCCCATTTTGGATTCGATGGTAAAAACAGGAGCTGCTTTTTCCTTCGCGGCTTTTTTGACCGCCTTCGCCGGGCTTTTCTTTGCATCAGCTTTGACAGCCTTCTCGGCCTTTTTTTCGACCTTTTTCTCGACTTTTTTCTCAGCCTTTTTCTCGACGGTCTCTTTTGCTTCCTTTGCAGCCCCAAACGCCAGAGCTTTTTTTGCGACTTCTTCCGGAATGGACGCGCTGCCCTTCTCGTATCTTCCAAGGAGCATGGCCGTCACGCCGATCTCTTTCGCAAACTCGGTCTTGGTGAGTTTCTTTTCCTCTCTGATCTTGATGAGTTCTTCTGCTTTCATTGGATTGATTCTCCTTTTCCTTTTTTTCTGATTACAGTGTACTCCATCTGTACGTACAACGCAACGTATATTTCCTGAATTTCAGGTATTATTCTGTCAGAAAAGGAGTTTATGATGACATCCCGTCTCTGTTATGATAAGATGACAGAAAGGAGTGAACATTTATGAAGAATCTTCAGATAATCGGACAGAGTCTGGAGCGATGGACATCGACCTGCGGTCTTTCCTTTTCGCTGATCGATGAGAGCGGCGCTGCGCTCTGTCAGACCGGAGGATCTGCCCTTCCCGAAAAAGCATTTGCAGAACAGTTCTGGAATGCAGAAGAAGATCAGGCAACAGCTGCCGGTACTACGTTATTTCATATAAAAGAAGACGGTGAAACGATCGGTCTGCTCGCGGTCTCCGGTCCGGAAGAACAGGCAGGCGCCATCGGACCGCTTGCTGTCTGCCAGGTCGAAAGTCTTTTGTCCGCCGCTTCAGGCAGAAATGACCGGACGCAGTTTTTGCAGGACGCCCTCCTGGGCCACCTGACGGACAGGGAACTGGACCGGCAGGCACACAAAGCCCACATCCAGACCGCCGCTCCCCGCGTGGTTCTTCTGATCGAGACCAGCCAGCCGATGGATACAGGGATCCATTCCATCATCCGGACCGTGATGGGCAAGCGCACCAGGGACTATCTGATCCCCATGAGCGAAAGGACCTGCGTCGTCCTGCAGGAGCTGGATGAAAGGGGCAGTCTGGATGAGACAGACAATATCTCCCATATGCTGGTAGGCGCTCTTAATACAGAGGCGATGGTGACGGCGCGCATCTCCTACAGCAATCCTTTCCATAACCTCTCCCTGGCTTCGAAAGCCCACCAGGAAGCGATATCGGCTCTGGAGATCGGCCGGATCTTCAATGCGGAACGCCATGTGTCCGGATATGCACATCTTGGGATCGGAAGGCTGATCTATCAGCTTCCCCGGGATATCTGCGAAATGTTCGTGGACGAGATCCTGTGTTCTGAATCGCTGGAGGATCTGGACAGTGAGACGCTTCACATCATCCGCACTTTCTTCGACAATGACCTGAACCTGTCCGAAACCTCGCGCCAGCTCTATGTACACCGCAACTCTCTGGTGTATCGTTTTGAGAAGCTTGAGAAAAAGTACGGCCTGGACCTTCGAAGGTTTGAGGACGCTCTTTCCTTCAAGCTGGCCATGCTGGTCAGCGATTATCTGCTGTACCTGCGGGGGAAGGATTCCCTGTGAAAAAAGACCTGTCAGGAAACTGTATGTTCCTCCTGACAGGTCTTTTGTATCCGGTCGGTTTATCTGACGCCCTGCACCAGGTCGTCGACAGCCTTCTTCATCTCTTCCACACGCTCTGCGGACACTTCTTTTGTATCAGCCACCGCGTAAAAATAGAATTTGATCTTCGGCTCGGTTCCGGAGGGACGCATGGCAAACCAGGTGCCGTCGCCCAGGTCAAACCGAAGCACATTGGATGCCGGTATGTCTTCGTAACCGTTGATGTAGTCCGTGGTCTTTTCCACCTTGAAGGGTCCGAACGACTGCGGTTTTCCTTCGCGGAAAGCGTCCATGATCCGTCCGATCAGGGCGGCTCCTTCCGCTCCCGTCCTGACCAGAGATACCTGATCCTCGCTGAAGTAACCGTATTTCTGATATGCTTCCTGCAGCGCGTCGTTCAGGGTCATGCCCTTCTTTGCATAGTAGGCAGCCATCTCGGCCACGAGCATGGCGCAGCACACGCCGTCTTTATCGCGGACCGCTTCGCCAGGCGCGCATCCGATGCTCTCTTCATATCCGAAGAAATAATTGCAGCCGGCAGCGTTCACATCATGGATCTTCCCGCAGATATTCTTAAAACCGGTCAGTGCTTTGAAGATCCGGATGCCATAGCTTTTTGCGATGGTCTCACCCATGTCGCCGGTCACGATGGATTTGATGAGGGCCGGGTTCTCCGGCATCTTTCCGGATGCGGTAAGTCCTTCGGCCATGTAATTGATCAGCATCGCGCCGGTCTGGTTGCCGTTCCAGAAGTGATATTCCCCGTCTTCTCCCAGCACTTCGATCGCCATACGGTCACAGTCAGGGTCTGTGGCGATCAGGACCTGGGCGCCCACTTCTTTGCCAAGCTTTTCAGAGAGCGCAAAGCCCTGCGGATCTTCAGGGTTGGGGTAGCCGACCGTTGTAAATTCCGGATCCGGTTCCGTCTGCTCCGGGACAGTGTGGAAGTTGGTAAAGCCCATCTCCTTCATCACCTGGCGGACCGGTATGGATCCGGCGCCGTTCAACGGCGTATATACGATACAGACGGATTTATCAAGGTCCGCGTCATCATGCTGGCTCATGCCTTTTACATAGTCCAGATACGCACGGTCCATCTCGTCGCCGATCATCACTACAAGTCCCTGCTTTTCGGCTTCATCCAGCGGCATCGCTTTAAACTCGTCGAAGAAGTCCAGTTTCTGGATCTCGGAGAGCATGCCGTCGGAGACCTCTCCCGAGATCTGGGCGCCATCTGACCAGTAGACCTTGTAGCCGTTGTATTCCTTCGGGTTGTGGCTGGCCGTCATATTGACTCCGGAGATACAGCCCAGTTTACGGATGGCGAAGGAAAGCTCCGGCGTCGGACGCATGGACGGGAAGAGATAGGCTTTGATCCCGTTTCCAGCCATGATGGAAGCCACCAGCTCGGAAAACTCTTTGGAGAAATAACGGCAGTCATAGGCGACGGCCAGACCTTTGGACGGATCCACGCCGGATTTCAGGATATAGTTGGCGATGCCCTGGGTCGCTCTGCCGACAGTACGTGCGTTCATGCGGTTGGTGCCGGCACCGCAGATGCCTCTGAGGCCAGCCGTTCCGAATACGATCTCCTGATAGAAACGTTCAAAGATCTCTTTTTCATCATCCTTGATGGCGTCCAGTTCCTTGTACAAAGGATCATCCTGCGGAAGGCTCTCCATCCACCTCTTGTATTCTGCTGCTGCGTTCATGTGTTCCGCTCCTTTCTGATGCTTACAGTTTTTCCTTTATTGATGTAGGTCTGCGTTTTTCTTTTGCTTTATAAAGAGACAGATCGGCTTTGCGCCAGATCGTTTCAAATCTTCCAAACTCGTTGCTGTCAAATGCGGTACACCCGACGGAGATCTCCACCAGGTAAGGCTTGTTGGAATGGAGGTTGTATTCATCGCATTTCCGTCTGATCAGCTCGATCAGCATCTCGATGTCCGAATCATCCTGGATGGTCATGATCCCGACGAATTCGTCCCCTCCCTGACGTCCCAGGGGGTTGTTTTTTCCAAGCGCTTCACGCAGGATCCGGGAGGTCTCGATAATGGCATTGTCTCCCTCCAGATGGCCGAAACGGTCGTTGATCTCTTTCAGGTGGTCCATGTCCGCCATCAAAAGGACCATTCTCTCGCTTTCATACAGAGAAACATAGCCGGCTGCCGCGCTGTCGAAGCCGGACCGGTTGTAAAGCCCCGTCAGATCGTCGTGCCTGGCAATGGCCTGCAGCTCAGCCCGGTATCGCTGCTGATCGAGAGACAGGAAAAGATATCGGATGCTGGTGCCGATCTCCAGTGAGAATGCATAATACAGATCGATCTCCCTGGGTTCGATCTCTACGCTGAGCGTTCCGTACAGCGTCTGTTCATAGAACAGGAGAAAAGTGACATAAATACCGTCCGCCAGACCGACTGTCTCGAGATAATTCTCCTCTTGCGTGATCCTGGGACCGGTCTCCATGTCATAGGCGTTATAGCTGCCGCCCTTCTGGACCATGGTGAGCACCATATGATCAACATCCGTCAGGATCTCCCCCGGCTGAATGACAGCCGGTTCCGGAAGAAGGCAGATGTAGGAGCTTTTCACCTTCAGCTTTGCAAAGTTGTCGCCGATCTTTTCAAAGAATGTTTTGATATGGACAGTCTCCAGCAGGAGTTCGCGCACCAGCAGAGCGCTGATCCAGGAACGTCTTTGATTCTGTCGCCGGAGCAGAACGTCCTGGACAAGATTTCCCCTGGAGTCATCCTGACTTTTTTGTTCCTCCTGGTAGCTGCAGCCACAGGAGCCTCTGCACACGAACGGAGTGGGAATGACCTCCGAAGTAACACGCCTGCCTTCCAGAATATCCATCGTCTTCTGAAAAGCCTTGCTGCACATGGTCGTATAGTCCTGTGCAACAGTCGTAAGCGGCGGGACCATGTGCCGGGCCATCTTCATATCGTCGAAACCTGTGACGCAGATATCCCTGCCGGGAACGATCCCTTTTTCGCGCAGCACACGATAAACGGAGATCAGCATTTCATCATTGGCACAGACCAGGCCGTCCATATCCGGATACCTCTCCAGCAGGCCCCGGACAGCATTGTCGACATGTTCCGAAAAGTCTCCCCAGGCGATCATGTCGTCTGTCAGATCCATATTGTATCTCCTGAGGGCGTCCTTAAAAGCCTGCAGTCTGATATAGGCCTCCCGGATCTCATATCTGCCGGACACGTAACAGATCTTACGACAGTTGTGTACCTCATACAGGTGGCGGACGCACTGGGAAATACCGTTATAATTGTCCGATATGATGGAGGCTCCGCGCCTGACAGGGTAGTCGTTGCCCACCAGGATCACCGGGATATCCGGAAGCAGGGACAGAAAAGCTCCTTCGTCCGTGGTAGACTGATACAGCGTCACCGTCCCCATGGAGATAATCATGGCATCCAGCTGATCAAATTTACAAAGCCCGTACAGCGACGAATATGTGTAATCGAACCGGTTTTCCTCCATCTGGTACTCCATCATAAAGCTGGAGCTTTCTGTACCCAGATAGATCTGACCGGGCACGCCTGCTTCTTTCATATGCTGATACAGCAAGGCAACCACCCGTGTGGGAAGGTCCGTGTGATAGTTTCCGACCATAAGGCCGATTCTTGGTTTTTTCCCTTCCATTTGACTCTCGTTCATCTTCTGTTTATCCTCAGTCATACAGCCGAACGGCATAAATATTGTCCGCAAGAAGCGGCATAAAAAACACAGTATAAATTTATCACAAATGCACAAAAATGGCAAGTCTGAAGCACAAACAATCTCCAAACTTGCCAATTTTTTTCTTGTTCCGGTGCCATGAAAACGCTTGCCCGCAAGACATTTTCACTAAAGGGCATGAAAGTTTCTTTCAAACTCTAAAACAGATCCTGATAATCGTCTTTTGTGTAGCGATGGTAGATGATATGCCCGCCCTCATCCGTCAGGCAGTAATAGTATCCGTCCGGCTTTCCGTCCGCAAAATAGACAAGATAATCATAATCCTCGTCGTCCATCTTTTCGATGACGACCTGCGTCGAAAAGCTCCTGAAGACTTCGAATACATCTTCAAAGGTGGTCCCGTGGACAGAAACCGCTTTCGTCAGCGCATGCAGGAACTGATTGTCCCCCATATGCTCATGCACATATTCCGCTCCCTGCGGAGGGATCAGCAGGCAGAACCGGTCTTTTTTTTCGGAGATCTGCATCTCACCGAACCTTTCCTTCTGCTTTTCGGCAAAGGTTTCCAGCAGGGCGGTCATCTCCTCTGCGTCTGCGTCTGTTCCCAGAAAACGGTTCAGGCTCTTCAGAGGATAGTAGAGCCGCACGGCTTCTTCTATATATCCGAGCTTGATCTGTTCCTCTTCCAGCATGTCGATGATATTTTTTTCTAATTGATCATATTCCATTGATGTTCTGATTTCACCTCTCATGAGAGCATGCATTCATTGGTAAACGCACGGACCGTTCTGCTCTCCGGGCTGTCACGATCCCTGCTTCTTTCCGCATATCGCTGCGTTGTAAACATTATAACAATATCAGTCGATTTGTCAATCTACACCAGGTAACGTTCTTTCAGCTGGTCGATTTCCTTTGGCGTCAGCAGCAGCTCCTCAGAAAGAAATTTCTGCATGGAACCATAGTGCTGGTTCAGGCGGTAGAAATAACGGTTCAGGTAGGATTCATCCACGGTATAGAAATTTTTGAGACGCTGTTCGTGCAGGGTCAGGTCCTCGCCTTTGCCTTCCAGCATCCGGCGCATAAAGCGTTCTTCATCCGCAAGGCATCCGTTGCTTTTCAGATACGTCTTGCGGATCGTGTTGCGGGGGACCCCCAGGATGGTCAGAAGCAGGGCCGTCGCCACGCCTGTCCTGTCCTTTCCGATGCCTCCGTGCCACAGAACGGCTCCCTTGTCATTCTTTCGAAGAACGTCCAGGAACAGCGCAAACTGCCGGACCGAATAGCGGTCCACGGCGAGATTCTCGTAGAGCTCTTCCATCTGCGCTTCGGACAGTTCCTCCCCCCTGTCCGTCATGATCTGCCAGTTGCCGGGATGAAGCACCTCCTCTTCCTCCTCATCCAGGATCGGAATATGATAATACTCGACGCCCGGCATCTCGGTGTCGGGGCGGTGCAGGATCTCGGTCCCCGAACGGAAATCGATGACCTTTTTCAGATGATAATCTTCAATGAGGATCCGCTGGTCTGTCTGTGAAAGATGATAAAGGTCTCCGCCGAACAAAAGCCGGTGCGGAAGGACCTGCCGGTCGTCGATGGTGGAAAGAGCGCCGCAGTCTCTGATATTGGGCGTGTTGGCAAGAGGGATGCGTCCGCCCTCCGGACGGCCCCAGACGAATTCTCTGTTGAGCGCGCGCAGGAGCTGTATGCAGGCCTCCGCCTCTTTTTCCGGCATTTCGAACTCATACTTTTTGCGCCGCCGGGTAATGATCACCAGCGCGTAAGAAAGCAGAAAACGTTCCGGGCGGTTTTCCTCATGTTCTGTTTTGCAGTAGCCCCAGACGATGTCCTGTACCGGGATGCTGTTTGCCATCATATGACGGGTATAGATAAAGAAGCCGTCTTCTATACGGATCTTTCCGAATCGCATAATCTCTCTCCCTGAAAAAAGGCCGCGGACGTGCAGATCTCTCTGCAGTACGCGGCCGTCCTTATCTTCTATTCTTTCATAAATTACGGATTCTGTCAATCGCTTCGAGCGTGTTTTCATATGTGCCGAAAGCGGTCAGACGGAAGTATCCTTCCCCTTCCGCTCCGAAGCCTGACCCGGGAGTGCCTACCACCTGGACTTTTTCAAGCAGATGATCGAAGAAGTCCCAGGAAGACATATTGTCCGGGGTTTTCATCCAGATATAGGGGGCATCGGTGCCTCCGTAGACTTCATATCCGGCGTCGGCAAGGCCCGAGCGGATGGCTGATGCATTCCGCATATAATAAGCCACCTGATCTTTCAGCTGGGACCGTCCTTCGGGCGAATAGACTGCCTCGCCTGCTCTCTGGACAATGTAGGGCGCTCCGTTGAATTTGGTGCCGTGCCTTCTTGCCCACAGATCGCGCAGAACGACTCCGCCCCGCACCAGATCCTTCGGGACCACGGTAAAGCCAAGACGAAGGCCGGTAAACCCGGCATTCTTGGAAAAACTGCGGATCTCGATCGCGCAGGTCCTGGCCCCCTCGCATTCATAGATGCTGTGAGGAATGTCTTCACCGGAGATGTACGCCTCGTAGGCAGCGTCATAGATGATCACACTGCCGTTTTTGTTTGCATAATCCACCCATTGGCGGAGAGCATCCCTGGTGATGGCAAGGCCGGTGGGGTTGTTGGGGAAGCACAGATAGATGAGGTCCGGCGCTGTCTCAGGCAGCTCCGGAAGAAAACCGTTCTCTTTCCGGCAGGGCATATAGACCACCCTGTCAAAGCAGCCTTTCTGCTCGTTATAGTTTCCGGTCCTTCCAGCCATCACGTTGCTGTCAACGTACACCGGATAAACCGGGTCGCACACGCCGACAACGGCATCACGGGAGAATATCTCCTGGATATTGCCGGAATCGGACTTGGCTCCGTCTGAGATAAAGATCTCATCCGCAGCGATCTGACAGCCGCGGGAAACGTAATCTTCTTTTGCGATGGTCTCCCGGAGGAAGGCATATCCAAGATCCGGCGCGTAGCCGCGGAAGGTCTCCGCCTGTCCCATCTCGTCCACTGCTTTATGGAGGGCTTCGATGATCGCAGGTGCCAGAGGCTGCGTCACGTCTCCGATCCCCAGCCGGATGATCTTCTGTTCCGGATGAGTCTCACTGTAAGCGCTGACCTTTCCGGCAATGCGTGAGAAAAGATAGCTGCCGGGCAGTTTCAGATAATTTCCGTTTGCTGTAATCATATCGGTCTCCTTCTAAAGCAGTCAATACAGCAGGCGCAGATCTTATTCCACAGCCCATCTTGCGATCGCACGTTCAAAGCTCTCGCACTCTCCATGGCAATGTACGGTCAGGTCTCTTCCAAGATCCATTCCCATCACGCCCATGATGGATTTTGCGTCGATCACGATCCTGTCATAGCTGATATCCACGTCAAACGGACAGGCATCCGCTGCTTCCACAAATTCTTTGACATCCTGGGCTGTATTAAATCTGATCTTCTGAATCATTATATTCACTCCTACTCTGTCTGTTGTCAAGTCTGGGCACGCAGCGTCTTGACCGAGCCGCCCGTAAACAACGTGCCGTCGACAACATACTTGTCAATGACGGTCGTCCGCGGATTCTCCACCAGGTCAATAAGCTTCTCGGCGGCAAGGCGTCCGATAGAGGCGGTGTCCTGACAGAAGGTCGTAAGCCTCGGCGCAAGGACCCTGGCCACGTCCAGCCCGTCAAACCCTGCGATGGAAATATCCTCCGGGATCCGCAGGCCCCGGCTCCTGATCTCGGTATAACCGCCGAACGCGGCGTAATCATCCGGATACAGAATACAGGTGGGCGGCTGGCGAAGATTCAGAAGCTCCGCAGTCTCGATGGCTGCTTTGTCCGCGTCGCGGTAAGCCGCTCTCCGGATATACTCTTCCGGAATATCCAGGCCCAGGCTTTGTGCTGTCCTGTAAAAGCTGCTGAGCCTTATCTTGGTCACGGAGGTATTCTCTCCGTGGATATAGGCGATCCGCCTGTGGCCTTTCTGGTAAATATGATCCAGAAGGGTCTCCATGCCCAGCGCGTTGTTGGAGCAGATGGCGATGGTCCCGTCAAAGGTATGATCGATGGTCACGAGAGGAATGTTGGATCTGACAAGATCCAGCACCTCCTCCGTGTAAAAATCCACGCAGGCCATGACAACGCCATCCACACCGCGGTATCTGCAATGGTCATAATAACTCATCTTTCGTCCGGAATCTTTTCCGATGACAAAGGTGATATCGTAGCCCTGCTCCTGTGCGGCCCTTCGGAAATGCTCCAGCACATGATTAAAATAATCGTGTGTAAGTCCGCTCATGCCCTCGTCAAAGAACAGGACGCCAAGATTGTAGCTCCTCTTGGTCTTCAGCGCCCGCGCAGAAGAATTCGGAAGATAGCCCATCTCGGAGGCTGCGTTGAGGATCAGGTTCCTGGTATCCTCGCCGATATCTGAATATCCGTTGATCGCTTTGCTCACAGTGGCAACGGAAACGTTGCAGCGTGCAGCGATTTCTTTCATAGAAGCCATATCAGAAATCCTCATACTTTCATAAATGGCTAAATCGTTTTCGTTTTTATTCTACCGTTATCCACCCTCAAAATCAAGAGTTTTTTCGAAAAACAAGGTCTGTTTTTTCGTAACTGTGCTTATGCACAAAAGGATTTCGTGAGATTTTAACGCCCGTTGGTGAAAAGTTTCGTTTTACTGTCACTTTCGCGAAAACTTTTCGAACAAGGTAAAAAACTGTTCCGAAAGCCCTGTTTTTCAACGAAAACCTGTTGATTTTCGCTTGTTTATCCGCTATACTTCTAGTGAGTACACACGGGCGTCCGGCCTATGAACGTACGAAACTATTTTTCCTTTATCGTTTTCGCTCGTCACACATCAACTTGGATTACAAGGAGGATATCCATGAAATTCGGACATTTTGATGACCAGGCCAAGGAATATGTCATCACCACTCCCAATACGCCTCTCCCCTGGATCAACTACCTGGGGTCACAGGATTTCTTCACACTGATCTCCAATACCTGCGGCGGCTACAGCTTCTATAAAGACGCCAAACTTCTCCGTATCACACGGTACCGCTACAACAACATTCCTGTCGATTCCAACGGAAAATATTATTATATCCACGACGGCAATGAGATCTGGAACCCGGGAACCATGCCCTCCCAGACGCCTCTTGATTTTTATGAATGCCGCCACGGTCTTGGTTACTCCCGCTTCATGAGCGCCAAGAACGGCCTTGCCGCCGATCTTCTGGCTTTTGTCCCTGTGGATGCGCCCTGCGAGATCAATCGTCTGACCCTCAAGAATACGACCGACGGCAAAAAAGAGTTCTCCGTCTTCTCTTATGTAGAATTCTGTCTCTGGAACGCCGTGGATGATTCCACCAACTTCCAGCGGAACCTGAGCACCGGCGAAGTCGAGATCGAAGGCAGCACCATCTACCATAAGACCGAATACAGAGAGCGCCGCAATCATTACAGCTTTTTCACAGTTAACTGTGACGTTGATGGTTTTGACACCAGCCGCGATGAGTTTTTAGGCGCCAACAACGGTAATGCATTCCCCGCAGCCGTAAAAGAAAACAAGGCGCGCAATTCCGTTGCCAGCGGATGGTATCCTATCGCAAGCCATCAGATCAACATCACCCTGGAGCCCGGTGAAGAAAAAGAACTGGTCTTCATGCTTGGCTACTGTGAGAATCCCACGGAACAGAAATTCGTGGCTCCCAATGTGATCCGCAAAGACCCCGCTCACGATCTGATCAGCCGCTTCTCCACCTCCGAACAGGTGGACGATGCTTTTGCAAAGCTTTCCAAATACTGGACGGATCTTCTTTCCACATACAAAGTCGACAGCCGGAACGAGCATGTCAACCGGATGGCCAACATCTGGAACCAGTACCAGTGTATGGTCACTTTCAACATGTCCCGCTCCGCTTCCTTCTATGAATCCGGAACAGGCAGAGGCATGGGCTTCCGCGATTCCTGTCAGGACCTCCTGGGCTTTGTGCATCTGATCCCGGAAAGAGCCAGGGAGCGTATCCTGGATATCGCCGCAACGCAGTTTGAAGACGGCAGTGCATACCACCAGTATCAGCCTCTTACCAAAAAAGGCAACCTGGATATCGGCAGCGGCTTTAACGATGATCCGCTTTGGCTGATCGCTGCTGTAGCCGCCTACCTGAAAGAGACCGGCGATCTTTCTATCCTGGAAGAGAGCGTTCCGTTTGACAACCAGGAAGATAAAGCACAGTCACTGTATGTACATCTGCAGCGTTCTTTCAACTATACCAACACGCATCTCGGACCGCACAACCTTCCGCAGATCGGACGTGCCGACTGGAATGACTGCCTGAACCTGAACTGTTTCTCCACCGAGCCCGGTGAATCCTTCCAGACGACGGGACCGTCCGAAGGGCCTGTCGCAGAATCCGTTTTCATTGCCGGTATGTTTGTCAAATACGGCCGTGAATATGCCGTGATCAGCCGCATGCTTGGCAAGGAAGCCGAAGCCGCGGAAGCCGATAAGGCAGTCGACGCGATGTATGCAGCTGTGTTGGATGCCGGCTGGGACGGTGAATGGTTCGTCCGTGCCTACGACGCCGAGTCGAAGATCGTCGGATCACACAGTTGTGAAGAAGGCAAGATCTTTATCGAGCCGCAGGGCTTCTGCGTCATGGCCGGCATCGGCGTGAAGGAAGGCCTTGCTGAAAAAGCCCTTGATTCCGTCAAAAAGCATCTGGATACCAAGTATGGCATCATGGTGCTGCAGCCAGCCTATACACATTATTATCTGAATCTTGGCGAGATCTCTTCCTATCCGCCGGGATACAAAGAGAACGCCGGCATCTTCTGCCACAACAATCCCTGGGTCTCCATCGCCGAGACCGTCATCGGCCGCGGCAACCGTGCTTTTGAGATCTACAAAAAGACCTGTCCTTCTTACATCGAAGACATCAGCGAGATCCATCGCACCGAACCTTACATTTATTCGCAGATGATCGCAGGCGCCGATGCTCCCCGTCATGGCGAGGCCAAGAACAGCTGGCTCACCGGTACCGCCGCATGGACTTTCTGCAACCTGTCGCAGGCCATCCTGGGCGTACAGCCCTCCTACGACGGACTTTGCATCGATCCCTGTATCCCCGAGGATTTCGGTGATTTCACCCTCACCCGTAAATTCCGCGGCGCCACTTATTACATCGATGTCAAGAACCCCTCTCATGTACAGAAGGGAGTCAAGAATTTGGTCGTAGACGGTAAGGAGATCGAAGGATGCTGTATTCCGTTTGAAACTGGCAAGACTGAATATCATGTGACTGTTAATATGGGCTGATAACATCCTTTAAAAAGCCGCTGTGCAACCGCAGCGGCTTTTTTATATATCTATTGTCGACCCGATTTTCGTTCTTCTTTCGGGGATGTCAAGGGTGAAATACACCGCACGGGAGCGCAGCCTTTGACAACCCCGAATTTCCGCCGTCCGCTTCAGCTGCGCGACGGGAAGCAGACAGTTAAATTCACTCTCTCCCCTCGCTTTACACATTATACGGCAGGAACCGCTCCACTACACTCCAACAAGCGTAAGGTCCCACCTCCCGTTCCCCAGAGGGGGGAGCGCACTCCGAAAAGCAGGCTGCAGCCGCATGCTCCTATATCTCGATTTCCTTATCATTTCAATCATTCGTCCTTCAGGAACTCTAATCTACTCTGAAAAAACAGGTAATTTCACCGTTTTTAAATATATCTCCTCTCGCTTGCCCTGTCTTCACTTTTTTAAAAATCAAGAGCAGCCCTGATGAGCTGGTAATTTTGAGACAATCCGCAATTTCTCCCGCCTCTCGCCCTCATTTTCAATCGAGATAGACTTACTCCAATCCCAAGATATCATACAAATCAAATCCGCCCACTATTCTGTCTGTAATTATCATATTTATCAATCAGTATTCTGTCATTTTTCTCCAAAAGACAGGACACCTCCTGAACCCCGAGCACTCAAAAAAGACCAAAATTGTTCCTATACCTTCAGTTGTCCCACACAAACTCCGAAAAAACGAAACATCCCTCATCCCCACCGCAGGTAAAAACCATCCTTCCCCCACACCTCCCCGTACCTCCAACAATTCATTCTCCGATATGCCTCTTACAATCATTAAAACATGACCGGGAAA
>CAMOQF010000040.1 GCA_946622645.1 uncultured Blautia sp.
TCACACATGCGGCAATCGCCAGTACAGCGATAATAAGGGCAATCACGGTACCTTTTTTTAATTTTGTTTTTTTCTGGTCAACTGAAAAATCATATACGATCTCTTCTTTGACGGGCAAATTCTTTTCTGAACGCTGTTTTCTTTCCGATGTACCTGCATAAGTCTTTTCATCATCAGCAGCAATCGATGTTGCCCGTTCTTCCTTCTTCAATGCAATATGTTTTTCCAAAACAGAGGGATCAACAAAAGTCTTTGCATCATCCTCATTGATGGTCATATGAGGGAGCAGGGAGAGGTTATCGAGATCCGTTTTCATATCATCAGCAGTTTGATATCGTTTTTGCGGATCAAACGCACATGCCTTTTTGATCACATATGTCAACGCAGCAGATGCTTCTGCCGGATCCGGAAAAGGCTCTCCCCTGTATCGTTTGACAAAGGCTTCTTCTCTCTCTGTCATTTTGATCGGTCCTGCAGTCAAAGGTAAAAATGGCATACGATTCCGATTGACAAGGCGGTACATGACAAGTCCTAAAGAATACAGATCTACAGTACTGTTGTACTTCTTGTCAGCAAGAATTTCCGGCGCCATATAGACCTGCGTACCTTTTTTTGAATAACTTTTTGTGGTCTGCTCGAGTGTCCGGGCTACTCCAAAATCACCCAATTTAAATGAACCGTCTTCTGTCACAAAAATATTGGCTGGTTTAATATCCCGATGGATGATCTTTTTTTCTTCACAAACAGCAAGCGCTGTCGAAAGTTCCTTGCCCAGACGAATCACGGTCTGTTCATCCAGTTTTCCGCCCTGTTTTTGTATATATTGATCCAACGGCGTTAGAAGTTCCATCCGGATCAGGATTTCCCACTGGGTCTTTTCAGGGCTGGAAACCACCGTATAGTCCTCACAGGTAACGATATGAGGATTCCCTTTCAGCGAATTCATGATGGATATTTCTTTTACCATCTGAGACACATACTCTTCAAAATATGCGACAGCTTCTTCCTTAGTTCCCATCTCTGATATCGCTTCATCCAGCTCTCCTTTGGTAGTAGGAATCCTTATGACCTTGAGAGCAGAATGAGCGGTCACATCATATTGATTCTTCTCCAGCTCATAGACATACCCGAAAGAACCTTGTCCGATATCTCGTACGATCCGCCAATCTCCAAACACATATGTACCAATTGAATAGTCCATGTCTTCTCCTCCCATCCGCTGACCTGTTCCGTCATCTATCCCGATGTTCGTTCGTTTTTTTCTTTATCTGCCCATTCTGCAACAACTGCCGCACGAGAGATCTCCTTTCATAATGACACGTTATTCCTTCATTCTGTCAGCGACAGAGGATATCCTGTTTCTTCTGCATACTCTGCTGCTTTGCTTCCCGCCTGCGCTGTAATTGTAAACGGATAATCTATTTCACCACCGGCTCTTCGGACAGCCAGGCTTCCGGGACGTGGGTTGCCGCAACGATCAAACGCATTTTCCCCGATGGTCTGTACTGTTGGAGGAATGGTGATCTGATGAAGTTCCAGGCAGCTCGCAAAAGCATTTTTTCCTATCGATTCCAGCGTCTCCGGAAGCTTCACTTCAACAATATTGCATCCGTAGAAAGCTTTTTCCCCGATATGCAGAACATCTTCCGGGATTATGATGCTTCCTTCAGTACTGCGGGGACAAGCTATCAAAGTTTGTGTATCCTTGTTGATCAGCAGTCCTCCTGTATATGTAAAATGCGTGTTTTCCTGATCGACCTCTATGCTTTTCAACACCGGACAGTCTGCAAAGGGATTTCCTTCAATCGTTTCCAGGAACAGGGGAAGAATTACCTTCTCTGCCATATTCTGTTTAATTGAAAAAGAAGTTTTTTCCCGATTTACGCCAAAACCCGGTTTTAATGCACTTTCTCCCAGTACAGTCACTTTTTTCTCTGAGATTTTTTCCGGCACTGATATTTCCCTATCAGAAAGATTATATTTCATCCGTTCGATCCGGACAGACTGGTCATCTATATCTGTCATCTGATAACTGCTGCTGCCGGCTTCACTTGGTCGTTCCATAAATAACAATCCGATCACCGGAATCATGATCATAATCACAAACACAATAAGATAGATTCTATCTTTTTTTTTCATAATGCAGCTCTCTCCGTCCGAAACTCAAGTCTTACAATATGTTTTTCCTTATAAATTGTTCTTTATTGCCGAAAAATAGGCTACATACTCCCGGCCATCTTGTGGACTGGTAAATGGTACAAAGAGATACAGGCAGTCAAAGGGATCGCTTTCCGCAGAATCCGGTGGATTTACAGAACTATAGAGTCCATAATCTGCGTCTGCCAGCAGATAGGTTCCTTTGATAACAAAGCTTTCCCCGCCAGCCGTTTCACTGTCATATTTCCGTGTCGCCCATTCTTTATTTCCGGAAAGCTGGAATTCCGTCTCTTTCAGGTCCAGCTGTCCCATGACCACCTCTGGTGACAGTACGATCCCCCCATCACTTTTTTTCAAAGTACCATCTTCAGAGATCCAGAAACGCATTCCTGACCAGTCGTCCTGCAGGTGAAGCGCAGCCAGTGCGTACTCTTTCTGACTGGCATACTCTTCCATATAGCTGCCATTCTGATCATACGGGCAGACTCCGGCATCCACCATCGTCCAACCATAGTTGTCTGATAAAACGACTTCTTTCTTAACGTCATATGTACCAGAAGGGCCTTCGAATACGGCATCTGCCGGACAAAATCCTACGATCTCATAACTATAATTGCTGCTCTTTGGTTTTTCCTTGTCTTCCAGCTTTACAATAACTGCTTTTCCATCCCGGACCGTCGCATATCTGATTCTGCTTATACCTTCTCCATTATAACTCCATTTTATCCGAATTTTTAAAATTCCATTCACATTTTCAGACGCGCTCAATGTACGCCTGGAAATATAGCATTTAGCAGGTTCGCCATAAAATGTGGATTCATACCAGGTACACATTGTACTTTCTTCAATATAGTCATAATCGGTCTCTGTAAACGTAACATCGTCGGAAAAAGACCAGTCTTCCTCTGTTCCATAGATTACGCCATAGATTTTCCAGTGCAGGTTTGGAATACCTCCTTGTCCCAGTCTGGAATATGTTTCCCAGTATCGATAGTCCTGTGGAATCGTATATGATCCTTTTCCATTCTCTATGGTAATCGCCGGAAGTTTTCCGGTTAGATACACTCCATAGGCATAGTCATCTATATCCAAAAGATAAGTACAGAGCTGATCATCTGTAGCTTCATCAATAGAAATAGTATACGGTCCTCTGGGATAAGCATCTCCAACTCCATATGCAAAGATACGGTGCTCCTGTTTTTCTACCGGCGTTGCTGTCGGTACCGGCGTTGCTGTCGGTATCGGTGTTGCTGTCGGTACCGGTGTCGCTGTCGGAACTTTTGTCGGGACAGCCGTAGGAGATGTGCTCATAGCTGTATTGTTCGTTTGATAGGTTTCTTTTCTGGCAGCTGAGCTGTCTTTTGTAGTAACGGCATAAAAAACAGCAAAAGCCCACGCCATGCAGGCTATTATTATTATAACAACGGCATCCTTGCCTAATTTTATTTTATTCTTGTTTACTGAATAATCATATTCTTTGTCTTCTTTTGGGGATTCATCCTGATCCGCAGGCTGGTTTTTCTCTTCGACAACAGCCTCCGGCTTTTCTTCGTGAATGAAAATCTCTGTTTTCTCTTCTTCCCCGTCCTGCTTTTCTTTGACAGTCCTATCTATCAGGGTTTTCTCATCATCATCATCTTCTTCTTCGATTACCTGGGTAATGTATGACAGATTGTCAAGATCCTTTATCATCGCTCCGGCCGTCTGATAACGCTCTTCCGGCTCAAAAGCACATGCTTTTGTGATCACATAAGAAAATGCGGGAGAAGCGTCCACCGGGTCCGGGAAGGGTTCACCTCTGAATCTCCTGGCAAAAGCTTCTTCTTTTTCCTGCATTTTGATCGGTCTTGCTTCCAGGGGATAAAACGGCATTCTGTTCCTGTTGGCAAGACGGTACAAAACAAGTCCAAGAGAATACAGATCTGCCGTTCTGTTATACTCTTTTTCCGCCAGTATCTCCGGCGCCATATAGACCTGTGTCCCTTTTCTGGAAAGACTCTTTGTAGTCTGCTCAAATGTCCGGGCTACACCAAAATCCCCCAGTTTAAAGGAATCATCTTCTGTGACGAAGATGTTGGCCGGTTTGATGTCCCTGTGAAGGATCCCTTTCTCTTCACAGACAGAAAGCGCCGATAAAAGCTCCCTTCCCAGACGAATGACAGTCTGTTCATCCAATACACCGCCCTGTTTTTGTATGTATTGATCCAGCGGTGTCAGAAGTTCCATTCTGATCAGAATATCCCACTGGATCTCTTCCGGATCAGACACGACTGCATAATCCTCACAAGCTACAATGTGGGGACTTCCTTTCAGTGAGATCATGATGGATATTTCTTTAACCACCTGATTGACATACTCTTCAAAGTAGGCTATGGTCTGTTCTCTGTCCGACATTTCGGAAAGGGCTTCATCCAACTCGCTTTTCGTTGCAGGGATCCTTATCACTTTGAGAGCAGAATGGGCCGTCACTTCGTATTGATTCTTTACCACTTCATAAACATGGCCAAAAGAACCTTGTCCGATGTCCCGGATGATCTGCCAGTCTCCAAAAACGAATGTACCGTTAGAATACTCCATGTTGTCACCTTTCAGAAGTGTATTTCTCTCAAAACCAGGTTACAGACATATTGCGATCCGGCTGTCAAAACAGCTTACGGATTATTGCTTATGGAACCGTTTTAACTGCATAAAGGCAGGCTGCATATTCTTTATCATCACCTGGATAAGAAAACGGAACATAAAAATTGAGCTGGTCAAAATAATCCGTGTCTGCATGCTCAGGCTTTTTGACAGAAGCATCATTAACCTCATAATTTGCGTTGTCAATCTGATATATGCCTGTTAACTCCTGATCAGCCTCATTTTCCATCCGTATCCGGAATTTCTCATCCTCAAATGATATTACCCCGGAGGAAAACATAAATCCTTCATCTGCCGTAATGGTTCCGTCTTTATCAAATGTAAAACTTTTCAGATTCCAGTCATCTGATAAATGCAGGACATTTGAAAGTCCATATTGGATCACGTTCTCGTCATAGATGGAATGGCCGGAATTGCTTTCCTGATCATGACAGATGACACCGGCGTTGACTATGGTCCAGCAGCCTCCGTCAGACGATATAATGTCTTCCGTCTTTTTCTCGTAAGTGAATGTTACCGGATCCAGTAAAGCATCTGCAGGATAAAAACCTACGATTTCATATCGATATGGTAAGGAAGAAGACGCAGCATCCTCTCTCCGGATTACCTTCGCAATTCCATTTCGTACATTTATCGTTGTCTCAGACAATTCTGTATCTGTAGGGAAAAAGGGATATCGTATACATAATTCTCCATCAACCTTCTTAGAAGCCTTTAACTGCAGAACAGAAATATGTGCCGGATCTTCCCAATGTAAAGAGTCCATACCATTATAGTCATAAACCGTAAAGGAGTCCTCCGTAAATGTGATCTCCGGATCAAAATGTGATTCAGAAGGCTTATCGTCACGCTTTATCACAGCATAGATCTCTCCTGTAAAGGAAGGAACATACATCGCAGGAGACGGATAACCGAAATTGCTTAAGAAATTACGGAAACTTCCGGATCCTTTACCGTTAGCTGCATTGATCCATATGCTGTCCTGTGTACAGCGGAACGGATAGGAATCGATATCCGCCAGATACCGGTAACTGTTGTCATCTGTACTTTTTGTCTGAATTTCAAGTTCTATATCTTCTTTGGCGGGATCTTCCACGATTTGGATGTCCGTCACGGTGAGATCCTGATAGACAGCCTGCAACTGAATGTCTTCTGTTCCCATGGTAAAAGTGGTGGATTCTGCCGAGGGATCCATCAGTTCCACATTCCCGGAAAGAACCTTCCATCCGTCAAAAATGAAATTCTTTTTATCTTCCGCAGCAATTGTGACGACCTCGTTTTCTTTATAGCTGCCGCTTCCGGTTCCGCCTTCTACCGCAGCTGTGTATTCTGCTGTAACATAGACTGCTTCTATCGTGGCGGAGTCATCAGAGACTGTAAACGTGGTTTTTTCTGCTCTTTCATCTTCCGGTACGGCTGTACCGGAAACGACTTCCCACCGGTCAAAAGTCTGTCCCGCCGGAGCCGGTTCCGCCTGGACAGAGATCTTTTCTCCGTTTGCGTATTTCCCGCTTCCGGAGCCGTTCTGTACGACGATTTCATATTGCCTGTCCGCATAAACAGCCGTCAGGGCTACACTCTCCGACGGCATGGAGAAGGTCGTTGCGGGGGCAGTCTCATCCGCCAGAGAGATCTTTCCTTCCGTCACGCTCCATTTTTCAAACAGTTTCCCTTCCTCCGGCTGATCCGCCTGGATCGCTACGGTCTCGCCGGCCTTGAATTTGCCGCTCCCCTGTCCTCCGTTTACGGTCACTGTCTTCGTTTTGGGAATCACGGCATAGAGAACACCTCCGGCCAGGATCAGCACGGCGATCACGATGGCCGCGATCGATCCTTTTCCGATTTTTGTTTTGGACAGATCCACTGAGAAATCCGGTTCTTCCGGTTGTTTTTCTCCTGGTTTTTTCTCCGTCGTTTTTTTCTCCGGCTGTTTATCTCCTGATTGATCCGCCGGTTTTTTTTCGGAAACTGGTTCCGGCTCCTTTTTTACAGGGATTTTCTTTTCCTTGTAGGTTACATCATCTGCCTCCGGTTCTTCTGCCTTTTCCGTCAAAGGTTTGTCCGTCTTTTTCTTATCTCTTATAAAGGACCGGTCCGCATAGGTCCTGTCATCCTCTTCATCAAAGGCGGACTGCTCCTGAGCGTTCTCCGGAAGACCGGCGAGATCTGCCTGCATAGACGCGGCGTTTTCATACCGGTCAGACGGAGACAGCGCGCACGCTTTGTCGATCACGGACGCCAGCGCGGGAGAGCCTTCTGCAGGCAGCGGAAAAACTTCGCCCCGCAGCCGTCTGCCTAACGCTTCTTCTTTGTCCTGCGGACGGACAGGGCCGGCTGTCAAAGGCTGGAAGGGCAGGCGGTTCCGGTTTACCAGACGATACAGGACCAGCCCAAGAGAATACAGGTCCGCTCTCCGGTCGTACTCCCTGCCCAGATATACTTCCGGCGCCATATAGCTTTCGGTGCCTTTCCGGGAAAGCTCTGCGGAAGCCTTTTCCAGCGTACGGGCTACGCCAAAATCACCCAGCTTAAAAGTGCCGTCTTCGGTCACAAAGATATTGGCCGGTTTGATATCCCGGTGAATGATCTTTTTAGCCTCGCAGGCAGAAAGAGCGGACAGGAGTTCCTGCCCCAGACGGACTGCCGTCTTTTCCTCCAGTCTGCCGCCTTGCTGTTTGATATACTGGTCCAGCGGCGTCAGAAGTTCCATCCGGATCAGGATATCCCACCGGATCTCTTCCGGATAACGGATGACTTTATAATCTTCACAGGCAACGATATGCGGATGTCCTTTGAGGGAAGTCATGATGGCGATCTCTTTTACCATCTCATCCACATACTGTTTAAAGTATGAAGAAGTCTCTTCCATCGCCGTCCGGTCATCCTCCGTTGCTTCGAACAGAACCTCCTCCAGTTCACTCTGGCTGGCAGGAATCCGGATCACCTTCAGGGCAGAGCGCGCTGTAACGCCATATTCGTTTTTTTGAAGCTCATACACGTACCCGAAGGCTCCATGGCCGATGACACGTACGATCTCCCAGTCTTCAAACACTCGTGATCCGATTTTATATTCTTCCTGGCTCATTGATCATCCCTCTGGTTTATTTCAAAGTATAGCCTTGATACTTGCCGTCCTGACCCAGCAGATCCTGCGTAAACTGACTCATTCCTCTTATGTATCTTTCTTTGGAATTCAGGTAGACTGCCTGGATGGTATAGTCCATCGACGGCATCGTAAAGGAGATCTCCATCTCCTGCTTTCCGTTGATCCCGGTGCCTGTCTTGTAAAACTCGCCTTCATCCCAGCAGAAAAAGACTTCATCCTCCTGTGCATCGGAGGCTTTCACCTGAACTTCCGTGCCCTCCGGTACCAGACCGTCTTCATCCACCTTTGGAGAGACGATCTCTGCACCCTCTGCTGTCAGTCTGTAGCTCTTGATGGCAGATTCATATTCCGCAGTGATCTCCACATCTGAAGAAGGCATGATGAAAGCAGTCTGAGCAGCTGTTTCGTCAGCAAGACTGACGGATCCGTTCGTCACATTCCAACGCGTGAAGACCAGCACTTCATCGGAACGGTCATCTGCTGTGATGGTCACTTCCTTGCCGGGTACATAATCCGCTGTGGTCTGCCTGTTTCCAAGGACCCCGTTCGTCACTCTGACGTTGTAAGGGATCTGTTCATAGACGGCTTCCACGGCAGCTACGCGGTGAGGCATCTTAATGGTCGTTCTGGGTGCCGCCTGATCGGCAAAGACCACTTCCGGAGAATTGCTTGTCCATTTGACAAAGCGAAAACCGGACTGCGGCTGGTCTGCCGTGATCTTCACCACGGAATCCGCCGTATAGTCTCCGGATCCTTCTCCGTTATTAACGGTAAGAGAATAGGTCTTATCCGCATAGACTGCCCGCAGCTGTACGGCTTCTGACGGCATGGAGAAACTGGTTTTTCCTGCCTGTTCATCCGCCAGACTGATATCTCCCTGCAGAACCTGCCAGTGAGAAAACACCTGTTCGCTCCCGGCGGAATCCGCCTGGATGGTCACCTCGGCCCCGCGCTCATATTCTCCGGAGCCGGAACCGTTTTCCACCACTGTCGGGTAGGTCATCGGTTCATAAACGACAGATACCTTGACCGCCTCGGAAGGCATGGTAAGCGTTGTCGTTGCCTGAGCCGGGTCTGCAAGAACCGCGCTGCCTTCCCTCACTTCCCATGAGCGGAATCTTTCCTCCTGAGGGGCCGGGTCCGCAGTCAGCGTTACGCTGTCTCCTGTTTTGTAGTCCCCTGAACCTGAGCCGCCTTCTACGGTAAGAGGATAGGTTTTATCTGCATAGCAGGCTTCCAGGATCAGCTTTCCTTTGGTCATGGAGAAGGAGGTCGTCTGCGCATTTTCATCTGCCAGGACCGCCATTCCTTCCTGTACCTTCCAATGCAGGAATACTTTTTCTTTTTCCGGTTCTGCTGCCTTGACGGTCACGATCTCTCCGGGTTTGTAATCGCCGGAGCCTTCCCCGTTCAGCACTGTCACCGGATACGGCTTCTCTTCATAAACGGCCTCGATGCTTACATCTGCATCCGGCATCGAAAAAGAAGCGGTTTCCGCATTTTCTTCAGACAGGACGACTTCCGGATCGTCTGTCTCCCATGCGGCGAAAACATGTTCGTCATCCGGTTCATCCGCTTTTATGACGACCGTTTCGCCCGGCGTATAATTCCCGCTCCCTTCACCGTTTTTCACGGTCACCTGATAGGCTTTGTCTGTGTAGACGGCTTCCAGGATGACGTCCTCATCTCCCATCACAAAAGAGGTAGCGGCGGCTTTTTCATCAGAAAGCGTAATATTGCCGGAGAGGACTTTCCAGGCATCGAAGACCTTTTTTTCTTCCGGATCGTTCGCTTTGATGGCGACCAGCGTGCCTTTTTTAAATGAGCCGCTTCCTTCTCCCTGGTTTACCGTCACCTGTTTCTCTTTCGGAAGCAGAAAAAAAACCGCTGCTCCGATGATCAGTGCGGCCAATACCAGAAGGCCGATCACCAGCGGAAGCTTTGACCCGTGTCTGTCCCCTTGGGAGGGCTTTTTGTCTGAAGAACTGCCTTTCGGCGAAAAATCGTACTGCGGTTCCTGCTTTGCCATGTGAAGCCTCCTGTTTTTATGCATTTTTCTGAAGAATGACCGTTGTTAACGCAAAATACTGTATAAATTATATCATCATTGAGAACGCAGGTAAAGACGGCTGATCAACAAACGCTAAATGCAGTTTCATACCATTTCCTGGCAGCCAGAAAAGACAATCTCTGTTCCTAAAATGTATACACATCTTGACTGTCCGGTCTCTTTGTGGTATATTTATGGTATTCCAATTACACCATAATTGTTCCTTTCGGGAGGGTAAATTTATGACGATCGAAGAAATGAAAGCAAGAAAAAAGGAGCTCGGCCTTTCCAATGAAGCTTTATCCAGGCTCTCGGGCATCCCTTTCAGCACCATCCAGAAGATCTTCTCGGGCAAGACCGGATCCCCCAGGCAGGTTACCATCCAGGCGTTGGAAAAAGCCCTGCTGCCTGCGCCGGATGCTGTGTATACCATCCCCAACGATACCGCCAGGGGGCATATAGTACGTGAAGCCGCTGCCGCATATCTCAACAAGCGGCAAGGGGAATACACTCTGGAGGACTATTACGCCATACCGGACGAACGGCGCGTGGAGCTGATCGATGGAGAAATCTTTGACATGGCAGCTCCTTCAGCACTGCACCAGCTGATCCTCGGTGAACTGTATGTTCAGTTTAAGGCGTGTGCTGCTGCCCACGGACTTCCATGCAGAATCTTTTTATCACCCTGCGACGTACAGCTGGATAACGATGACAAGACCATGGTCCAGCCGGATCTTTTTATCCTCTGCCGCGATTTTGACCGGGACAGACGGTCCATCGCAGGCGCTCCGGATCTGACGGTAGAGATTCTGTCAGACTCCACCCGTTCCAAAGACCTGCTCCTGAAAACCTACAAATACAAAAATGCCGGCGTACGGGAATACTGGATCATCGATCCCAAAAAGCAGGAAGTCCTGGTGTATGATTTTTCAGATGAAGACCTGACGCCTGTACACTACTCTTTCGACGATGTGATCCCGGTACATATTTCCGGCGGAACCTGCAGCATCGACTTCGCAGCCGTTAAAAAAGAAGCTTTCTTTACAAAATAATTTTCTTTATAATGGAGTTGCCACTTAAAAAACGAGGTGGATTTCATGGAAAAGATCATCAGACAAGGCTTCTGGCTTTAATAAACAAGGAGGAAAGAACAATGCTTGTCAATCTGGTTGAAATTCTGAAGATGGCCGAAGAAACGAAGAGCGCCATAGGCGCCTTCAACACCCCCAACCTGGAATGTCTGAACGCGGTGATCGACGCGGCGGAACGCCTGAACGTCCCCGTGATCATTTCCCACGCCGAACTGCATGAGGGAGTTTCTCCTCTCGCCAAGATCGGTCCCGTGATGGTACAGGCAGCCCAAAATGCCAAGGTTCCCGTATGCGTCCATCTGGACCACTGCGAGACCCTCAGCTATATGCAGCAGGCGCTGGACCTCGGTTTTACCGGCGTTATGTACGACGGCAGCACGCTCCCCTATGAGGAGAACCTTGCCAACACGAAAAAAGCCGCAGCCATAGCCAAAGGCTACAACTGCGGCGTTGAAGCGGAATTAGGCGCTCTTGCCTCCCGCGAGGGCGGCGAAGGAGCGGCCTCCGGTCCGGTCTACACCGATCCGGAAGAAGCGGCCGCATTCTGCAAAGAGGCCGGGATCGACGCTCTCGCTCCCAGCTTCGGTACAGCGCACGGCATATACAAGGCCAAACCCGTCCTTGATCTTGACCGTGTGAAGGTCATTTCGGAAAAGACGGGCCTGCCGCTAGTGATGCACGGCGGTTCCGGCGTGAGCCCCGAGGATTACCGCAAGGCCATCGCCAACGGTCTTCGCAAGATCAACTACTACAGCTACATGGCCAAGGCCGGCACACAGGCTGTAAAAGAGCTGCTTGCAAAAGAGGACGTGACCTTCTTCCACGATCTGGCCCTGGCGGCTGAAAAAGCCATGGGCGCAGACGTTGAAAAAGCCATGCGGATCTTTGCAGGACTGTAAAAAACAGGCGGTTTATGCGTTGAGCGCTTTGATGATATCGGGGAGCTTTTCATCCACAACGTCGTTGTCGAGCTGACAGGTTCCGGCGTTGCGGTGGCCGCCTCCGCCGTATTCCAGACAAAGGGCTCCGATATCCACGTTGGACGCTTTGTTCACGATGGATTTGCCGATCATGACGGCTGTGTTCTGTTTGCGGAAACCCCAGGCCACATGGACGGAGATCTGGGTTTCCGGGAACAGCGCGTAGATCATAAAGCGGTTGCCGGCATAGATGGTCTCGAGGTCTCTCAGGTCCAGCACTACGACTTTGTCATACACCTTAGCGGTCTCGAGAAGCTGCTTTTTGAAAAGCTCGGCCTGTTCAAAGTACAGATCTACACGTTCCTTTACGTCCGGCAGCTCCAGGATCTCATCGATGGTGTGATGCATGCAGAAATCGATAAGCTGCATCATCAGGTCATAGTTGGAGATGCGGAAATTGCGGAAACGTCCAAGACCGGTGCGGGGATCCATCAGATAGTGCAGAAGCACCCAGCCGGTGGGATTTAAGATCTCGTCGATGGTAAAGTCCGCGCTGTCGCCTTTGTCCACGGCGGTCATCAGCTCTTCGGTGATGGCGGGCAGTTTTTCCTTTCCGCCGTAATAATCGTAGACGACGCGGGCGGCGCTGCGGGCCTTGGGATCGATGATCAGCTTGCCGTTGGTCTCGGTAGCGAGCAGACGGTCCATCTCGGATTCATGATGGTCAAAGGCGATCCCTACGCGCGGGTCATAGGGAAGGTTGGTCGTAATATCGTTTTTGGTAAGCTCGACTTTTCCATCCTGCACATCCTTGGGATGCACAAACTTGATCTCGTCGATCAGATTCTGATCCTTTAAGATCATGGCGCAGACGAGTCCGTCAAAATCACTTCTGGTCACCAGGCGGCGTGTTTCACTCATGGCTGATCCTCCTTAAAACGGTTCTTGGCTTTCGGATTGACATCCGAATGCGTTATGTGATATGATAGGCAGGCAGGATGAAAACAACCATCCCGTCGTGGAGCATTAGCTCAGGTGGTAGAGCACTTGACTTTTAATCAAGTTGTCCGGGGTTCGAGCCCCCGATGCTTCACTACAGACTCGCCGTTGGGCGGGTCTTTTTTGTTTGTTCTTACCATCTTTCTTGATTTTATCACGCAGAACATCGGTACGTCAATGGGGTGAGTCGTGGGGACGGTTCTCATCGACCCGCTGACGAGTCATTGAGTCACCGAGAACTGTCCCCACGAGTCATTATCTCCTGCTGTGCTTTTTCTTCAGCATGAACGGTATCAGATTGTTGATGATCGTAAGCCGCGTCATCGGAAACGGTTTCATGACCGCATTGAAGATCCTCCAGCAGAAAAAGTACTTCTCCCAGCCTTCTTCCAGCCCCTGGCCGGCCCAGGGAGTCTTATTGAGATACGTCAGATAATCCTGCCGGAAGCGATGCGTATTCCCTTTCCGCCAGGGCCTTTCCTCTCCAAGATAGTGGATGATGTGCGGATTCTGGCGGATCCTGTCGAACTCCTTGCGGGAGGGTATCGGATAATCGCAGTTTTTTTCCAGCAGCCGGTATCTGTACAGATCGTACGTGTTGGGATAATTATAGGAAATCGAAAGAGGACAGATCCGGTCCTTCTGGCTGCCGTTGATGGCGTCCTGGTCCGGAGCAAAAAACCGGGCTCCGTTTTCCTGATAGTATTGTATGATCTCACGTCCGGTGTTTTCTCTTCGCCAGGACCGGAGGTCGATCAGCAGGACGCCCGAATTGTAGTAAGGCTTCCCGGCAAGGCCGAGGGCAGCCTTTCTTTTCCGGCTGCAGGTGGGTTCCATCACGGCCCCGATCACACAGCCGGAAAGGCCTGTTTTCCACAGAGAAGCCAGGCTCCGCCGCACGATGGTGTCGCCGTCCAGATAGATTACTCTCTCCACCGTATCCGGAAGGAGCCGGTCCATCAACAGCCTCGCCAGAATGATCGGATTCCAGCCGGCTGTGTCGAAGGAAAAGTCAAAGTAGGATTCCATCTGCTCCAGATCGATGGTACAGACTTTACGCGGCCGGCCTTCTCTGGCATAACCGTCGACAAAAGATGTCATCTTCTCCTTGTCTTCCTTTGTAAAACCGGAGCAGAGGATGTAAAAACAGATCTCCGGGCAGGTCCGGTCGTTCTCGCAGACAGAGGCGATGGAGGCCGAGACCTGCGGGAGAAAATTCTGGTTGGTTGTATACAGTATATTCATGTCGACCTCATGATCTGCAGCTGCTGCCATGCAGTTATTTCTGTTTCTTCTTTGCCCTGTACTCTTTATATTCTTCCGGAAATACCAACACGGAGGGCAGATGATTATGTCTTTTGTCCTCCGGAGGCAGGGTCATATAGTCACGATAGGCGATGGTAAGATAGCTGTCGTACTTTTCCGGGACCGGGACCGTCGTCTCTTCAAAGGGAACCCGGAGCGGCGTGAACAGATCCGTGTCCTTGTATTCCAGCCCGAACATCCCCGTGAACTTTTTGTCATGGCGGATCCAGGTCCAGCACATATCGGTCACATAGCGGTCCGCTTCCTCCGGGGAGGTGGACATGGCCAGCTTCCGGTATTTTTCGTACAGCATCGGCGCCGTGATATGCAGAAGCTTCAGCGCGCCATGGATACACATGCAGCCTGCGTTCGAAAGATTTCTCTTCCACTGTGTCATTCCCGGCGGCAGCTTCGGTTTTCCATAGGTGGTCAGCACGATGAGCCTTGCCAGAAAATAGCACCGGAACGCGACCCAGTCCCTCTTTCGTTTCTCCTTGGGCCAGTAATCCATGGGATAGATATCGATGCCGATCCCGTTGTGGTAGCGCACATGTTCGTCCACCTTCTCCAGAAAAACAGTGTCCTTCCGGTGGAGCTTGGCAAAGGTGATCACGTAATTCGGGGTGGTCCTGATCTCCAGAAGACCATAGCGGGTCCCTTTCAGTTCCTCCGGGGCAATAGACACCAGCTTTTCATAGTCCGCCCTGGGCATCAGAAAATCCATGTCGTCGTCCCAGGGGATAAAGCCTTTGTGCCGGATGGCTCCCAGGGTGGTGCCAAAGCCCGTCACAAAGCAGAGGTCGTGTTTTGTACAGATCTCTTCCAGCTTGTGGAACAGTTCCAGATCGATCTGGCGTAGTTTCTTTAGTTGCTCGGGGTTGTAATCCATCGATTTCTCCTCTCTCCGGGCGGTTCTGCAGGTGACATTTCTCAACATGTCTTAACCTGGCTCACTTCATGCTTTCTTTGATCTCCGTGCTGCTGATTCCTTTAGTATAGGAGAAGAACTCCATGTTGGAACCGCGTTTTTTGAGCTCCTCCCAGACATCGTTCCAGTGATTGACGTGGTCGTCGCCGGAAAAGTGGCAGTCGTAATGCAGCTGTTCCCAGGCGTCCAGCTTGTCCGTGTTGGAAAAATCCACCGGGATCACTTCGTCCACATCCCGGAGGCCGCGGATAACGTTCATCCGGTCTTCACAGCTGATCACCGGGCGTTTTCCTTTGTAGAATTCCACCAGTTCGTCCGTCAGGACGCCCACGACCAGATATTCGCACCGTGCTTTGCAGCGTTCGATCAGGCGAAGATGCCCGGTATGGAACAGATCGAACACGCCGGGAACATAGCCCTTGCGGTAAGGTTTTTCCGGATCGGGAATAAGTCTTTCGGCTCTTTTCTGCATCACCGCGTAATCCGGCGTGCTGGAGCGGATCACCCAGGAGAATTCTCCTGTGTTTTTGACGCTCTCCAGAAAAGCCGCTTCTTTTTCTTCCAGGGAAGGAATCTGTTCTTCCGTGATGGCGTATCTTGCATACAGATCCGCAGCAGACATGGCCTGTCTGGCCTTCAGGGAAGAAGCAAAATAGTATTTGATCGTCCGGTACATGGCGTATGCGGGCGTGCCGTCCGGGCACACAAACTCCTGGTCGTAAAACAGGAGGCGTCTGCCCGCCTCTTTCTCTTCCGGCAGATAAAAACAGTTGCACGGTGCCAGATCGATGAAGACCCTGCCCGTTCCGTTCTCACCGGGCGTGAAGGACATGCAGATGTACCTGTAGATTTCGTCAAAGATCTGCAGAAACAGCTCCGGGTCCGAGCTGCACAGCTCGTCCAGAACAGAAGTGAGTCCTTTTTCCCGGACATATGGCATGGAAAGGAACAGGCCTGCTTCATCCTGCCCAAGTTCCGTCGGGACCACCGGCACGCCTTTTTGCGAAAGCTCCTGTGTGTAAGCATGCAGAAGCCGGATCTGTTCTTCCCCTTTTTTCCAGAGAGGACGCTTGACGACCAAGTGGACAGGGGGACAGTCCTTCTGTCTCGCAGTCTCGCCATCGCTCTCACCCACGATCATTGTCGCCATCCCGCGCTCTTCTCCCCGGTCTGTCGTGACCACCGCAAAGTCGATGTCGGTCAGCTTCCCATCCACGGCCGCCTCGATCAGGAATGAATTGGCCATAAACGGAAGCGCCCCTCCGTCGATCACATCCCGGAAGATCCTGTGTTCGATCCCGACCATACAGGGGTCTTCATAATCATAATCGTTCAGCCGCTCGAGGGCATTCCGGCTGTCCTGATACCGGTCTGAAAAGATCATCTGCGGCATGGTCTTATCCGGCACCGGATAATAGAACTGATGCAAAGACAATCCTGCTTCTTTCAGGATCTCTTTCCATTCCAGACGGCTGTACATCCGGCTGCCGTCCTGCAGATCAAAAACCCACTCCTTCGGATAGTTGTTCACACTGAGAAAAGGAAGCCCTGTACCAGGCTCTCCCGCGCCGCAGAAGTATTTAAGCCCATACCGGTTATCTGCTCCGATCAGAATCTTTCCGCCTGGAGATAAAAACTCTTTCCATCTGTAAAGTGCGCTGCCAGTCTTTATTCCGGCTTCTGTTCCTCCCCGAGAATCGGGATCTGTCTGCTCCGGTTCCCTGCCTGAAGCGATCAGCCTGCTTTCAGCCTTATCTACACATACAAGATAGTCAAACTGTTGTCCCTCTATGTCTGCCAGATTACGAAAGAGCTTTATTCCCCCTCCTGTTCCGGCCAGTTTTTCTTCTGCTTCTATGTACTCTTCTTCCGAAAAAACAACCAACGTCACAGATCTGACTCTTCTGCAAAAAAGCTCTGTAAGCGCTTTACAGCTGTATCCGATCTCCAACAGGCCGGCTTCCGGCCGGAAGGGATACCAGTTCAGGATCGATTCTTTCAAAACCGTTTCTTTTTCCATATCTATACCTTTTTCTCAGACTCGGCCCATAAAGTAATTTACTATCTGAATTTTTATCTTTTTTTAGGTAGTAAATCAATTGTATCATTCTTTTTTTGCATAGTCCGGGAGCTTGCGGTTTCGTGCTTCCATGAGGTAGATCAGGCTTATGTTCCGGCGGCCTCCCCAGAGGATGTCGTCGATCTCCACGCCTTCGTAGATCTTCTTGTCCGCCTCCGAGCAGAAGCGTAAAAATGCTTCAAACGCCATGGCGCCGTTATGATACCGCCATCCGGTCTCTTCCGTATTAGCGGAAAAGAACGCCAGGTAATCCTGCACCAGCGCAAGGGCGCCCTGCTGCATGGCCGTGGCGGCGTCTTTGTAATGCTCCGCCGGTCCGATGTCAAAGAGCGGCGTCAGATCTTCGTCGTACCCCACGCAGGAAGAAGCGATCTTCAGGTAAGCATATTCCCGCATGGTCCCTTCCATATAGGGGCTGAAGTCAAAGAACGACCGGATCTTAAAATTCCCCTGGGTCTCGCACAAAAACTGTCTGGCTCCGTCCCCGTGGAAATAGTACACAGGCACGGGAATGCCGGAAGCTTCGCGGATGGCCTGGGCAATCCTTCCGCTGTAGCCCATGTCAAAGATGGCTGTGCCGGGTTCGACCGCCGCTTCTTTATTATGCAGAAGATAATCCCTGACCCGCTCCTTGCTCTTCCTGTGGATCTCCGGATCATAGGCCTCCCGGATAAAATCCCCTGTAAACTGCTGATAGCCTTCTGTGGTGAAGGGCTGCCCGAAGCTGTATTGTCTGCCCTTATGATCTCCCTCTGCTAGCATTGTCAGTTTCTGGGCCGTCTTTTCCTCATCACAGCAGAACGACAGCTGATGGATCAAAAGCTCCGGCGTATGCCGGCTGATGTCCATCGGCAGATCATAAAGATCCAGCGGAGTCTTTACCATGACAGGCAGCATCGCGATCCTCGAGGTATACAGATAGCCGTATGCCGGAAGAGACGGATCTTTTTCGCGAAGCAGCTCATATACCTTCATCGGCAGATAGCCGTCCCGGGAGAGGAACAGGAGCTTTTTTATCCCTTCTCTCCCGGCCGTGTCGATCAGCCAGCGGACCAGCGACAGGACCTCCGGTCCCAGCGCCGCATACCCCACAAACCAGGGATCGGCGTTGTAATCCGATTTTCGGATGAAGGGGCGGAAGGGATCGTCAAAATACCGGTTGGCGGCCAGCTGCTGGAACACCGAAATGCCGGGTTCCTTTTTTGCTTTCTCCCAGTCGGTCAGATCCGTGCAGATCTTTTCCGGCTGGTGGGCGCAGCCGTACCGGTTAAAGGCTTCCATGGTCCCGGGAAACCAGATGCTTTTGACGCCGGTCTTTTCGGCGGAGATCACGTCCAGCTCCCAGTTGTCGCCGATATGGATCATTTCCCGCGGCTGTATGGCAAGCTCGGAAAAAACATGTCTGTACAGATTTCCGGTGGTTTTTCTTTTCCCCACATCCGAGGATACAAAAATCTTTGTGGACGCGGCTTCCGGATAGCCTTTTTCGGTAAGAAGCGTGCAGATCTGTTCTTCCGTCAGGTACATGTCGCTCGTGAAGATCACCTGTTTTCCGCTCTCCAGGGCCTTCTGAAAAAGGATCCGGCCGCTCTTCCGGGTCGTACAGATCCGCTGCTCCAAAGCCCACTCCGCCTCCATGAGGGTCTTTGCGGCGGCTTCGGGAAGGCCGAATTCCTGCACCATGGTCTGATAGATCTCTTCGATCTTCACGTCCTCCCGGGGCAGCTCTCCCCGCAGGATCTTCCTGCGAAGCGTCGCTTCCGCCATGGTCCTTATTTTGACAAAGCTGATGTGTGCTTCCGAACAGCCGTGAAACGTCTTTTCCAACAGGCCGAATTTTTCCGCTTCGGTCTGGACCGGCCGCAGAAGCAGGGTGCCGAACACATCGAAGCTGATCACCCGGATCTCCGGAGACAAAAATTCCTTTTCGATTTTTTCCAGACTGTCATAAAACATTGATCGATCCCTCTTCTATCGTATCTGATACTGTCTGTTCCTGTAAAAAACATTCTTCAGGCTTTTACCATGATCTGCCCGTTCCCCACAATATCGGGATGAAGGGCCCGTTCGTTTTCGTCGTCCATGATCTGCTGCCGTCTGTCGTAGAACGCTTTCTGTTCCTCCGACAGCAGACGGTTCCGGAGAGCCGCCACCCCTTCCGTACGGGCGGACGTCATGTCGCGGTAGATCTCCGGAAGCTTTTCCTCCGGGCAGAAGCGGCTCTTCAGATGGTATGAAGCCTCTTCCACCGGCAGCTGCTGCATATGCATTGTTTCCTTCAGGCTTTCTATCCTTTTTCGTCCTTTTTCGGTAAAGACCAGCGCCAGGGAGAGTCCCTTCCGGTCGTTCCGGTCCACGTCAAAAAAGTCGCATTTCCAGAAATCGGAAAGGCACAGATCGGACTGGTGGGCGTCGGAAAACAGGCAGCCGTGGCAGGAAAGCCGCTGCATGGAGGAGCGTAAGAAGCAGAAGAAATACGGGTCTGACATGGCTGTCTTCCGGTAGATCTCTCCGTTCTCAAATTCGACATAAAAACAATACTGGCCCCAGCCGTAATGCTTGTCCCGAAAGCTCATCCGTTTTACGGGAGAGTGGTATTCTTCCTCCAGCGACGCCAGATAATCGCTTAAGTATGGCTGGGCGGCCACCCCGCCGCAGGCAAAATCCGCGATCAGCAGGTTGTCGTACTCTTTCTGCAGAAGACGGCGAAGGCCTGCTGCCTGACAGGGGGTTCCGCAGAACAGGACCTGCCGGCCTTTTTCTGCCTCGGAAACAACGCGGGACAGTCCGTCCCTGCCGATGTCGCTTTCCACATATTTGCTGGTCAGAAGGGCCTTGAGCGGCAGATGGTCCGTGTCGGCAAGATACGCCCTTTTCTGCGATATGTCATAATAACAGCCAAACACGATACCGTCCTGCTGCAGGACCTGCTCCGCAAGGCCGTAAAAAGCTCCGCCTGAGGAGGAGATCCGGACGATCTCTTCGGATTTATGGTACAGAGACCAGGCTTCCAGGGGGATGGTTCTCTCCGGTCTCCCGAGGATGGGACAGATATCGTTGCAGAGTCCGCATTCGATGCATTGATCGGGATCCACTTCCGGCATCAGAAAACCGTATGGATCCTCTTTGATCGTGATCGCGCCCGACGGGCAGGCGCTTGCGCAGGCCATACAGCCGGTACATTCTTTTTTTCTGTTCAGCATATGATCATTTCACCTCATCGGATGTCAGAAAT